>JAYURK010000148.1:0-82544 GCA_043756235.1 Ferruginibacter sp. | reverse complement strand
TAATCAAAATATTACTTTACCTGTTAGCACCATAAATCTTATCGGTTCAGGTACTGATCCGGATGGCACTATCACCACTTATTTATGGACTAAAGTTGCCGGGCCTGCTGCAAATATTACAAACGCAAATGCTGCGGCAACAACAGTTACCGCTTTAGTGCAGGGCACATACCAGTTTGAATTAAGAGTTACTGATAACAACGGTGCTACCGATACTGATACCATGCAGGTAGTGGTTAACCCGGCTCCAAATGTTGCACCTAATGCAAATGCTGGAATTGATCAAAACATAACTTTACCTGTAAGTACTATAAATCTTTCAGGTACAGGAACAGACACAGATGGCACCATTGCAAGTTACGTTTGGACAAGAGTTGCTGGACCTTCGGCAGCAACAATCACTAATGTAAATTCCGCTGCAACTACGGTTACTGGTTTAATTGCAGGAATTTATAAATTTGAATTAAGGGTTACCGATAATAATGGAGCAACAGGAAGAGATACAATGCAGGTAGTTGTTTTTGCGCCAAATATTGCCCCGGTTGCAAATGCCGGCCTTAATCAATCCATAACATTACCCACCAATAATGCAAACTTATCCGGAACGGGAAATGATAGTGATGGAACAATCGCTTCTTTTAAGTGGACAAGAATAGCAGGCCCGGCAAGTGGCATTATCAACAATTCCAATGTAGCGGTAACTACAGTTACTGGTTTAACTGCGGGAGTATATCAATTTGAATTAAGAGTTACCGATAACAGCGGTGGCATTGGCAGAGATACCATGCAGGTTATTGTAAACCCGGAAAATATTGCTCCAACAGCCAACGCAGGGCCAGACCAATCACAGGTTTTACCTTCTAACAGAGTAACCCTTTCCGGAAGCGGTACAGATGTTGACGGAATTGTCACTGGGTTTACCTGGAAACAAATATCAGGACCTGTTGATAAACTTACCTCTACAAATACTGCTATCACTGTTTTAGATAACCTTATAGAGGGCAGTTACAAGTTTGAACTTACCGTAACTGATAACAGGGGTGCTACAGGAAAAGATACCGTTGGCGTAGCCATTGCAGCTGCGATAATACCCTCGCAAAGTACGATGCAAATTTACCCTAACCCGGTAATTGATTTTGCAACACTGGATATTAGTAATACCACGCCCAATACTACCCTGCTTTTAAACATTACAAACATAGAAGGAAAAGTTGTTTTCAAAAAACAAATCATCACCAGGGGTTATAGTACAAGGGAAAAAATAAATATGAATAATTTTGCAAAAGGAATATATTTTGTTACAGTTAGTTTCACCAGTCTGGAAAAATTAACGCTCAAAGTGGTGAAGCAATAATAAAAAAAATAAAAAAAAGGAACGATTTATGATCGTTCCTTTTTTTATGCAATATTGAATCACCCCTGTTGTATAAAAACAATCAGGGTTTTTAATTTGCATTTTTTTCCAGACGCCTTATTCTTAAAGAATGATTTTTACTTCTGCCAAAATACAAAGTGTCCAACGAAATTTTATAATGAGCGTTAAGGAAGTTGTTAAACATTAGCTGCCCTGGGCTGTTTACACTTTTAGCATCTGTATAATTGGAAACTATGAGTGCAGAAGGTGAAGCACCTATTGCGTTGAACAATATTTTTTGTAATTGAATGCTGTCGGTAATAATTCCTTCATACATAGAACTGTCAAATTTTACTTTATAGGGTAAAGGCGATATGGTATTGCTGCCTTTGTAATAATAATTAAATGATAAAGAAATGGTATTGTGGTAAAACAGTACGGGCTCTCCTTTCTTTTCAATTTGCTGTATAAACCCTGCCACCCTTTCATAGTCGTATTCTTTTACAGGAACGACATAAGTAAAAACAAGAACAACTGTGTAATACACTGCAATTGAGCAAAAAATTATTTGCCGGATAATAAGTGTAAAAGCATTGAGGTTTAAAAATATCAAGATGGATAAAGGAAAAATAATTGTTAAATAGCGGTATTGATAATCAACCCTGGTAATACCAAAAAAACAAAGGATTAATAAAATAAAAACTCCCGTTATTATTAATACAGCGTTAATGATTTTAAAATCGGGTTGCGCTTGCTTTTTATTCAGTTTGCTGAATTTATAATAGCTGTATAACAATATTAAAATAAAAGGAATTTTAATACCCCATTTTAGTACCCGGGAGGGAATCAGTTGCAGTGATAATAAAAGATTTTGTGTTGATTGTATTACACTGTAAGCCTGGTTTAAAAGAGAATGGCCTGCCTGCGTTTGCACATATTCGGTAAGCTCAGATGCAAAAAACATGCTGGGTAAAAAAATTATCAAAGCCGGCAGCATATATAAACAAAAAGTGAAAAATAATTTCCAGCCGCGGTAAAGTAATATTACCATTGCAAAACCTGCAATAAGAAATGCAAAAAAATATTGTGTGTACATACCGGCAACCGTTAGCCCAATTAGGTACCATAAATATTTCTTTTGGGAAGTTTTATAAAATTGTATAAGGTAGTAAAATGCTGCAATTGCCAAAAATACCAGAAATGCATAGAGCCTGATTTCCATTGCGGCCCAAACAGCAAATGGATTTAATAAAAATAATACTACCATCCATTTTGCACTGGCTGTTTTAGAAACTAATTCAACCACTTTATAAAATACAAATGCTGCTAACGCAATAAAAATAACTGAAAATAATCTTGCAAAAAAAACCGAGGAGTTTACTTTACGCCATATTGAAAGCAGGAGGAAATATACCGGTGGCTGTCCTTCAAAATTATATGATTGTGTTATAACCTCTAGTAAATTTCTTGAAGTGGTATCAAGGGTATAAGTTTCATCAACCCAAATATTTAATGTTTTACATAAATAAAATAAAACAACAGCATATACCAGTAAAAAAATATAGAAAATAGTATTATTTAAAGATTCGCTTTTATAGTTTGCACTAAACCTGTTCATTACAAGGTGGATTTAAACTGATTAAATTAAAAAAATTAACTGCAAAAACCAGGGAGCATCCTACTCCGGCCGGTTGTTTTTGTTTTGCATTTTCAATGATGTGCCCAGGTGAAAAAGTTCTTCAAAATATCTTTTACTCTGCAATGATAAAAACCCAAGACTTAAAAATTGAATAGCAATGATAAATGTAACTCCGCCTACCAAAAAAGATTGAGGATTTTTTTGAAACTGCACTGCAAGGCTGGTGGAAAAAGAACTTTCGCCTGCAACCGATTTAGCATTTGCCATGTAGGCCAATGTATCATAAAGTAACCATACCAGTTCGTATAAAGATAACAGCATTAAAAAAGCGCCTATACCCATAAAAAAAATATACGGCCTAAATATAAAGCCCGACATCAATCCAGAAAAAAAACTTCTGAAAACCCTGAGGCTTGAGGTGCGCTTATCAGCAAATTTATTTTGCTCTGTCCAATCCAGGTTGGCAGGTATCTCTACCATTTTTGCTCTTAAAATCATCCCCTTATAAATTATTTCAGGGTTAATTTCGTAATCCCTTGTTTTAAGGTTTAATGTTTGTACAAAATCTTTTCGGTATGCCCTTACCATGCCGGTAAAAGTGTGGTACTTATCCTGTGCAGCAAAACTCATAAACCTGTTTACCCAACTGCTCATTACCCTTCTTAAAAAGGGTACTGCTATTACTTTGCCACCTTTCATATACGGCGATGCCATTACCACATCAGCACTGGTTTCAATCAGTGTGTCCACCATGGTTTCAATATATTTTTCGGAGTAACTTAAATCAATATCCAGTATTACAATAATTTCGCCCAGGCTGTTATTAAAGCCAGTTTTAATTGCAGTACCTAAATTTAAATTGGTGGGGTGATGTATGGCTCTAACCGCTTCATTTTTTTTTGCTAACTCGTTGGCGATTGCGCCGGTTTTATCTTTGCTTCCATCGTTAATAATTACAATTTCCCAATTGTATTTTTCACTTTTTGTTTGCAGGTAATTAATAATGGTATTAATATTAATTTCCAGTATAGCCTCTTCGTTATAGCATGGTGCAACAATACTAACAAAGGGTTTGGCAGTTATCATACAGTTAAGGTTTTTTCAATTTATAATGGGTGTACACCGGAAATAATTTTCCTATCAATGGAATCATGTACCCTTTTTTTTCTACCACAAAATTTTCTTCCAGCAGTGTACTTACTTTTTGCCGTGCATTACCAAACTCGTCTTTAGGGGTTTTTGTAGTGTACAGCGAAAGAAAAAAATCAAGGAGTTTACTTTCCATTGGGCAGATGGTTATAAAAACGCCATCTTGTTTTAATATACGTTTAATTTCATTTAACGCTTTGGGTATATCGGGTACAAATTCTAAAACACTTACAGCCACCACTGCATCAAATTGTTCGGCTGCAAAATTAGTTTGTTCAATACTTTGGGTACTTACATTATAATTGGTTACCCCATAATGCCTGCAGATTAAATGTATGTTCTCAAAATTAGAATGAATATCGCAGGCAAATATGGTATCGCAATGTTTTGATAATTCAGGAATAAAAATACCACTGCCCGTTCCGGCTTCAAGCAGCACCGGATATTTTTTTTTACCTAAAAGTTGAACAATTTTTTTAAACCGGTAAAGCTGAATATATTTTATGGGAAACTTATAATTCCAGTGAAAATAATCAACTGCTCCTGTTTTTACCAATAAATTCCTGTCAGGAATAGTTAAGCGCATAATTTAATAGTTAGTTTTTTGTGTATGACTTGTAAGCCAATAATGATTAAAATTTTTTAGTAAATAATTATTTGAAAAAACATTTGTTTCCGATTTTAAAATAATGATCGTTATCAAAAAACAGATACCCCCAAAAAGGCTAAACTGAATTAAATAATACACTGCCGCAAACAATATAATATTTATATACGGATGAAACGACACCTGGTTTTTATTATTAAAAAATTGAAAAATAATAAATAATAATAAAACTCCGTAATAAGTTAGCGTTCCCGGATAAATCATTAAAATGACCAACAACAATACCGGCAAAATAAAATCGTAAAGTTTTCTTTTTAATAAGTTCAACACATACACTCCTGTTAAGGCGCCAATTGCCACAAAAATAATTTTATACACGATTGGCTTGTCAAGAGATATTAAATGATAACGGAGCAGAACGGAATGCAAAGATTGATTAATACTTTCATAATAAACTGAAGGAGGTAACCTGTTTACAGCATTATCATACACATAACTTTTAAAACATTCATTACCAAATAATAATATGGTTACTCCCGAAATTGCAAGTGCGGTTATTAGAAAATAAAAGATAGTTGCCCATTTTTTTCTTATAATAAAGTAAAAAACAAAAACTATCATATAAGGTTTAACAAATATAGCCATTACTAAAAAAAGTGCTGCAATTTTTTGGTGCTCGTATTTTTTTAGCAGTAACAGCAGCATAAGCGCAATAAAATTTGTTTGGGCATATGCAATGGTCATTAAAACAGGAGTAAATGAAAACAGCAATGTGGCCACCAGTATAAGCCCTTTTGCTTTATGCTGGTAAAAAAACATTTTATAAATTAAATAAACGCAACCTGTTGCAAACATTGCATTAATCAATGTCCATATTATTAATGCTGTTTTGTAAGAGAAATAACCCAACGGTGCAAAATATAACATTGTAGGCGGTGGATATAAAAACCCAACATCTACTATCTCTTCTTTAAACCCATACCAATTATCAAAATGCAGGTTAATTGAACCTAAAACAAGGTCTAAATTCTCGGGTTTGTAAAAATTGTACCCGTTAACTGCCGTTTTACCCCAAAGATAAAATGCGGTAAAATCCCATACTTGTGGCGTATGTATGCTGAAAATAATTTGATTTACAAAACGGTAAATTGCCAGGGATAATAATAAACATGAAGTAATTACGATTACTTTTTTAAACTTACCAGTTGATACAGCTGATAAATAAAAACACATGCAAGCCAATATGGGTATCAGGCCCAATAAAATAATCTTAGCTGTTTGCATGGTAGGCTTAAGGTTAAAATTTACTCACTTTGCTAATACAATAAACAAGGCAATCAGAAAAAAAATAAAATAGCTGGTAATATCTTTAAGTGCAAAAATAATGGGGTCGTCGGTCATTTTACCTCTTATGGTATACAGCCACATCCGGCTAATCCAGAACAAAAATAAAAAACTGATACCCCATAAAATTTTTGGGTCGGTATATAACCGCATTACATCCGGGCTATTGATATAGAGCGCAAATACAACTACCGATAAAAAGCCACAGCCAACCCCCATTATCTGCAGCAGGCTGATATCATCAACTACATACCCACGCCCCATAATTTTTAATTTTGTATCGGTACCAATCTGTATTAATTCTGCACATCTTTTTACAAAGGCAAGGCTTAAAAAAATAAAAACAGAAAACGCAATTAACCAAAAAGATAAAGTAATGCCGGCAACAGCGCCACCTGCAAACACCCTTATGGAATACAAAATAGCCAGTATAAAAACATCGTACAAAATAATTTTTTTAAGAAACAAAGAGTACGCAATGGAAAGCAAAAAGTAGCCTGATAAAATGATAAAAAAAACAAAACTTATCTGCAGTGCAAATAATATTCCTGCTGCTAAAAGAATACCAGTAAGTGCTACCACGCCTTTTACAGAAATTTTTCCTGAGGCCAGAGGCCTGAACCGCTTTCGGGGATGTGCCCGGTCAGCATTAATATCCATTAAATCATTGATTAAATATCCGGCAGAGGCAACAAGGCTGAATGAGATGAAGGCGGTTAGTGTAAGTAACAGTAAATTAAAAGAAATAAATACATGGGCTGTAAGCAAGGGTACAAATAAGAGTAAATTTTTAATCCACTGGTATAAGCGCATTGCTTTTAAATATTGCTTCAAAGAGTTCGCTTCAAAATTCCATACAAATGCAAGATTGGAAACTGCGCTGGTTTTATGCTGCAACCATTTGGAGGGATTAACCAAATAAGCATTCCGGCAATGCGCAAAAACCGCCAGGTCGGCACGGGAGTCTCCCACATAATCAAAGTTGCCTTCACCAAATTTCTCAATCAATATTTTCGATTTATCTTCTCCCTTTAAATTGATATTATTTTCGGTCCCAAATACCTGGCTAAAAAAAGGATAGCGTTTAGTTATGCTAAATGCAGTTTTTAAAGGTGTTGCTGTGGCCATTACTAAAGGCCTGCCGGTGGCGGCTTCTTCTTTTAAAAAATCAATCAATGAAGCGTTATAAGGAAGTAATTCTGCATTTACCGGCACCAGCGAAAATATTTTATTTTTCAAAAACGCTTTGCCTTTTAAAGCCCAGGCAAACAAATTAAAAATGTAAAGCGGATTTTTTTTAATGAGGCCAATAATTGCTTCGTACAGCAAATCGGTATGGATAAAAGTACGATCCAGATCTACCACTAAAGGCACGTCAGCATCAACCGGCTGGCCGGTTATTTTCTTTAATTTTATCTGGTAATTGTCCTTCAAGCTGCTGAGTTAAAAAGTAAAAAATAAGTTTATTATTAAATTCACTTAAGTTTTACCCGGCAAAACTGCCAGCCGTGCCTGTTGCACAACAATTAGGTTATGGGAAACTGTGAATTCTTTTTAAAAACTTGGTATTATTTTCCGGGTTGTAAAAAAAATATGCAAAAAAAAATTAAAAAATTCTTAGCATCATTTTTACGTGGAGGTATTGCTTTACAGGATGAGATTAAGTGGTGTACAGGAGATTGAGAAATTGGTTAGTTATTGGTTTGATAGGGAGTTGATTATTGAAAGCATTTTTTCGGTTACCTTTTCGCCAAAAATATCGGGCTGATTACCTGAAGGCGTAAAGGCCAGAATTTTTTCTGCAATTTTTTTCTCTGCAGGATTAACCAGTAAATTCCATTTTGCTTCAACTGTTTCCACCCACTCCGTTTCCGAACGCAAAGTAATACAAATTTTTTTAAGAATATAAGATTCTTTTTGAATACCACCCGAATCTGTAATTATTCTTTTGGCCGCATATTCAAGCGCAATAAAATCCAGGTAGCCCTGCGGTTCAATTAATTGTATGTTTTTGGGCAGTGTGTAACCCGATGATGATAACATCTTTTTAGTTCGGGGATGTACAGGGAAGATTATTTTTTCCTGCAGTGCTCCTAATTGATTCAGTATGTGTTCAAGTGTTGTTTTATCATCAACGTTATAATTTCGGTGCAGTGTAAGCAGGTTATAACTATTATTGGCCAGTTTTAAATCTGCCAATATCGTTGATTTTTCAAGCGCAATAGGAATACTGTTTTGTATTGTGTCCACCATAATATCACCGGTAAAAAAAGTACTGTTGCCCAAACCTTCTTTAGTAAGATTATCAACAGCAGTTTGCGTAGGCGCAAAAAGATATTTGGAAACATGATCGGTAACAATGCGGTTCAGTTCTTCGGGCATGTTTCTGTTAAAGCTTCTTAAACCTGCTTCAATATGTATAATGGGGATAATGAGTTTTGCGGCAATTAATGCTCCGGCAAGTGTAGAGTTAGTATCGCCAAATACAATAACCATATCCGGATTTTCTTTTTGCATTGCTGCTTCCAGCTTAAGCATCATTTCGGTAATTTGTACGGTTTGGTTGCCGGCCCCCACTTCTAAATGTATATCTGGTTTTCTTATCCCCAAATCAATAAATATTTTTTCGCTCATGGCATAATCGTAATGCTGCCCGGTATGCACAATAAACTCCTGGTGTAAACTTTTTGCAAATGCAGCAGATAGCGGTGCCAGTTTTATAAACTGCGGCCTGGCACCTACAATAGAAAATATTTTCATGGTGTACTAATTAGATTGCGGGGAAATCTCTTTAAGATTGGTGGTAAAATTTTTTGAAAAAGCCGACATGGGCAACAATTCAAAATTTTTTTTAAGGATGGTTATAGCTGTTTCAAATACTTCCAGTTTTTTTTCGCTTTTTATATTCATGCCCGGAAAAAAAGAAAGCTGCGGCACATCATCGCCGCCAATTAAATCAAGCGGATGCAATAAATAACTGGGCGGCGTTTTAGTGAGCTTGCACATAAAAATGGCAAAATTTAAATACACTTTCATTAATGCTTTTGAAACACCGCTGATGTATAACAAATAACTTTGGTGAAAAGGCAGTTTAAAAAACGGCATGGTAGTTACCGGAATTTCCAATAATTTCTTTTGATTTTCAAATTTCCACAGATAAGGTTTTAGCGGATAAAAGCCTTCTTTAAAAGACCCGAATAATTCTTTGCGGCTTTCTTTTTGCTCTTTAGTTAATTTTGATTTGGCAAAATAATACCGGCGCATTAAAGGCGAAATATATGTTGGTAAAGTGGAGGCATCAAAAAGATAATTTCTTTTTTGTAACACTTCAAGTAAATTATTACTCCAGCTAAACCCCGGGCCACGAAACATATTTGTTCTTACACCAGTTGCTTTTACTATGGCCTCTTCTGCCATTTCAATTTCTGCTTCAATTTTTTGTTTGCTGTAGGTTTTTAACCAGCTTTCGTGATGAAAGGAATGATTACCAATCTCGTGCCCACGCTCAATAATACTTTGTAAAATTTGGTGATTTTTTTCAATCGCTGCATCCTGGCCTACAACAAAAAAAGTAATTTTTATATCCAGCTTATCAAAAACATCTAAAAATATCGGCACCACAATATCAAGATAAGAGGGAAAATTTTCCCACCCTTCATCACCATGCACTTTCATGTACGACCATTGGTCGTCCAGATCCAGTGAGATACTCGCCAGCATTTTTTTCTTTGCCATGGTTATCCTGTTATTTCTTTTAGTTTTAATTCGGCCACTTTTATAGTTTCATTTACATTTAAAGTACCATCCTGAATGTACGAGGTGTTAATAATATACACATTGGGAATGGATGTTTTTATACCGGGTAATTTTTTTGAATAGTCTTTAGTGAGTACGGTTATAACATGGCGTGCCCTTGCCACTCCCACAAATTTAAAATTCTCTTCAGCTAACCAGGGATACATTTTTTTAAAATTGGTAATATAGAATTTTTTTATCTCCTCGTCCGAATTATTAAACAATGGGTCGGTGGGGCTTACATATTTAGGCAGATAAATTAAATGGTTATTGTTAAAATATTTTTTATCTACCAATGCGCTCATTTCTATTACACCGGTAAAGGGTACCCACTCATCCGTAATATTGGTAACATAAAAATTACTGATGGGCTTATCCAGTAAAACTGCCACGCAAATAACACCCAGGTATTCAATATTATTCAATGTTTGTTTTTCAGCATCAGTAAGTGTGTTGCATAATTTTGCAGAAAGGCCCGAAGGCAGGGTTGAAACAACTGTGTCAAATTCCTCTGTCAGGCCATCAACAAAATGTACCTGGGCTTTACCTGCGGCTGCTTTTATTTCTTTTGCCACATAACCGGTTTTTATTTGTACGCCCTGTTCTATTAATTTTTGTTTAAGTGCTATAATTATTTTTTTATAGCCTCCGGGCACATAGCCAAACATTTCTTTTTTTAAACCGCTGCGCCTGGCGCCATACAAACGTTGTATGGTTGCCCAAATAAAAACTGCCGAAGTTTTGGTATAGCTGTCGCCCAACTTTGCCCGCAGCAAGGGCAGCCAAATTTTATTAAAGGTGTTAGTGCCCGACCATTTTTGCAACCATGCTGTAACCGGAATTTTTTCCAGCTTTTTCCAATTTTTTATTTTGGACGCTACTAAAATGGTAAGGCCCAAACGAAATTTATCAATTAAATTAAGGGTAGGAAATTTTAAAAACTCTATGGTATCAGACATTGAGTACAATTTTCCATTCATGTAAAAACCTGTTTTGGTTTCTACCCATTCAATTTTATCATCCAGGCCAATTTCTTTTAAAACATTCCTGGTATAAAAATCAGACAACAGTATTACATGATAAAATTTATCCCACTCCACCCCATCCATTTGCCACGAACTTGCAAGGCCTCCCAACTCTGGCGCAGCTTCAAACAAAGTAACTTTTTTACCCTGCTGCGAAAGCCGAAGTGCCAGCGTCATGCCCATTATACCACCACCAACAATTCCACAGGTTTCTTTTTGCATCAGTTTTATTTGCAGTTAGTACAGTTAAATAATAAATTGCTTTTGCCAATCGATTGTTTTTTTCAACCCTTCCTGTAAATCCCATTCGGGTTTAAAGTTAAGCGTTGTACAAAGTTTTGTAATGTCGGGCACCCTGCGCATTACATCTTCGTAATTTCCAAAAGTGCTGTATGGAATATAATTTAATTTAGGTTCTGCATCTTTTCCATTAACCAGTTTCCATATTAATATGGCCAGGTCTTTAATAGTTATTTCTGCATCATCTTTGGGGCCGGTATTAAAAATTTGATTATCGCTTTTATCATTTTCAATGCAGGCTACCAAAGCATTAACGGTATCATCTACATAAGTAAATGTTCTTGTTTGAGAACCATCGCCATGTATATCGATAGTTTCGTTTTTAAAAGCCTTTTCTATAAAAACAGATTGTGGGCCACCCCACCACGTTAGGTTTTGATTGATGCCATACGATCCAAAAAAACGGGTGATGGTATACTTCAATCCATATTCATCGTGGTTGGCAATAATGTACTGCTCGCCATACATTTTTGATAAAGCATAAGCCCATCTTTTTACCGTGGTTGGCCCCATCACAAGGTCGCTGGTTTCGGCAAAAGGGATGTTGGGATTTTTACCATACACATCCGAGGTAGAGGCAAAAAGAATTTTTGATTTATCGAGTATACATTTATGCACAACATTACGCAGCATCAGGTAATTTTCTTCCAATGTTCTTAATGCATTGGTATACCGCGGAATTTTTTGTGAGGCCAGGTGAACAATAATATCTGCCTTTACATCTTTAAGCATTAAAGGATTGGCAATATCGCCACTTATAAACTCAAAATTTTTGTTATCTTTTATGGGGTCTATATTTCTTAAAAATCCATAATTAAGATTATCGATACCAATTACGGCATGGCCTTTTTCCAGTAATTTTTTTGCAAGGTTGGAGCCAATGAATCCGGCAACGCCTGTAATTAAAACCTTCATAATTAAATTATTATTTTTAGTTTATTAATTTCTTTGTTAAAAGATGTTGGCGCATTTAAAATGCATTTTTATCCCCTTTAAAAACCTGGTACACTGTTAAGAATAAAATTTGAATATCCAGCCACAACGACCAGTTTTCTAAATACCATAAATCTTTGTTTACCCGCATTTGAATTTGCTCCGGGTTGGTAATTTCGCCACGGTAACCATTTACCTGTGCCCAACCGGTAATGCCGGGTTTTAAAAATTGGCGTATCATATATTCATCTACAATTTTAGAATAATCGGTGGTGTGCTTTAACATATGCGGCCGTGGGCCCACCAAACTCATATTTCCTTTAAATACATTCCAAAATTGTGGAAATTCATCAAGGCTTGTTCTGCGGATAAATTTGCCCATAACTGTAACCCGGCTGTCGTTTGTTGTAGCCTGTTTTAAATCGGCATCTTTATTCATGCGCATACTGCGAAACTTAAAACAGTAAAACGGTTTTTTATTTTTACCGGTACGCAATTGTGAGAAAAAAATGGGGCCACGTGATTCCAGCAATATTAATAACCCGAGTAATGGTGTAAGCCACGAAAGGATGAACACCATTACTAAAAAACTAACTGCAATATCCAGCATGCGTTTTTTTATCCTGTTACCCACATCATCTAAAGGTTCGCTGCGTAAAGAAAGTATGGGCAGCTCTCCAAAATATTCAATGTGCACTTCTCTTGTTATAAATACGGAAAGGTTGGGTACAATTTTAAATCGAATGCATTCTTTTTCCGATTGGTACATCAACTCGTAAATATCTTTATTTTGCTCGGGGGTTATAGTTGAAAATATTTCGGCCACATCAAATTCTTTAGCCACCTGCAGCGCTTTACTTACATCTGTAATTATAGGGTAGTGCGATAACTCATGCACATTTTCATCATCTTCAATAAAGCCCAGTAACTGTGTGTTAATACCGTCCTCTTCAAAATATTTTGCCAATTTTTTTGCTGTATCATTATACCCCAGTATAATAACCTTTTTAATAAGGTAATGGCTGTTTTTAAAATACTTTTTTATACCAAGGTATAAAAACCGGTTTACTAAAAGCCCAGCCCCAAATGTAATCATGGTGGAAATAATAAATATCCTGGAGATGCGGAACTCACGGGAAAAGAAAAGATAAAATAGCATGCAGATGATCCATATCAAATATACTTGTGTGGTTCGCTTTGTAAAGTGCTCGAATATTAAAATTACTTTACCGGCATATGTTCTTAAAAAAAATGAAAGTAACATCCAGAGTGCAATAGATATTACCCAGTATTGAAAATATACCATCCATGTATTTGCCGGTATACTTTCTGTAAAAACTATTTTACAAAAAAAGTAGGCAAAATTTAATACAAATAAATCCAGGATTATTTGCGTCATCTGCAGGTATCGTTCAAACTGCCGGTTCATTTTGGTAAATACTTTTTATTTTTTAAGAGATTTTTTTTACTGCTGCATACATCACAGTGATGAGGTTTATCATCCTTTACAGTGTATTTATTTTTCTCCGTAAATTTTAATTAAACAATCTATAATTCTTTCAGAAGTGTGGCCATCCCAAAAAGGAGGGATCTGCCCTTTTTTCCATTCTCCATCCATAATTTTTTTTAAGGATGGTTTTAGTCTATGGATTTCGTCGCCTATTAATTCATTGGTACCTATAGTAACGGTTTCGGGCCTTTCAGTGGAATTGCGTAATGTTAAACAAGGTACGTGTAAAACCGTTGCTTCTTCTGTTATTCCTCCAGAATCTGTAATTATTCCTTTGGCATTTTTTACCAAGTACATAAATTCCAGGTAACCCTGCGGATCAATCATGATAATCCCCTTATCGTTAATTTTAAATTTATCTATTATTTGCCGGGTACGTGGGTGCACCGGAAAAATAATGGGCACCCCCATGGCAGCATCTTCAATAGCAGCAATAATGGCGGCCAGTTTTTGCGGATCATCCACATTTGATGGCCGGTGAAGGGTAACTAAAAAATATTGCCCTTCCTGTAACTGATGCGCTGCCCAAAACTGCGGTTGCTGTATTCTTTCTATGTTTTGAAAAAGCGTGTCAATCATGGTATTGCCCACAAAAAAAATACGGTTATCTGTTACCCCATTTTTTTTCAATTGGTTGTTGGCCTGCTCGGTGGTGGTAAAAAAATAATCGCAAAGCGAATCGGTAACAATGCGGTTAATTTCTTCCGGCATGGTCATATCCCCACTCCTGATGCCTGCTTCTACATGCGCTGCATCCACACACAATTTTTTTGCAGTAATAGTGCAGGCCATTGTAGAGGTAACATCGCCAACAACTAAAACAAGATCTGGTCGGTTAGCTATTAATTCCTGCTCAAATTTTACCATTATGGCTGCGGTTTGCTCGGCCTGCGTTCCGCCACCGCATTCTAAATTAATATCAGGTTCCGGAATGCCGAGCTGCTCAAAAAAATCGGCACTCATTTTTTTATCGTAGTGCTGGCCCGTATGTACCAGGCGGTAATTAATTTTTTTACCAGCTGCCTGCGCCTGTTTAATTGCTTTAATAATTGGAGCAATTTTCATAAAATTTGGCCGGGCACCGGCAATTAAAGTAACATTCATTGCAATGGTTTAGGTTTAAAAGGGGTTAAATGAAGTTTTCATTTAACGTATTAATAAACTAATTATTTCTTTTTAAATGTTTGTTTCCATTTTTCTTTTAAAACAATATATATAAATTCGCTGTTGCCAAACAGGTAACGTTTCCACATGCGCCGCGGCTCCTGCATTACCCGGTAAAACCACTCCAGCCCCCATTCCTGCATCCATACCGGCGCCCTTTTTACCAGGCCCGATACTACATCAAAACTTCCGCCAACTCCCATAATAAAAGGCATGCTGATGAGGTGCTTATAACTGTTTAAAAATATTTCTTTTTTTGGCGAGCTCATGGCAACAAACAAAATGCTGGCGCCGCTATCTGCAATTTGTTTGGCAATTACCGCTTCATCATCTTTAGTAAAATAGCCATTGCGGTAGCCTGCAATAATATTGCTGCTGTACATATTTGTATACACGTTCACTACTTCTTTCACTACTTCTTCTTTAGCGCCTAAAAAAAATATCTTGTAATTTTTTTCGGCTGCAAGTTTTACCAGGTTTTGCATTACATCAATACCGGCAACTCTTTCAGGCAGTGGGCTGTTTAACAATCTTGCTGCCCATACAATGGCCTGCCCGTCTGCATTAATAATATCGCAACTAACAATCGATTCTTTTAATGCCGCATCTTTTTGTGCGTTTACTACTTTTGCAGCGTTAATTACTACATGATGAACAGGACGCTGCTCTTCAATGGCTTTATCAATTAAACCAATAGTTTGCTGCATGGTAAGTGCATCAACCGGTATGTTACAAATATTAATTCTGCTCACAGCTTTCAGATTTTATATAAGTGGTTAAAGCATAAAACATCCATGCCTGCGCCCAGCGCATATAGGATATTTTAGAAGAAAAATATTTATTTACCTGGTAATAAAAATAGCCCTGCGGCGACTGCATATTTTTTATCGTCCAGCCCAATACTTTATCAGCAATATTTTTATACTCTTTAAATTTATCCAGTTTTGCCAATGTTATTATCATTTGTGCCGGGGCATGTATATCTATTGGATATACTGCATTGCTGTAATATTTGGCAATACCTTCTCCGGTAAAAAAAGTGTTGATGTAATATTCAAATCCTGTTGCTACATTATTTTTATAAGATTCATCACCTGAATATTTCATATAGTCTGCTATGCATTCCAAATTGTAGCCTGTATGAAAATTATCTATCCATTGGTGAAAAGGTAAAGTGCCATAACCCCAGGAGCCATCTTGTTTTTGAAAGCTGCAACAAAACTCCACAGATTTTTTTGCTTCCGCTATCAACAGTTTTTCTTTGGTAAAACCATACACCCTTGCTAACAACCTGCTGCCTAATAACGACGCATTAAAAACAACACTGTTATCTAACGGCGAATACGAAAAAGCAAAATTACCTTTAGCATCTGCCGTTCTGTTTAAATCTTTTAAAATAAAATTACAGGTGCTTCTGGCAGTTTTTAGCAATGCTTCATCCTTTGTAATTTCATACGCATCTAAAAAAGCACTGGCAATAAAAACAGATGCCACCACTGTTGGTGTATTTTTGGGTTGAAAAAATGCCCTTGCCTGCCAATCGAAATTATAACCCCAACAGGCACCGCTCCATTTTGTATTCTGTAATTCTAAAAGCCTTGCTGCAAAAAAATAAATTTTATCTAAATATTTTGGGTCAGGTTTTGTGTGGTATAAATTACAATAGCCCGATAAAAATAAACCCAGTGCTTTAGGATTGTATTCTTTTTTTACGCCTGTAATTGCACGCAAATTAACTGGCGACCTTTTAAATGTTTGTATCCATAACAAGCGGGCATAACGGCTTTTTGAAACCACCGGTATTGCCCTGAACAATTTACTGTTCAACCCATCGTAAGGATCGTAACCTTTAAATGCTTCCTGCTCACAATAATCTTTAAGCTGGTTAAATGAAGCAATAATTTCTTTAAGCATCTAAATATATTTCCTGTGAGTTGCCTGTATACAAGCTGTCTAAAATTTTAAATGTTGTTAGTGTTGTAAGACAAACCGAGCGGAAACTGATAGGACTTTCGGCACCCTTGTTAACGGCGTTTAAAAAAGCATCCACTTCTTCCTTATGCCCTTTACCCGACGATTTTAATTTGGTTATTTTATTGCCTTTATAAAAAGCCCCTTCTCTAAAATCATTTATCACACCAATATTTCCTGCACCAAAAACTTCAATCAATTCTTTGGGCATCGATTTATCGCCATTGGCTAAATAAGTAAGATTGCCAATGGAACCATTATTAAATTTTACAACAATCGCAATATTATCTTCCGGAGTAATTTTATCATTAGCAGTACTTACCGATTCTGCAAAAACTTTTACCGGCTCGGCATTGGTAAAATACTGCATCAGATCAATAAAGTGGCACACTTCGCCAACAATTCTGCCCCCACCAATTTCCGGTTGCTGCGTCCAGTGTTCTTTAGGTATTAAACCTGCATTAACCCTAATGTTTACCACCAATGGTTCTGTTACACTGCTGAATTCTTTTTTTATTGCCACGCTTATTGGCGCAAAGCGCCTGTTAAAACCAACCATTAAAGGCTGATGGCATTTTGCTTTATTAGCAATTACATTATTTAGCTGGTCGATATTTAATGCCAATGGTTTTTCAACAAATACGGCTTTGCCTGCAGTTAAACTTTTTATTACAAAATCGGCATGTGTGGAATGGGGAGTTGCAATAAAAATAGTGTTGATGTTTTGTTTGGTAAGCAAATCTGCTGCTTCTGTAGAACAAAAATTAAATTTAAATTTATCGGCAACATTTTTTGAGGTAATACCTTTTGAAGTTACCACACCATCAAGCGAAGCGCCAAAAGCTTTTACATTTGGTATTAAATAACTTTGCGCAAAACTTCCTGCACCTATAAAACCAGTGTTAATATTTTTTATGGCATCGTTCTTTACTGCTACAACAGTGGCTCTTTTTATTTTGCTTTCGGCATATTTTAATAAGATGCCAATATGCGGTTCAGGCGTTTTTCCTAAAACAATATCGTAAGCTTTTTCGGCATCGGCAATATTAAAAACGTGGGTTATTAATGGTTTAATATTTATTGCTTTACTGGACAGCAATTGTAAAAAAGCTTCCATGTTGCGCTGCTCTGTCCATCTTACATAGGCAAACGGATAATCGTTTCCGCTTTCTTCATAATCTACATCATAACGCCCCGGCCCGTACGAACAGGACATGCGCAGGTCCAATTCCTTTCTAAAAAAATGCGGATCCCTTGGTATATCCATTTTAACCGCACCCACTACAATTATCTTTCCTTTTTTTCTTGCAATTTCTGCCGATAATTCTATCGGATCGTTTGATGGTGCCGCTGCTGTAATTATTATCGCATCAAAACCATAACCATTTGTAAAATCAGCACACACACTTATCAAATTGGCATCGCTTCTTTGCAAAGCTTTATCGGCAGCGCCGGTATTATTGGCTAATTTTATTAAGCCAGGGTTAAGATCGATACCAAAAACTGCACAACCATTTGCTTTTAACAGCTGGCAGGTAATTTGTCCTAAAAGGCCAAGGCCAATAACACAAATTTTTTCGCCCAATTTTGGTTCGGCCTGCCTTACACCCTGCAATGCAATAGCACCTAATGTGGTAAAGGCGGCTTCTTCGGCAGTAACATTATCCGGAATTTTTGCCACCAGGTTTTGTGGTATGGCCACAATTTCGGCATGCGATGCGTAATCTTGTCCGGCACAGGCAACCCTGTCGCCGGTTTTATAAACACTGTTGGTATCCATTGAGGCTATTACCGTACCGGCAGTACTGTAGCCCAATGCTTTTAAAGAATCTAACTTGGTTTTTACTTTATTAATAGTTGCAGCCAACCCTTCTTTGCGTATGTTTTGTAAAACCTGTGCCACCAAATCGGGGCGCTGTTTTGCTTTGCCCAATAAGCTTGCCTTAGCTACTTTTACAGTGCCACGTTCTGTACCGGCGCTTATAAGTGAATATTCATTTTCTACCAATACCATCCCGCTGGAAATTGCAGGCATCGGCACTTCATCGACATATAATTCACCGGTTTTAAAATTTTGTATTAATTGCTGCATTATAATTTTTTTAAAAAAATATCTCTGTTTACTTTTTGTCTTTAAATTTTAATCCCTTGTAACGTTTATTTACATTAAATAGTATTCGTTAAAACCTCATAAATAGGCAAACCTGTTATACCTGCCTACTGCTTAAGTGCCTGCGGATCTGTATTTTTTAAAACACGGGCAATATTTGTTTTACCAGTAAATAATTCTTCAATAACAAGCCTGGATGTTTGATTTAAAATATGAAACGGATCAGAAAAATTGGATCTTTCATTTGTTATTGTATTATCATAATTAAAATCGTACACATCAGCCAGTTTTTTTAAGTCGTCTTTAAACTGATCTTCTTCTTTTTGTAAATTAAATTCCACTACTTTATTTTGAAGATCTACATGGCTGGGAGGAATAAAGAAAACCAGTTTTATATTTTTAGCTTTGCAATATTCCGCAATTTTTTTTAACGATTTGTAATAATTCACCGGGTACGAGTGCGTTTTATAAAACCGGGTGGCTGTAACATCTAATTGAAATTTCCAGAATGCCTCTTCCGACATATCTGGCTTACCAATAGTTACTTTACTGTTTAAAATTTGAGATTTGAGAATCAGGAACGTAGATTCTAATGCGGATTTTGAAAATACATAACTTAAAAAATTGGCTTTAATTTTTAAAGCTTCCGGAATGCGGTTTCGGTATTGTGAGCCGTTGAAGTCTATAAAACTTATACCAATGTAAACTTCTTTTAAAGTTGTTTGTTTATCCACTTCCCAAAAAGTTGCCATCAACTCTGGAAGTGTGCCGCCGCCATAGGACATATTTTGAAAATCTTTACCGGTATATTCTTTTATAGTTGCTGCCGTTAGCAGGCCTGTTTGCGAAGATCCTAAAAGCACATAAGGCGAAGGATTTTTTGCAAAGCCTACCAGTTGATACAACGGATTACTTATTTTATTTGAAATACTTTTTTTTGTCTCATCGTTCACCACTTCTTTTGAAAAGCTAAAATAATTATATGGATCAATAATTATAACCAGCACCACGTAAAGTACAACCGGAATACAAAAAATTAAAAATCGTTTTAAAAAATATTGCATGGTTAAAATAAAAATTAAAACTGAAAATAAATAAAAGTATCCTGCGTGCCACCAAACCATAATATTATAAGGCCAATAACATAATAAATACCCCAACGAAACCACGGTACTATTTTAATTTCGTTAAACTGTAACGCATGTTCTTTATCTCTTTGCAGCCATTCTACCAATAACATAATTACGGAAAACACTAAAGCAGTTAAAGCACTGATACGGTTGGTAAATAATGGATAAGAAAATACAGACATTGAAAAAATATGCTTAAAATAATCTGCTGCATGTGCAATACTATCGGCCCGGAAAACAATATTGGTAAGCATTACTAAAATAAATGTGGCCAGTATATTACGCAACTCCTTTAAAGAAGGCAGCATAGTAATTTTTTCTTTTTTTACTTTCTTATTCATGGTGCCTTTAATAATTAAAGGAATAAAATAGCAGCCATGTAAAAAGCCAAACAAAATATACGTCCAGTTAGCGCCATGCCATATACCGCAAATAGTAAAATTAATAATGATGGCCATTGCCAAACCGGTTTTGCCGTAGTCACGAAACTTAATACTTAAAGGAGTAAACACATATTCGGTAAGCCATGCGGTTAAAGACATGTGCCAGCGCCGCCAGTAATCGGCGATATTTTGTGCAAAAAAAGGAAAGTTGAAATTTTTAGTAATGTTAAAACCCAGTAACCGGGCAAAGCCTAATGCCATATCCGAATAACCGGAAAAATCGGCATAGAGTTGTAAAGTATAAAATAATGCGCCCAGTAAAAGAGAGCTTGCCGGCAAATTAAGATAGTTGTCAAAAATTTGATTGGCAATATCTGCACAGTTATCGGCTACTACAATTTTTTTAAATAAGCCCCAGAGTATTTGCCGCATGCCATCAGTTACCTGTGCGTTATTAAAAACTCTTATTTTTTCAAGTTGCGGTATAAGCAGTTTTGCTTTATCAATGGGGCCCGAAATTAAACCCGGAAAAAAACTTACAAACGAAAAAAACACCACCCAGTCTGTTGTGGGTTTTATTTTATTTTTATCAACGTCTAATAAATAACTTATTGTACGAAAGGTGTAAAAACTAATACCCAATGGCAAAATAAGTTGCAGTGTAGTTACATTTACCTGCATATTAAAAACACTAAATGCTTCTGCAAAAGAAGTAATAAAAAAATTATAGTATTTAAAAAAGATGAGCCCCGCCAACCCTTGCAGTATGCCAATATACAGCAGGAGCTTTCGTTTCTTTTCATTTTCAGTTTTTGCAATCCAAATGCCCAAGTAAAAATTTAATAAAGAACTTACTATTAAAAGCGAAAGAAAACGCCAGTTCCACCAGCCATAAAAAAAATAACTGCCTGCAAGTATCAATAAATTTTGAAGCCGGAGGTTTTTGTTAAAAACCATCCAGTATAACATAAAAAATATTGCAAAAAAAACTGCAAAAGGTATAGAGTTAAAAATCATAAGTGTGCTTAATACTACTTTTTTAATTTATGATTTACTTAAAATAGAATCTACCATTTCGCCAACATTGTTCCAGCTTTGTATTTCTTTAGAAGAAAAACGGCATTTAAAATGTTTTTCAATTGCTACTACCAGTTCAATATGAGTAAGTGAATCCCATCCATCAACCTGGTCGGCAGTAGTTGCATCTGTTAAAGCAATGCCTTCTGCATCCAGTATATCATTATAAATATTGTTCAGCTGGTTTAATACTTCGTTTCTTTCCATAATTTTTTATTTGTTATTGATGTAACATTTTTTGTTCTCATAAGCTGCAGCATCCAGCAACCAAAAATCTTCTTTTTCTGTAAAGCCTAATTTTTGGTAATGATCTTTTACCATATCGTTTTTTGCAGTGGGAATATATGCTCCTTTTAAAAAAGTAAAACCATGTTTTTTAGCAAAATTTGCAAGGGTATTTAAAGTAAAATTTTCCATCCCTCTTTTTAAAACCCGGCAACTCATAAACCAGGTATCAATAAATAAAGTGGTGGCACTTTCTTTTTTTAAAATGATAACGGCGATTAAACCGTTGTTACCAAATTTATCAGCCAGGTCAAAAGTGAATGTATAATAATCCTTTGAGGCAGCGAGGATTTCTATATCTGCTTCGGTGTACCGCACTGTACGCAAATTAAATTGGTTACTGCGTTGCGATAACTGTGCAACTCTTGGCGTATTAAATTTATTAAACGGCGCTACCAGCGAAAGCATATCCAGGCTTTTTAAAAAATCATCTTCGTTAGTAAAGTTTTTTTGCAATACGGTACGCTGGGCTTCTACCTGATATTGTTTGGTTCTTTCTGCATCTTCGTTTGAAAAAGTGGTGGTATCAAAAAGATTTAAAGCGTATAAATATTCAAGATATTCTGCAGGATCTTCAGGCAATTCCGGTACTGTAATACCCGGAATATTTTCTCTTACCATATTTCTTTCAAAAGGATTATCATCTAAAAAAACCATGGAATCAAATCCAATATTTAAAATGCTTTGTATCTGCCGTATGTTATCAGCCTTATTTTCCCAGTTGGCAATAAAAACAGCAATATCATCCAACCGCAACACCATGTCGGGATGTTTTTCAAAAGGTTCTTTTGCAACAGACGCTGTATTTTTACTGCACACCGCTAATATAATACCGCGGTTTTTTAATTTTTTTATCCAGTATTGAAATTCAGTAAACGCTTTGCCTATACCTAAAGTACCCAGTTGAATATTTTCTAAACCATCATCGCCAATTATTCCACCCCATGTTGTATTATCCAAATCCAGAATTACACATTTTTTAAACTTTCCGTTTAATGCAGCAATTACTGCAATGGTTCTTACTGCTATTTCTGGCAACACATCAATACTAAAAACCATTTCCGTATTGATATAAGTAGAGGGTTGAAAAAAAGCAGGTTTACCCACCATGTTTTGAATAACTGCAAGATCGGTGATGTAAAAATTGGGATGGCGTGTTGCCACCAGCATCAACTCGTAATTAAGTTTACGCAACTGAAATAAAAATGATGACGCTGCCTTGCTGGCATAATTACCAAAAACTGCATCATCAATTTCGGGATAATTATAATAAATTATTTTAGTGTTAAGATTTGCATTAATGGTATTGCAAACATTTTCTATTAACTCAATTTGGCTGCTGGCTAAACTACTATACGCTTCGGGTTTTAGTTTGTTATACTTACCCAGTAATTTATGAGTGGAGTGAAAAACAATTACCAGTTCTGGTTTAAATTCATACAACTCCGAAGAAGGATCAAACACCTGTCTTTCTATCTGGTTAAAATCTGCCTCCCAAATTTGTAAATTAAAACCTTCATCATAGCCTGCACTCCGTAATGCCTGAATTAAAAATTGTGTGGCAGTATCACCCAACACAGCAACCTTAATAATTTTTAAATTACTAAAATCGTTCTTTAAATTTTTCTTTAACTGCGAAAAGGTTTTCATGTTATGCTTAAAAAATGAGTTCACTTATTTTATACAATACTTTCTACTTGTTGCGGTACATTTTATCCGCATTTAAAAATGTATTAAAAGATTCGCTGGCGCCAATGGTAATTCTTACAAACTCGCCGTTGAAATAACTTTTCCTGTCACGCAGGTAAACTTTATGGTCGCCCATAAATTTGATATAACTTTCAACACTATCCACTTCGAAACTAACAAAGTTTGCTTTTGACGGGTAGTATTTTATGTTATGCTGTTTACAATAATCATAAAATAATTCTTTATTACTGTTTACTTCATCCACGTATTTATCAATCTTGTCAAAATTATTAAGCATGTACTCACCAACCGATGCACTTAACATGGTAACATCTTTGGGGTTGTATACTTTTCTTAACTCTTCCACTATTTCTTCGTTAGCCAGTAAATACCCCAGGCGAATGCCAGCCAGGCCAAAGGCTTTTGAAAAAGTTCTTATAATAAGTAAATTGCTAAACTCCTTTAATAAGGGTAAAGAAGTTTCTCTTGAAAATTCGTAATAGGCTTCATCAACAATTACCAGTGAGCTGATGGCTTTTGCTGCCGTTAATATTTTTCTTAATCCCCCGTTTTCAATTTGATAGCCGATGGGATTATTAGGATTGGTGATATAAATTAATCTTGGTTGAATGCTGATGATTTCGCCAACAATAGTATTGATACTTTCTTCGGATGAATCATTTATTTTTATACCGATAACGTTATTGCCAAACGACTCGGCCTGCGCCCTGAAATTATCGTAGGTTGGCAACAGCACCATACATTTACTTTGATTGGTAAACACCTGCAAAATCATCCGCAGCGCATTATCAGAACCATGGGCCAGCAAAATTTTATTGGTTGAATCAAGCTCATTAAAAGTGCGTAATTTTTCCAGCAGCATTTTATGCTCTGCTTCGGGATACCACTTTAAAAAATTATCTTTTTGATACAGGCCCTTAATAAATTCCAGCACATCGGGGTTGGCAACTTCATCCGCTTCGTTCCAGTCTAATTTATATGATACAATATCTTTTCTGAAATTGTCCCAGGCCTTTTGAGTTGACAAAGAATATGCATCGTAACTGGCCAGTTTATAACTGCCGGGTTTTTTTACCACCACCAAAGTTTTTCCGTCGGCATTGGTAAAAAATTTTTCTCTTTCTTCTACAGAAATATTGATGCCTTCTCCAATCCTCAATTCCAACCCTTTTTTTAATGCAGTATTTTCTGCAGCTGTTAATTTTTCAATCGTTCTAATTAATACTAATACTTCCAGCGTGGAATATTGGACAATTTGAAAAGCTTTAATTTTTGTAAATTCTCTAAAGAGCGTATAAAAATTTATAGAAGGTAATTTGGCGCCATTTAGTCCAACTATAAAATCATCTTTGCGGCCCATTACTGTTTTTACAACCGGCAAATTTATACCGGTTCCATTAGTAGTATTGCCGGCAATTTCTACCAGGTCGCCAGTATCGTACCTGATAAAAGGCATCACCGCATTATAATACGAAGTAGTAATTAATTTTTTTACCTGCTCATTCTCTGTAGCTCCAAATTCGGGGTAACCATATTCTAAACACAAATGCATGCCATCATGCGTTGGGCCTTCTTTAATAATAATTGCAGGCTCCGTCATGCCGTACCAGTTAAATAATTTTTTTCCAAACAGGGCTTCAATTTTATTTCTTTCTTCGCTGCTTAATGTTTCTGATGAAGTATAAATTCCTTTTAAGTTGGTAAGTTTATTTACATCGGCGGCAGTTAAATAATCGCACAAAAAACTTATGGATGATGGATAACCCCGCAGTATATCAGGATTAATTTTTATTAACTCCTGTATATAATATGCCGCATTGCTGTGGTTTAAATTATAAGCAGAGAAATAAAAAGTATTCTCGATATAATTAAATTTAAACAAAGGTGAGTTGGCCTCTTTTAAAACATAACTCCTTAATGAAAAAATTAAAGGTCTTTTTTTATTGGTGCTCCAGCTGTGGTGGCGAAATATCATGGCCTTATCCATCGCTACCATATAAGGGGTTAACAACATTTTTTGCGGTTCGCCGGTGCTGCCACTGGTGGCATATTCAATGGCGATACCACTGTACTTTGGGTTAATAAGATTTTTATATTCTTTCCGTATAATATCTTTTGTAAGTACCGGTATTTTTTCAATATCCGAAAGTTGTTTAAAATCTGTTTGCGGATTAAAACCAATTTGCTGAAATAAATTTTTGTAATAAGGAACATCCTGCGCTGCTAACAATGTTTTTTTTACTTCTTCTAATTGAAAAGCTTTAAATTTTTCGGGTGTGTTGTATTGTGTATTGGCCAGTTTGCTTTTATACAGCCAGTAGCCGTAGGCTTTAAAAAGCAAGTTGAGTTTACTATTTTTAGATATTATCATCTGTAGTTAGTTTTATTTAGCAGCAGTAAGTTTTTTTAAGGTTTAAGCGTATTTAAAATGGTTTCAAAAACAATGGGCTGTTTACTGTCTTTATAATTTTTATAAAACGGGTAGGCTTTTTTTGCCAGCGTTTTAATAAATACCGGCAGGTTTAATTTTTTTTTCATTTTATAATAACCGGGCAAATAATTATTAGCGCCCCATCTTTTTACTCCTTCTATTTTTATGCTGCCGGAGGTTTTATAATTATTCAGCGTTTCAAACAAATCACCATTTTGTTCTAAAGTACAAATGCATTTGCGGATGTCGTAATTATAATGTGCATCGCTGCCGCCCAATGGTTTTAAATGTGTATATGCCGCAAGTTTAGCTACGGCAGTTTCATTAAACTCGTTACTTAT
The DNA here is from genome assembly GCA_043756235.1 of Ferruginibacter sp. Lineage (GTDB taxonomy): Bacteria > Bacteroidota > Bacteroidia > Chitinophagales > Chitinophagaceae > Ferruginibacter. The sequence continues at coordinate 56,286 of JAYURK010000148.1, read as the reverse complement.
CTTGGCATTAAAATATTCGTAAAAATCTCCCAATGGCAAAACCGCTTCATAATCCGCCGAATTTAAAATACCGTCTCTTCGCTCCGGGTGCGGAAAATATACAAAAGCTTGCTGTGCTTTTATTTCTTGTACCACATCCAAAGGTACTTTTGTTTGCACATGATTTTTTAAAAACAACCCAATGATATGAGTACCGTCGGTGCAGGTCACTTCTTCACCAACAATAATTTGCAGATCATTTTTTTTATTTGCCTGTAACCATTTTAAAAAAGCGGTTGCACCTGAGATGGTATCATGATCGGTAATGGCAATTACATCAATTTTATTTTTTTTTGCATGCTGGTAAATTTTAGCAAACGAATTATAACCATCCGATGAATGACCGGTATGCACGTGAAAATTAAAAGTTAACAATTGCTTCATTATCTCCCGGCTATTAAAACTGCTTTACTTAATTTAATTTTATTAGTTATAAATTTCTTCGCTGTAATATTCCTCATAATCTTTTTGCGTCTTCATTACTGTATTTACAACAGTGTTGTTTTTATTTACTGTGTTTGTTTCGGCTGTTATCATTTCAGCAAGCGAATTAGCATTGCGGTTACTGAATAATTTTGTTCCCTCCGGCCTCATCACTACATCCGATGCAATTACAGCTTTTCCTAAAAACAACCCTTCTCTTACCGTAAGTGCATCTCCATCAGTATTAGTTGGTCTTATAACAATATCCGATTGCTGTATAAGTTGCACAAACGATAAAGGCTGCTCAAACAAATAAAATATATCCTGCAAGCCAAAATCGATTATCATTTTTTTATAAGGCGCAATTTTAATTACCCCGGTATCTTCGCACACCACAAAAACAAACGCTGCTTTAACGCCGGCGCTTTTAATTTTTTGTGCAGCCATTATGCATAAATCAAGGCCGTACAGGTCTTCGTTATTATGACTGTCCAGGCGCCATGCATTAGCCACACCTATTGTAAACCCATTTGCCTGTTTTTGGTTTATCCATGCTGTTAATGTTTCCGGTATCTTTTCTTCTGCATTGATATCGGGCGGCAAAAAAGCATCTTTAATGATATATTTTTTTATACCAAAGCGGTCAGCAATTTCTTTACTTACAAAAATGGTTTTACTGCTGCTCAGCATAATACTGTCTAAGGTTCTCTCTATAATACCTCTTCCCGGCTCATACCCATGTATGGTGATGATCTTTTTTTTTAAAAAAAAACAGGCTACTATAAAATGCACCAGCCTTAAAGACAACAAACCGCTATGTATATGAACAATATCCGCCTGCAGCATTCTTTTTAAATACCCGAACACCTTTAACGAACGGATATTGAAAATATTTTCTTTTTGTATCCTTGCTTCGTCAATACTGCTCACTTTAAATTTACCAGCCAACAGCATTTGCAACCTTTTAATATGTATACTAACCCCTCCGTAAGGCGGCGGGTAAGGCCCAATGATCAGTATATTTCTAGTTTTCATTTTTTCTTCCGGTTCAATGCCTTTACTGGTTAAATTTTAAACTGTTTTAAAAATGCCTAATAGTTTTTTGCTCACCACTTCCGAATCAAAATTATCTTCCGCAGTTTTACGGGCTGCGGCTCCTAAAATTTTAATTTTTTCGGGGTGATTGATAATTGATAACAAAGCAGCGCTTATATCACTTACCGAATTGGGACTGATGAGCAACGCATTTTCATTATGGCTCAAATATTTTGTTACATCACCTACTTTGGTAGCAATAACTGCTTTGCCTGATGCTAAAAATTCGCCCAACTTAAAAGGAAAACCTGCATTGGCATAAGGCGAGTTAATTCTCGTCATACAAAAAATATCACAACTGTTAAGTACCTCGTAATATTCCCTGGTGCTTAAAAATCCTTTAAAAATTATCCTGTCTTTATTTAACGACCCGGCAATTTTAGTTTGCAATTTTTCTATATCTGGTTTAATACCGGCTCCGGTTAAAATTAATTGCAGGGTAACATCGCTTTTACTTACCTGTTCAAATGCCTCTATCAAATACGGCAGTCCGTCTTTTTCGCCAAACGATCCACCATAAAATATTTTTAAATTACTGCTGTTGGGTGTATAATTGATATCATTAAAATAATTTAAGTTTACAGTAATAGGAATTAAATGAACCGGAATTTTTTGTCCACCCACCACCTGCACTCTTTTATACAGGTGATCGGAAATTGCAACATACCCATTAGCAAAATACCTTGATATTTTAAATAAGAATAAAGACGTTTTAAGCCTTAGTTTATTCTTAAAACCAACATGCGCTTCAAAACGGTTATCCTCAATGATATCAAAAATAATTTTATACCCGATAATTTTTGCGTAAAGCAAGAACCAAATATTTTTAAGATCGGGATAATTATAATTGTAGATTATATTTTTATACCCCCGATTTTTACTTTGCCGGATAAAAGATATACCACCTTTTAAAAAACTAAAAGCAGTAAAAATATTGGTTGCACTAAAATCTATTATTTTAAAATCTATATTATTTAATGTGCCTTTTTTTCCAATTGGCTCACGGTTATCCGACTGGTAAACCAGGTTGCTTAATTTTATTTCGTTTTTATTTACCAGTGGCTCCAGCAAATTTTTTACCCTTGTCGAGCTTGCCATGCCATCAAAGCACGAAACCCCAATAACCAATATATTTATTTTTTCGTCTTCCATATTTACTAAAACAATAAAAATAAATTCTTACTTTTTTACAAAGAGACCGAAGTAATAATTTCTTTAAATTGATTTCTTATTTTAACTGAATCATAGTTTTCTTCGGCAATTTTAATGGCGGTTGCAGCTACGGCTGTTCTTTCATTTTTATCCGTGATTAATTTTTTAATGTTTGTTGCCAGGGCATCAATATTATTTTCTGTAACTACACATGCCCACTTACCCCGCAGGGCATCTTTTACCAGCGCTGTTTCTGCAGGGCCAAAAATTATTACTGGTGTGCCACTCATCATATACTCCGGTGCTTTTGTGGGCATGGAGTATTTTATAAACCTTATTGATTCGCTGCTGAAATCATAAGGCAGGTAAAGCAGATCGGCCTCTGCAAAAACTTTTGGCAACTCTTTATACGCCACCATTGGTTTATGAATAACGCATTTATATTTATTGATCCATTCAGGAATATCTTTTGTTTGCAATACAAATTGAATGGTGGTTTTTAAATCATCATTTACCTTATCTACTGCAGCCGCCATGGTTTCTAATGTTACTTCAATACCGGTTCCTACCCTTCCTGCATACAAAATAACCGGTGGTACAGCCAGGCTGTAATTTTTTCGCTGATGACTTTTCCAAAAATCAATTTCGATGGGATTATGAAAAGTAATAAAATTTTTATTGTAACGGCTTTTGTATTCAGCGGCCATATCGTGGCTTATGCTTAGCAATACCGAAGATTGATGTAATAACGTTTTTAGTTCACTGTCTATTTTGTTATGCCAATAATTTTTAAAGGGTCCTTTTTTACTTATCACCGATGGCCAATCGTCCATTACATGATATACCATCGGTTTTTTGGTATAGGCTTTTACCAGTGTACAAAAATTTACGCTTTCTCTGCTGGATGCCTGGGCATAAATAAAATCAGGATTATATTCATCAAGCCATTTGCGCAATTTATCCGACAAAATAATTTTAGAGATACAATGAAATAGCCCTGCATATTCTAAAAAGGGATAAAAATAATTGTTGATAATTTTTGTACGCAGCTTTGCTTTTGCTGATGCGCTGTACACCGGCTTTTCCCCTTCGGCTTTTGCAATTACTTTACCTGATGAAATATTTTTTTGCAAAAAATTGAATGGAAATGTCCATTTGTATTCTTCATTACCCAATACATAATAGGTATCGCATATTTGTGTGTTTAAATTATTAAACATATGCCCTGTACATACCACGGCAATTTTATCTTTTTGCCAGCCTCCAAAAAGATTTGCCTGAGTAATACCTCCACCGCTGTTATGGTTAAAGGGTTGCCCTATTATTAAAACTTTGGGTAAAGACATTTTTGTTTTAAAATTTTACGGTAAGCTGTTTTTTATTTTGTAAGTAATATTTTATACTCATATCCGACATGCTGGTTATTTTTTTTGAAAAACAAATTCCAACCGATATCCAAACTAAAATATAGTGCATTGTAAAGCCCACACCTATAATTGGGTATTCATAAACTATCCAGAGTAAAATCCATATTGCCGCAGCTTTACTTAAAATATTACGGGAGCCGAAAAGACCTTTATATACCGCAGGCAAAAGTATCAGCAGCAGCAACACCACACTTACAATACCCCCTTTTAATATCATTTGCAGGTAACCGGTTTCAATATTATCCCTGTAGCCAGTTGCATCATTTACATTTTCTACAATGGGGCAGTAATACTCGCCATTAATACCTTTTCCAATTATCCAGTCGGTGGTACTCATGTCGGCATACATATATTCTTCCACGCCTGTTCTGGTATCTTCGTCGCCCCTTTCCAGCACAAAATTAAATATTGCCGGGGTTTTACGGCCGGCAAAAAATATTGATGCTGCCGCAATAAATATTACAGAAAGCATAATGATGAGTGCCTTTTTTTTATAAGAGATCAGGTAAATCATGCCTATAAAAGCCAGCGTGCTTGCACACATAAAAATCAATCCCCGCCTTGCCCTGTAAATAGCAAAAAATAACGCCACCAGCATTACCAGCAAAGCAAAAATATTTTTTTTACCAAGCCCCAATAAATCATTTTCGCCGGCATGATACAGGTAGGTAAGTAAGATAAAACCTGTTGGCAACGCTAAAAGGCCGGCAAAGTTTTCTATCATACCAAGGCTTAATAAATTCAGCCTGTCGGGGTCGTGGAGTACATTATAAAATAAGGCTGTAAATAACAGAAAAAATATCCCCATTATTATGAGCGAAGTAAATATTTTTTTATAAAACCCTATTTTACGGGGCAGTAAAATAACTAAAGGTGTTATATAAGGCAGCGCACCAAAACTCACATCCAAAAACATTTTCTTTAAAGAATTAAAATCATATTCGGCGCCACGCAAAACAGTAATTATAGAATACAGCAGGTAAACGGTAAAAACCATTTGCAGATACGGGTTATCAAATTTAAAGCTCATTAACTGCACAGCACCCATTATTACCAAACCCAAACCTAAAATTTGCACTGCCTGGCACATGGCTGCACTTACATAGGTACTTTGTGTTGTAGAGAGTGTATAAAATACTGTGAATATCACAAAGCCGTACCAAAAAAAATTTAGCCCGGTCTCGTGCTTTTTAGAAACGGCATTAAAACTATCTCTTGCGTAAATATTTTCCAACTACAGTAAATTAATTTTTTTGTAAACGTATAAATGTCTCTTACTTTTTAAAATGCGCTTAAAACAGCAGCACGTGGCATTATTGCATTTAAAAGAGAAGAATATTTATTTTTATTTTTTAAAATTATTTTGATTTTTTGTTTTGATATGGTTTAATACATATTGGCTTAAAGCATGGCCTGCGGGTACATGCCCGCTGTTTTTCCAGTGGCCACCGCCGCTTTTCATAAAGTCCTTATCACTAAAAAGCTGAATAGTTTCAACATGTAGAATAGAAAGTTCTTTTAAAATTTTAACAGCATTTAAATAGTGGCTTTCTTTCTCTTTTAAATTATCTGATGCAGGAATAACTAAAACTATAAGCTCGGCATTGTTTTGTTTAACATATTCATCAAGCTGTTTCAGGTATTCCCTGGTCATTTTATATTCCTCTTCATTGGCTCTTTTTTTTCTGCCGCTTAACCTGTTTACCGCCTTGTCTTTAAGTGTATTTACAAATGAAACAACCCGGCTCCTGATTAATATTTTTTGCAAAGGGTTTAGTTCTTCCAAAGGGTATGAGCCCGTAGCTTTTTTAACTGCTTCGCTTTTTGATAATTTAATCGGTTTAAAATTATTATCATAATCATAAAAATTAATACAAAAAGCCTTGTTATAAAAAACCAGGTTATCATACGGCAACAGGTTATCGCCAAAATCGTTGCCCACATAAAAACCTAAAATAACATAGTTAGATTTTTGAAGTGGCAGAAATTTTTTTGTAGTAAACAAGGCGTGATTTGTTCCGGTTGCCGGTATGCCAGTGTTCCAAACTATGGCGGGATAATTTTTTTTAATGTCGCTTTCAAATACATCCACATACGAGCTATCTACATCTGCAGAGGCGCCCCAGGTAAAACTGTCGCCGGCAAATAATATTTTTAAGGAGTCGTTACCGGCATCTTTATTAGTAAATTCATCCCTGTCGTGGTAGCCATTACTGTTTACAATTTTTAAGCGGTTATAATACCAGTTTTCATTAATGCCTGTAAAAAAATCAGCATCTTGTTTAGTTAATTGGTTGGCTGCATATCTTGGGCCTGCAACCGAATCGCACTGCCACCATTTTGCCGGCTCCAGTTCCATTGCTTTCAGTTTACTGTACGATGTTTCGTAATGAAATACCGCTAACAATATTTCTGAAATAATAATAAGCAGTACTGCTAAAAAAAGAAAAGTAAATACAGCAAACTTTATTTTCTTTTTTTTAGAAACAGTAACTGGTGTAACACTCTCGGCCATAAAAAAATTAAGTTTAATCCAGTTTAAATTCTTCTTTCCAGTTAGTATCGTTAACTAATTTTTCCTGGTTTGTTTTATCAAAAACAAAATTACCCACCACTAAAAAATCCATTTCGGTACGCATAAAACACCTGAAGGCATCGTCGGGTGTACACACAATAGGTTCTCCCCGTACATTAAAACTGGAGTTAACCAATAACCCATACCCCGTTTGGTTTTTAAATTCGTTTATTAAATTCCAATAGCGTGGGTTTGTTTGTTTGCTTACACTTTGTATCCTTGCCGAATAATCTACGTGAGTAACAGATGGAATATCTGAACGTAGGTGATAAAGCCGGTCCATCATTTCCAGTGAATCGTAATTTTCCGGTAATGGTTTTAGGTGTTTTTGTTGCACCGGCATTACTACAAGCATGTAAGGTGATGGTTGATCCAGCACAAAATATTCATTCACATCTTCTTCCAAAACTGATGGCGCAAAAGGCCTGAAGCCTTCCCGATACTTTATTTTAAGATTCATCTTTTTCTGCATCTCGGGGTTTCTGGCATCGCCTAAAATACTTCTGCCGCCCAATGCTCTTGGTCCGTATTCCATTCTTCCCTGAAACCAGCCTACAACATTTCCTTCGGCTAATTTTGCTGCAACAACTTTTGTGAGGGCATCAAAATTTTCGTAATAATTATATTGTGCGCCATATTTTCTTACCATGCCCATTACAGCTTTATCATCATACTCCGGTCCAAGGTAAGCGCCTTTCATAGCATCGGCTACTGTTTTATCTACTACTCTTTTTTCTCCTTTCCATAAATGCCAGCCTAAATAGGCAGCACCTAATGCGCCACCGGCATCACCCGATGCTGGTTGTATCCAAATATTTTTAAAAATTCCGGCCTCAATTAATTTACCGTTTGCTACACAGTTTAACGCAACACCACCAGCCATTACAAGGTTATCGCTATTGGTTAATTTTTTTGCGGTGATGGCTAATTTTATAACAATCTCTTCTGTTATTTGCTGAATGGCCAGAGCCATGTTCATATAATCCTGGCTTATTTCCGATTCCGGATTGCGGGGTGGTAAACCAAACAATGTGGTCCATTTGGCATTGTTGGTCATCTTTAATCCGGTTGCATAATCAAAGTATTTCATGTTCAGCAAAATCGATCCATCTTCTCTTACATCCACCAGTTCTTTTAAAGTTTTTGCTTTAAACTCTTTGGTTTGTGCAGCCTCTGCATTACCGTAAGGCGCCAGGCCCATCAATTTGTACTCGCCACTGTTTACCGTAAAGCCGGTGTAATACGTAAAAGCAGAATACAATAAACCCAATGAATGCGGAAAGTGTAATTCTCTCAACATTTTTATAGTATTGTCTTTACCATAACCAATAGTTGTTGTTGCCCATTCGCCCACGCCATCAATGGTTAAGATTGCAGCATCGTTAAATGGCGAAGGGTAAAAAGCACTGGCGCCATGAGACAAGTGATGCTCTGGAAATAATATCGGTATTTTACTTGTACCAAATTTTTTAAACTCGTCTCTAAGCATCTTTTTCATAAAGAGCTTTTCTTTTATCCAAACCGGTACCGAAGTAAGAAAACTGGTTAATCCTTTTGGTGTAAAGGCATGATAAGTTTCCAGCAGGCGCTCGAATTTAATAAACGGTTTATCGTAAAATGATACAGCCGCTAGATCTTTAAATTCAATACCTGCTTCGCTTAAAACATATTTAACAGCTTCGTGAGGAAAAGCGGGGTCGTGTTTTTTACGGGTAAAGCGCTCTTCATGAGCTGCCGCTATTATTTCTCCATCACATAAAATAGCTGCCGCACTATCGTGGTAGTACGCAGAAATGCCTAAAATAAATGTAGCCAACGCTGATTATTTTTATGATTAAAAAAGGGTGTAAATAAATGGGGCTATTGCTGAGCCTGCAGAAAGCACTATCAGTACACCAAAAATTAAAAGCACCAAAATTAATGGCAGTAACCAAAACTTTTTTCTAACTTTTAAAAAGGCCCACAGTTCACGTAAAAATTCCATAATAATTTTTTTTAGTTATTTAAAAAGGGTTAGTAATATCTTTTGCAACAAATTCGTGATCTCTAACAATCATTACCGAATTGGCATCTTTTTTAAACCCGGTTAAATTTAAAGCATCTTTACCCATTGCCCGCCGTACCATTCCCATTGGTAACAGAAAAACAATGTATACCACAGTTAACAGCACCCGGGAAACCACCATACCCAGTAAATTGGTAAGCCCCAACCAAACTATGGCAAAAGGATAATAAAACATGGGCGCAGCCATAGTAAGTACCAGGGCAGGAATAGCCAATTTATAAAACAGGATATTTTTGGTAAAATAACCCAGTAACAGGCAAATGAGTGTCATGGCCATACCGGTATCTGACGCTTCTTTTTTAGTTACTGTTTTTGGGAATACTTTTTCGGTTAAAAATTTTATCATACTGTAATTTTTAGTCTTTTATTATTATCGGCAATAATCTGATCAAATAATTGTAAATGTTTTTTTAAGGTTAAAGCGGGTTGTAATTCCGGGGGCAAATAACCTTTAATATTGTTTTGTAAACAAAATTTTATACCGGTACAAACGTCTGCTGCATCTTTATATTTTGCGAGGTAGCCATTTTCTTTATGTTTAATCATATCCGGTATGCCGCCTACATCAAAGCCCACTACCGGGGTACCGCAGCATAATGCTTCCATAACTACATACCCAAACGCTTCTGCCAGAGAGGGCGCTATAAATACATCTACCGCATTATATACAACGGCAGCCGAATATTCGTCTTTAAGATAGCCCATAAATTTTGTAGTAAATGGTATGGACTCTGCAATTTCTTTATCGTAGTTGCTGCCAAAAATTAAAATTATTACGTTATCGATGCCTCCCTGCATATGCAGCTGCTGCAATGCTGCTTGTAAATAAGGCCATCCTTTATAAGGGCTGTTAACAGAAATAGCACCGAAAGAAATTACGGTAGCATTGATATCAATATTTAAAATTTGTTTGGCAATATTTTTATCAAATGGTTTAAAAAGTGTATCATCTAAAATGTTAGGAATATAAAAAAGCGGTTTATTTCTGGTGAGTAAAGATTGCCCGGCACATTGAAATAACCACCTGCTGGGAGATACAAAATATAAATTGGTAAAGGCTGAATAGAGCTTTAATTTTTTATTAAATTCTTTGGCCGATAAATCATTTTTTATTTCGCTGTTGAACATAGGGCAGGCATTACAGCCCTGTGTTTTATATTTATCGCAATTAAAGCTGTGATGGCATCCTCCGGTTATGGCCCACATATCATGCAAAAAAATAATCACAGGTTTATTTAATTTTGCAATCTGTTTAATGCTGGTAAAATTTAATAGTCCGTTTAATGCCCAATGAATATATATAATATCGGCATCCTGTACTTCGGGTAATTTTGCCACATTGTTTCCTAAAACAGGGTAAGAAAATGATCCAAGATTTTTAATACTTTTACGTGTAAGGTAGCTGTGTATCTTATTACTTATTCTAGAAATTAACCTGGCGCCTACGTTAAGGTATTTTACATTATAGAGCCCCTGCGCATTGGGCATTAATGAAATTATATTTGAATCTACAGGCACATTTTTAAAAGCACTTTGCAGCCGTAATGCAGCCCGACCCCCAGACTCAATTGAAAATTGTATGTGTGCAACTTTTATCATTTCCTGTTATCTTATTAATACCGAAATTATTGATTTTGTATTGTAGCAATAAGATCTTTATGTTTTTGAAAAATTATATGTGGTTCAAACCCTGGTAAAATATGGCCCTTAATTTTATTTTGTAAACAGTATTGTATACCATCAGCAACATCTGCAGCATCGCAATATTTTGCCAGGTACCCATTTTCTTTATGACTTATCATATCGGTAATGCCTCCAAGGCTAAAACCAACTACCGGTGTGCCGCAACTTAAACTTTCCTGAACAGTGGTAGGCTGGTTATCCGCTAATGACGGAAGCACAAAAACATCTGAAGCATTGTAAACAAGGCTCACCGAGTATTCATCACTTAAATACCCCAAAAATTTGGTTTTAAAAGGAATGGTTTTTTCCATTTCAGGATTATAGTTACTGCCAAAAATTAATACCAGTACTTCTTGCTCTGGATAATTTTGTTTTAATATTTTTAAAGCAGCTTGCAAATAATGCCATCCTTTTCGTTTATCCTTTATCGAGATAGCACCAAATGTTACTACAGAAATTTCTTTATCAATATTTAAAATATATTTTGCCGTTTCTTTATTTGTAGGTTTAAATAAGGTGGTGTCTAAAAAATTAGGAATATAAAAAACAGGTTTATCACGGGTTAATAAAGATTCTTGTGCACAGTTAAACAACCATTTGCTTGGAGATACAAAATAAAGGTTTTTATATTTTTCATAAATCCTCTTTTTTTTGTTAAACCATGCAGCGGCCAGATTGTTTCGATGATTGTTTGGTAAAACAGGACAGGCTTTACATCCTGTTAGATAATTATCGCAATTAAAACTATAATGACATCCACCGGTAATACTCCACATATCGTGCAAAATTATTACCACAGGTTTATTAAGCTTTGCGATGGCGGTAATATTTGACAAGTTTAAAAAACCATGTTGTACCCAATGAATATAAATAATGTCAGCATTTTTTACTGCTTCCATTTTGCTTACATCATGCCCAAATACGGGCAGCGAGAATAAACCATAATCTTTATTGAAGCCACGCAATAAAAACGATTCTATGCGGTTATTTATTTTTGCAGTTATCCTGTGCCGGAATTTAAGATAGGTAATGTTTTCCAGTGTATGATCGTCGGGTAACAGGGAAATAATGGTTGAACTGATACCCTCTTTAGTAAAAGCGTGTTGCATACGCAGGGCAGAACTGCCCCCCGACATGGTTGAATACTGTAACTGAACTACTTTTAACATGATATCATTTCTGTATTAATTATTTTTTTTGTTTTATACTTTTAATTTAATCCATTCTTCCGGATATATTTCATTACAGTCTTTTGTATTAAGCCATTTTTCGGGCATTACTACAATTTTATTTTCATTGCAGTTTAACCATGCGCCCCACCAGCTAAAAGTGCTGTTGGCTATAATATTATGTTTACACAAACTCATTAAATACATATCGGCATAACTGTTTTTAGCTGTATTGTTATTGATATATGTGCAATTGCTCAGTTTTAAATTATCTATTACCCAATTAATATCATCTGAAAAAATAAAATAGCAAGGGTTATTAATTTTTGATTCTATAAAATGTATTGCATTATCGTAGTACGCTGTACTTTTAATTACGCCATGGCTGCTGTACCAGTTTTGGCTTAAATAATCGCCCCGGCGAATATGAATACTTACTGCGTTACAATTTGTAATTTTTTCAATTAATTTTTGGTTGGCTTCATCTTTGGGCACATTAAACACAAATTTTTGCTTAACAGTTGCTGCAATATTTTTAAAGTACATTTCAGACTGCCAGGTACCTGTAAAAAATACATTTTGCTGTTCAAATACACTGGCATCAAACTTAAATTCCTCTTTTTCTCTGAATAGTTTATACTTTTTTGCCTGGTACCATGGAATGAATTTTCGAAATAAAAATGTTGCTGCTTTGTTTTTATAAAAAATACCTCCGTGCAATAAAAAAAAATTCAGCAGCTGCAATGCAGGCGGTAGTTTTATTTTAAAAGCCCTGTACATGTCAAATCCGTTGTGATGAAAATTATACAGGTAACCGGAAAACGAAGGTTGTGATTTTGTTCCATTAGCATTTAAAGCGCTCATAAAAGCATACTGAAACATTTGATTGCCCAGGCCACCATACATACTTACTTTATTCATACTTATTATCTGTACCAGATTCTTTGTGTAGATTTTTTGTAAAATATATTATACACCTGCATTGGCGCAATGATATAACCAAAAACATTAGTTACTATCGACGCAATTAATACCGCCTCTACACCAAAATTAAAAAAATTAATGAGTAACAACGAAAGTGCGATAAAACAAACAGAACCTATAATGGCCGTAAAAAACTGAATGCGTAATGCCCCTATACCATTTATAACCGATACAAAAATACTTGCAAACATACCCGTTGAAAAAAAAATAAAAAATAATAAAGAAATTTTAAAATCAACCTGTACTTTATCTTTTCCTATCCATTCATCATAAGCCCAGTCTGAAACAATTAACATAACAATACCTGCTGCAATAAAAGGAATAAGCAACAGTAAATACTTTTTAATAACATTTTTTATCCAGGAAAAATCTGCAGTATTGTAGGCATCTGTAACGCCACTCCACAACGGGCTTAGCATAATCATAAAACCCATTTGTAATACCGAAAAATATTTATAGGGTATATTATAATTGGTTACCTCTGCGGTACCAAAATAATAAGCAATTATAAAAAGAGATGTTTCAAATTGAATTAAGGCCGCTATCTGCAGCACAAAAAACTTTACGCCCAGTTTCATAATATCCTTTGCGTATTCTTTTTTTACAAACTTTAATGAAGGCCTGTATTCTTTATACTTTGAATTAAAGAAGAAAAAATTTGCGCCCAGTAAAATTACAGTTGGTGCAATACCCACTGCTATACCTAAATATAATATTGAACCACTGGTTGATTTACTCAGGATAAAAATTAAAACCAGCGATAACAATTGCCCCAGCATATCTATCAATGAGGCTTTTGCCGGTTGCTGATCGGCAGTTAAAATGGTATTAATTATTCTAAAAATAAACTGAAAACAAAAGTAGGAGAATATCAGCATGGCAAGGCGTGATACTTCTTGTTCCATTGCTGCGGGCAAACTTAATAAAGTATGCCAGCTGATAAACTGGTTTACAATTAATAAAAGTATCCAGAGTGCTATAAAAATTATCCCAATATAATAATAAGTGGTGCTGATATAAATTCTGGCCACTTCTTTATCTCCCCTTGCTTTAGATTCAGCAAATTTATTTCGCAACCCATGCGTAAACCCTATATCAAAAAAAGAAATCCATGCAATCATAGAACTCAACGTAAGCCAAATACCATATTGAGATGGATTTACATAGTTGATGGTTAAGGGCACCAAAACTAATCCGATGGCAATACTAAAACCCTTAATAAATAATGATCCAACAATATTTTTTTTTGCTTCCAGGCTTCTCTCATTGCCCTTGGTAAAAAAATTTATTCCCAACTGGCGCAGCGATCCTATATGCTTTTTAATCACCATAATCCAATTTTATATAAGGGCTGCTTTTAATTTTTTGTGAAAATAATTTTCAGTAAAAGTGATGATTTACCGCTGTTGAAAAATGATTGTTATTAAATTTATTAATTTCTTTCAACCCACTTATTAAAATAGGGGATTAAATGCTTAACCCCCTATTATGATTTTTCACCTACTTATTTCTAATCAGCCTTACTTTTAAGAGCTGTATTTTTTACCTGAATCAAATCGTTTGCCACCATCTCTTTTACCAATGCAGCTAAATTATATTTTGGTTGCCACCCTAAAACTGCTTTTGCTTTTGCAGGGTCACCAATTAATAATTCTACCTCGGTAGGCCTGAAATATTCAGGATCTACTGCTACAACCTGCTGCCCTGTTGGCAACTGAAATGCCGGGTTCTCACATTTTGCTACTGTTGCTTTTTCTTCTACCCCTTCGCCTGTAAAATTTAAGGTAATGCCAACCTCTGCAAATGCAAGTTTAATAAAATCTCTTACACTGGTGGTAGTTCCAGTGGCTATTACAAAATCTTCGGGTTTATCCTGTTGCAATATTAACCACATGGCTTCTACATAATCTTTTGCATGGCCCCAGTCTCTTTGTGCATTTAAATTACCCAGGTACAACGTGTCCTGTAAACCATTAGCTATTGCAGCAACAGCCATTGTTATTTTTCTGGTTACAAAAGTTTCGCCTCGTAAAGGGCTTTCGTGGTTAAATAAAATTCCATTGCAGGCATACATACCATACGCTTCCCTGTAATTTACCACAATCCAGTAGGCGTATAATTTGGCTACTGCATATGGACTTCTGGGATAAAATGGCGTGGTTTCTCTTTGTGGTACTTCCTGTACCAATCCATATAATTCTGATGTGGAGGCCTGGTAAATTCTGGTCTTTTTTTCGAGACCCAAAATACGCAATGCTTCCATTAAACGCAATGTTCCTATGCCATCTGCATTAGCGGTATATTCAGGTGTATCAAAACTTACTTTTACATGGCTCATGGCCGCAAGGTTGTAAATTTCATCCGGCTGTGTTTCCTGAATAATGCGGATAAGGTTAGTGCTGTCCGTCATATCGCCATAATGCAAAGAGAACCGCACATTTTTTTCGTGAGGATCCTGGTATAAATGATCAATACGGCTGGTGTTAATCATTGACGAGCGTCTTTTTACACCATGCACTTTATACCCTTTTTCTAAAAGCAGTTCCGCCAGGTAAGCCCCGTCTTGCCCGGTAATACCGGTTATTAATGCAGTCTTCATTTCTTATTATTTGGAATATCCCTTTATCAGGCTGGTAAAGGTTGTGGTTGTTTGGTTAAAAAATTTTGGTAAGCATTTATCAATCCATCTTTAAGTGCAGTGGTATGGTGCCATCCTAAGGCGTGCAGTTTACTTACATCAAGTAATTTACGTGGCGTGCCATCTGGCCGGGTGGTATCAAAAATTAAATCGCCTGAGTAACCCGTAACTTCCTTTACAAGCTCCGCCAATTCTTTAATACTGATATCCTGACCACAGCCAATATTTACAATTTCTTTTTTATTATAAGTGTTCATTAAAAATAAACAGGCATCGGCTAAATCATCTGCATATAAAAACTCTCTTCTGGGGCTGCCCGTTCCCCAAATTATTACTTCTTTTAAACCGCCAGTTTTAGCTTCGTGAAACCTGCGTATTAGTGCAGGAAGCACATGTGAATTTTCCGGGTGATAATTATCATTGATGCCATACAAATTGGTAGGCATTACACTAATAAAATTTGCCCCGTATTGTTCCCTGTAATTTTCACATAACTTAATACCCGCAATTTTGGCTATGGCATAAGGTTCATTGGTATATTCTAATGCGCCAGTTAAAAGATATTCTTCTTTAATAGGCTGAGGTGCCATTTTGGGATAAATGCAGGAACTGCCTAAAAAAAGTAATTTATTTACATTGTTGTTATAAGCAGCATGTACAATGTTGGCAACTATTAATAAATTATCGTATAAAAAATCGGCACGGTAGGTATTGTTGGCAACAATACCGCCAACTTTACCCGCAGCAAGAAAAACATATTTTGGTTTTTCTGTTTCAAAAAAAATATCAACCGCTGCCTGGTTTCTAAGGTCTAGTTCTTTTGATGTTTTAAAAATTAAATTAGTAAAGCCGTTTTTTTCTAATGTTCTTAAAATTGCAGAACCAACCAACCCATTGTGTCCTGCTATGTAAATTTTATCTTCTAAATTCATCATGACTGTGCAAATGTATAATTTTGAACGATGCGTTCTCTTGCAAAAATGCTGTCTTCTGTAAGATGAGCAACCATCGCATACCCTAACGATGGAAGGTTTATTTTTATTGTTTTGTTTTTAATGGCCACTACATTACCGTCGATCTCATAAGTGGAGCGAAACATATTGCGTTCTGCTATAGCGGTGTTAACCGTAAGTTTTTCCAAATCAATATTTCGGTGATCGGTGGTAAACTCCCTTATGGCAGTAATTTCCGTTTCATTAATAACTGCCGGTTTACCCAGCCAGTACAACAAATTTATAACGCCTTCGGCCTGCCGTAAAAGCGTAGCTTCCTGCTCTGTAACGTGTACAAATACATACGATTTAAATAAAGGCTTATAAGCTATTTTATTTTTCCTTGTAGTGTTTAATTCTGTACAAACCAAAGGAATAAAATTTTCTATTCTCTTTTTTGATAATAAGGTAGCAACCTTTTTTTCGCATTGTGGCCGGGTGTAAATAACGTACCAATTTTTCTGCATAACCATCTTTTTAAAATTTGAAATGTGCAGTTAATCGGATAATGGAAAAAATAGTTAGTCAGATAGTTGGAAAGGTGGTTGGACAGATAGTTGGAATGGTAATTAAAAGAGATAATGGTCAAATATACTACTTAAGCACGGCTTCGCCAATCTCAGTCACAGTTTTTTTTTAATTGAGTATTTGTATTGTTGATTTCATAGTATTGAATAATTTTATCAGGATGCTTTTTTTGTTTTTGAACCCCTGTCTTTATTGCCGTAAACATAATCGTAACCATATCCATAATTATTTTTAAATACACCTCTCATCTTAACGCCGTTAAAAACTATGGCCGGGTTATTTATGGGATTAATCTGGTTATTTTCGTCAATTCTTTTAATAAGTATTTTAGGCGTATAATTATGCCTTATCACATACAAAGTGGCATCGCACAAAGCCGAAAGTATGTAGGCGTCTGTTACTAATACTGCCGGCGAGGTATCTATAAGCACCATGTCAAAATTATTCTCCAGATAATTTATCAGCGCATTTACCTTTCCATTAGCCAGCAATTCGGTCGGGTTTTCGGGTAAGTTGCCTGCCGGGATAAAATAAAGATTTTCGTGATTAGGCAGTTTATACACAATTTCATCCGCTTTTTTTTCCCCGTTTAAAAATTCTGTAACGCCATCCTCATAGTCTACATTTAAAATTTTTGACAGAGAGGGATTGTTTAAATCAAGATCAACCAGTACTACTTTTTTACCCGTGAGCGAAAGGCTTACTGCTAAATTAGCCGCTATAAAACTTTTTCCCTCGCCCGAAATACTGGAAGTTAATAATAATTTTTTGTGCGAAGGGTCTATACCCAAAAAAGATAATGAAATCCTTAGCTTTCTAAATTCTTCTGCAACAAAACTACGGGTGCCTTTTTCAATTACTAAAGGTGTTTTAGTGGTATCAAATGCAATCTCACCTATTATAGGAATGCTGGTCATTTTTTCAATCTCGTTACGATATCTTATTTTTCCCGTAAAAGAATCTTTAACGGTAATTAGACCTATACATAAACCAACTGCGCCTATTACCGCAATGATATAAATTAATTTTTTATTGGGGCTAACCGGAAAATTACTGGCCAATGCACTGTCTACAATACGGCTGTTAGACTGTACTGATTCTATGGTCATTTCTGCTTCCTGTTTTCTTTGCAACAAAGATTGGTATTGGCCGGCTTTTGTCATATGTTCTCTGCTTATCTCCAATAATTCTTTTTCTTTTTGGGGCACTGCAGAAAGTTGTGCCCCATAACTGCCACTTGCTGAGGATATGCTTTGACGGGAAGCTGCAAGGCTCTGTTTTGTGTTTTGTATATTTTCTAAAATGGTGGGTTGTAATTTATTGATCTGATCGCCTAATGCCAGCAAAGCAGGATTATTTTCGCCAACAGTTTTTTTCAGGCTTTCATATTCCATCTGCTTGGATTGTAATTGGCCCAACAAAGCTGATACACTTGGGTCTAACCCGATGGTTGAGGGCGCAATCATTTCCCCCGCCTGTTTATTTGCCACCGATCTTTCTACCTGATTAAGCATCGACAATCTCATATTTACCTCACCCAACTTTTGCTCATTATCGCTCATGTTTTTTAAAATATTGCCGCCCTGTGTGCTGATGTCCACAGCCCCACGCCCTGATTTATACCGTTGCACTTTTCTTTCTATAGAATCTAACTCGTGCGCCAAACCACTCAGTTGCTCGTTTACAAATGCTAACGAGTTGCGGGCCGAAGCATTTTTTTCTGTTATAGAAACCTGGTCGTAAATAGTGATCAACTGGTTAATAATATCTACCGCTCGCTGTGGCACAGCATCTTTGTAAATAATTTCTATGATTGCCGATTGTTTATTAGGCACAATCTTTAGGCCACCAAGGTAACCCGAAGCAGTAAGCTTAACATCATCAAGCGAAAAATTAAGTTGCTTATTAGGGTCGTGTGCAGCCCCGGTACTGTACCGGTTGGGTATAAATTTTAAAACGCCATACGGAGTATTTACAAATTGACCAACGGGGTATTTAGCAGTATTACTTAAAGTTACTGTTTGGTTACTTTTATCGTAAGTAAAATTTACTTTTACTGCAGGCTGCATCGAGTCAGGCGATTTAGCTTCTATAAGTACAGGAGATAAGATGTATGCATCGCCTGATTTTATTTTACCTTCCTGGGATATAGGAGCGTATAAATAAAGTGCCTTAACTACTTTTTCCATCAGCTCCCGCGACTGCAGCACCTGCATTTCGTTTTCAATATTCTTCTTGGATTCTATTAAATTTAAAGATTGCGTAAATTTATCTTCTCCTGCTCCGCGGCTTTCATCTTTAATTATTAAAGTTGCAGAGGCCTGGTAAATAGGAGTTGCATACCGTAAATAAACATACGCAGCAATTAATGCCAGCAGGGCAAATAAGATAAACAATGGCCAATAGGGCAAATATTTGGATATTAGCTGCTGCGCCATGTTAGCATCCTGCTCTTCGGTATTTATATGTCTGCTCTTTTCCATTTATTAACGCTTCAAAAAAAATTATTTTATAACTCTGTCTAATACCAGTACTAATATCGAAATGCTGCTGAACACAACAGGTATAATTTGCTGCGACCGGTTGGTAGTAGAAATTTTTACTTTATTAGGCTCAACATAAATTACATCGTTGGGTTTTAAATAATAATAAGGCGAATTTAAAAAATTTGCAGAACTAATATCCAAACGGCGGGTAGTTCTTTTACCATCTTCCTCTCTTATTAATAATATATTATCTCTTTTACCAAAAATGGTTAAATCGCCGGCAAGACCAAGGGCTTTAATTAAAGTAATTTGTTCGCTGGGTACAGTAATTACTGAAGGTTGCCCCACTTCACCCAAAACGGTTACCTCAAAGTTCAAATACCGTATCTCCACAATAGGATCAATTAATAATTTTTTAGATAATATTAAATTGGTAATGTTTGTTTTTAATTCCTTTTTGGTATATCCGGCAGCCGGAACACTACCGAGTGTGGGCATTTGAATATTACCGTCAGAATTTACAAGGTATCCCTTAACAGCAGCATCTGTTGAATTGAAGGCTGCCGATGCAATTGTACTGGCACTGGTAACGTAGATATTTATAAGATCATTTTTTTGGATAGGTGCTTCAATGGTGCCAATAGCAGATCTGAAAGAGGTATCCCGGTTTCCTTCAAAATAAGCTATTTTACTTGGTGTGGTACAAGAAGTACAATACAGCAGGCATATAATAAAAGTAAATAAAAGAAACCTAGTTCCCATACTGTGTGATTTAGAGTTAAACTTGAAATATGTCTGTGGGGACACGTGGCTTTAGCACGAAATATTGAATGGAAGTGGCTTTGGCACGGATGAAGAATCTTAAGTAAGGTAAGCTGCAAAATTTTCATTTGACAGGGTGTAAAGTTAATATAAAAAATATAATAGCAAAATAAAATGACAGGTATTTCTAAAAATTTTACTTATTATCACTTAAAGCAGCTTTTTTATTAATTTATTATAAATTTGATTTGTAAGTCATGCGGCGCATAACTTCTTAATCTGTATATTTAATATTCAACATTAAATTATGAAACTATCTATTACCGCCGGTTTACTTTTTGTATCTGCTGCACTTTTTTCTCAAACCATTATACAAAAAGATGCGGCAATTGACCGGATGGTTAAAGAAGTATCGCCGGACACTTTACAATTGTATATTAAAAAATTGGTTTCTTTTGGTACCCGCAATACTTTAAGTAACCAAAGCAGTACCACCCGTGGCATTGGTGCTGCCCGTAATTGGGTTTTACAAAAATTTCGGGAATTTGAAAAGCAATCTGGTGGCCGCTTAACCAGTTTTATAGACACTACAACATTACAGGCCGATGGCCGCAGGGTTGACAGGCCCATTATTTTAGGAAATGTGGTGGCCACACTTAGTGGTACCGATCCGTTAGATAAAAGAATTTTTATTATCAGTGGTCATTTAGATAATATGCGCAGCAGCCCCACCGATAGCATTGGCGATGCACCCGGTGCTAATGATGATGGCAGCGGCACTGCAGCCGTTATGGAATGTGCCAGAATTATGAGTAAACAAAATTTTCCGGCAACGATAATCTTTGTTGCTGTTAGCGGCGAAGAACAGGGTTTGCTGGGCGCAGCTTACATGAGTGAAAAAGCAAAAAAAGAAAATTGGAAAATTGAAGCGGTATTGAATAACGATATAATGGGCAGTAATAACAGTAATGAAACTAACATAATTGATAACACCAGGCTAAGGGTATTTAGCGAAGGGTTGCCCGCTTTTGAAACAGAAAAAAATGCTGTAAACATCCGCAACCTGGGTTTAGAAAACGATGGTAAAAGCAGGCAACTGGCCCGGTATGTAAAAGAAATTGGCGAAAGATATGTGGACAACCTGCAAATAGTGCTGGTGTACCGCAACGATCGTTTTTTACGCGGCGGCGATCATACGCCCTACGTACAGCGTGGCTATGCTGCTGTACGGTTTACCGAAATGAATGAAAATTACACCAGGCAACATCAAAACATCCGTACGGAAAACAACATCAATTACGGCGATGCCGAAATGCATATCGATTACGAATACCTGCGAAAAAATACCGCCATGAACCTGGCTAACCTGGCCAATCTTTCTAAAGCACCGCCCATGCCCGACTCTGTAAAAATGGATGTAAGAAAATTAAGCAACTCCACTTTGCTTTTTTGGAATAAGCCTGCTGTTGGCAAAACTAAAGGTTATTATATTTTGATAAGAGAAACCACCAGCGCTGTTTGGCAAAAGAAAATTTATACCGAAGCTACCACTGCAACACTGCCATGCAGTAAAGACAATTATTTTTTTGCGGTACAATCAGTTAATGAAACCGGTAATGAAAGCTTACCGGTAGTGCCTGGAGTATCCCGGTAAAACAGAAGGCTCTTTTAATAGAGCCCCCTGTAACCAAAATCCAGAAAAAAACTATTTTTTTGTCTTGCTGTCTACATGTATACTGCCATCGCTGGAGCATTTAAGCCGCAATATTTTTTTACTGTTTTCTATGTTCACATAATAACTGGTCTGGCCTTCAAAAATTAATTCAGTAACGTTTTGTGCTACCGTATAGCCATTGTAGTTTGCTTTAATGGCCAGGGCAACATTTAATGGCAACTGCTTTAGATCAATGTTTCGGGAAATGCCAAGCAGCTCGCCGCTTTCATTATAGGCAGCCGTTACTTCGCTTTCGTTAAGCTTAAAAAAAGCAAAATAAAAATCATCATTTTTTTTCCAGTTTACCTGCTGGGCTCCGGTAAAATTTTTTTCAAATTCTGCCTTTACTTTTTCGGATACTTTATCCGGGTCGGGGGAGGCAAAAGCGCTTGTGGCCAGCAATATTGCTGCAACCGCAAACAAGGTTTTTAATTTTTTCATAACTATACTTTTTAGGTTTTACAATTACTGCCTCGTGGCTGGCAGCGTTTTAATGATAACACAAAAGTATTTACAACCGCAGCCGGGTACAAGTGAGTTGGTATTAAAAGGGCCTGTTGATTTAAAAAAGATTATAGCCGGTAGAAGAGTGCGACTAAATTGCTGCAAAAAAATGCATCAGTATGTTGCTGTATTTTTTTCTTAATAAAAAAATAAAAATTGTTTTAGTGATGTTAAAAAGTAAATACGGTTTCTATAACATTACCCGTAGCTAAAAAGTTATCTTTAAAATTCAACATTAATACAAATGAATCTACTGGCCCATGCTCACCTTTCGTTTAATGAACCGCAAATTGTAGTGGGCAACATGATCAGTGATTTTGTAAAGGGTAAAAAACAATACGATTATCCTGCGCTAATATATAAGGGTATTACACTCCATCGAGCCATTGATAATTTTACCGATACACACCAGGCCACCCGAGAAATTAAATTGATATTCAGGCCTCAATACCGGCTTTATGCCGGCGCATTTACTGATGTGGTGTACGATCATTTTTTAGCCAACGATACTGCAGCATTTGCCACGGAAAACCACTTGAAAGATTTTACTGCTGCCACTTATAATACCCTTCGGAATTACAGTGCAGTGCTGCCCGAAAATTTTAAACAAATGCTGCCGCATATGATTGAGCATGACTGGCTGTATAATTACAGGTTTACCGGTGGTATTGAACAAAGTTTTAAAGGGCTGGTAAGGCGTGCAGCATACCTTAAAGAAAGTGACATTGCTTTTGCCCTTTTTAACCAGCATTATGAAACTATAAAATTGTTGTATACCCTTTTTTATCCCCAGTTAAAAATGTTTGCCGCACATCAATTACAACATTTATTAAATGACTGATTGAATTATCTTTGAAAAAAAATATTATGAAGCAATTTGTTTTTTTACTAAGCCTTTTTTGCTTTTCTGCAAATGTTATTACAGCACAAACCAAATTGCCCCCGGTAGATAAATCGCCAATGGATATGAGTTATTATCCGGGTGGTTACCCCGTAAACAAAATTCAGGATAAACCTACGGGGCCATTAATTGCAAGAGTTATTTACAGCCGGCCGCAAAAAAATGGACGTGTAGTTTTTGGCGATTTACTGGAATATGGAAAAGTTTGGCGCATGGGTGCCAATGAAGCTACCGAAATTGAATTTTACCAACCGGTAAAAATTAATAACATCAAAATAAAAAAGGGGCGCTATACATTTTATTGCATTCCCTATGCCGAAAAATGGACGATGATTATTAATAAAGAAAATGATACCTGGGGTTCTTTTAAATACGATAGTAAAAAAGACCTGGTAAGAATAGATGTGCCCGTACAAAAACAAGCAGAAATTTTAGAATCGTTTGCAATAACTTTTGAAAAAGCTGCGGCTGGTGCTAATGTAATTGTAGCCTGGGACGATGTAAAAGTTTTAATGCCTATTGTTTTTTAATAAAATAATTTAATGCCAAAAGCTGTATCATTTTTTTTTGTAAACCTGCTTATCGTTAGTTGTATTATATCCTGTACTTCTATCAATACCAATCAACAGGAGATTTACAAACCCAAACCGGAAGCACCTAATCCTTATGTTGCTTACGATAAATCTCCAATGGATGTAAGTTATTATCCGCCAAATTACCCTTTATTAAAAATGAGCGGCAGCAATTCGGATATATTGGCCATACGTTTAATTTACAGCAGGCCACAAAAAAATGGACGTAAAATTTTTGGCAGCCAGGCCCCGCCCGAAAATGTGCAGCAGTATGGTACTTACTGGCGTATGGGTGCCAACGAAGCTACAGAAATAGAATTTTTTAAAACGGTACATATAAAAGGGCAAAAAATTGAAAAAGGCAGGTACACCATTTATTGCATCCCCTACCCCGATAAATGGAATATCGTTTTTAATACCGCTCTTTTTTCGTGGGGGCTGCATACCGATTCCACAAAAGATATTGCCAAAGTTGAAATACCTGCTTTTAAAACAAAAAAAAATATAGAATTTTTTACTATGGTATTTCAACCTGCACCCACCGGAGCAAATTTAATTATGGCATGGGATGATACAGAAGCAGTTTTACCTATTTCCTTTTAATATTATTTTCTGTAAGCACGCTTTGATATTTTTATAGATATTTACACTATATGTGCGGACTTGCAGGAATACTAACTACTTCCAGAGAACCAATACCGGAAATTCATTTAAAAAAAATGATAAACGCTATTGCACACCGGGGCCCCGATGGCGAAGGTATTTGGTGTAATGAAAGCAATACCGTTTTATTAGGGCACCGCAGGTTAGCCATAATTGACTTAAGTAACGCCGCAGCACAACCAATGCAGTACCTTAACCGCTACACTATTATTCATAATGGCGAAATTTATAATTATTTAGAATTAAAAGATTTGCTGCACGCTAAGGGCTACACTTTTACATCTCAATCGGATACCGAAGTAATTTTAGCAGCCTACGATTTTTGGAAGGAAGATTGTGTAAAATATTTTGAAGGTATGTTTGCCTTTGCCATTTGGGATGAAAAAGAACAGCAATTTTATGCCGCAAGGGATCGATTTGGAGAAAAACCTTTTTATTTTTATCATGATGAACAGGCGCTTTTTTTTGCCAGCGAAATGAAAGCATTATGGGCTGCAGGTGTAAAAAAGGTGGTAGAAGAAAAAATGCTGCTGAATTACATTACACTGGGCCATGTACAAAACCCTGCCGATAAAAAACAAACTTTTTATACCGATATTTTTTCTCTGCCACCGGCACATTTTTTACGCTACCAACCCCAAAGCCAAAAGCTGGTTTTAAAAAAATACTGGCAAATTGATAAAGAAATTAAAATTAAAATTACTGCTGAGGAAGCTATAGAAAAATTTGATGAACTTTTTACTGCATCCGTAAACCGCAGGCTTAGAAGCGATGTAACTATTGGTACCAGCCTGAGTGGCGGACTGGACAGTTCTGCCATACTTTTTACCCTGCAACAGTTAATTACAGGTAATGTAAAAACTTTCTCTGCTGTTTTTCCAAATTTTGAAAAAGATGAATCGAAATATATAGACCTGATTACAAATAAGTGGGCCATTAAAAATTTTACCACGCAGCCAAACGCAGATGGTTTGATAAAAGATTTTGAAAAATTGTGCTACCACCAGGAAGAACCTTTTTCTTCCTCCAGCATTTATGCCCAATACAAAGTTTTTGAAACTGCCAGGCAACAGGATGTAAAAGTATTGCTGGACGGGCAGGGCGCAGATGAAACACTGGCCGGTTACCATAAATATATTCATTGGTATTTACAGGAAGTGCTGAGCCGCCACAAACTGGGCGCTGCACAGCGGCAAATAAAAGCTTTACAAAAAAATAACATCCCATTTAAATGGGGTCTTCAAAATTATTTTGCTGCCTTTTTGCCCATGCATGCCGCCATGCAATTGGAGAAGAATGAATATAAAAAAACCTTTCATCATCCCGATATTGAACCGGATTTTTTAAAAATTTTAAGAGGCAAAGAATGGGAAGGCATTCACAAACCGGTTGTTACCAAGCTTAATGATATACTTTTTTTTAATGTTGCCGAAATGGGGCTGGAAGAATTGTTACGCTATGCCGACCGCAGCAGTATGGCACATGGCAGGGAAGTTCGTTTACCTTTTTTAGATCACCACCTGGTAGAATTTATTTTTTCGCTGCCGGCTAATTTTAAAATACATGATGGATGGACAAAATGGTTGTTGCGTAAAGCAATGGATACAAAATTACCGGATGAAATTGTTTGGAGAAAAGATAAAGTAGGTTACGAGCCGCCGCAACAACAATGGATGCAAAACAAACTACTGCAGGATTATATTCATGAAGCCAAAAAGAAATTATCGGATGCAAAAATTTTAAAGCCCGGCGTTTTAAATAAAAAAATTGAACCCAAAACTGCACATGCCGATAATAATTTTGACTGGAGATATTTGTGTGCGGCACAAATAATTTAGGCATCTTTGCAAAATAAAAATTTAACTACAACAATGAAACTTGCCACAAAATTAATACATGCCGGTGCAACACCCGACCCCAGCACCGGAGCCATTATGACACCAATTTACCAAACCTCTACCTATGTGCAGCAGGCGCCAGGCGTAAATAAAGGGTACGAATATGCCCGAAGCCAAAACCCCACCCGTAAAGCTTTAGAAGATGCTTATGCAATTATTGAAAATGGAAAATTTGGATTGGCCTTTAGCAGCGGAGTTGCTGCAACCGACAGTGTTATAAAATTATTAAACCCCGGCGATGAAGTAATTGCAGCAAGCGATATGTACGGGGGCAGTTACCGGCTGTTTACCAAAGTGTGGGAGCGCTATAACATAAAATTTATTTATGTTGATACCACCAATGTTGAAAATGTAAAAGCAGCTGTTACGGCTAACACTAAATTAATTTGGATTGAAACACCTACTAATCCATTAATGAATATCACCGATATTGAAGCAATTGCTGCCGTATCTAAAAAAGCGGGTGCATTACTTTGTGTTGATAATACTTTTGCATCGCCGTACTTACAAAACCCTTTAGATTTGGGTGCAGATATAGTAATGCACAGCGCAACAAAATATTTAGGCGGCCACAGCGATGTAATACAGGGTTGCCTGATGATGAACGATGCAACGCTGAGAGAAAAATTATTTTTTATACAAAAAAGTTGTGGTGCCGTGCCCGGCCCACAGGATTGTTTTTTAGTATTGAGGGGAATAAAAACATTAGGCGTACGCATGAAAGCGCATTGCGAAAACGGCGAAAAAATTGCACACTGGCTCCGCAACAATACAAAAGTTGCAAAAGTGTACTGGCCCGGTTTTGAAGACAGCGCCGGTTACACCATTGCAAAAAAACAAATGAATGGTTTTGGCGGCATGATAAGTTTTGAATTAACTAATGACAGTGAAGCCGAAGTAAAGCGGGTATTATCAGCTACACATTTATTTTCGCTGGCCGAAAGTTTAGGTGGAGTAGAAAGTTTAATTAATCATCCGGCAAGTATGACGCATGCCAGCATACCACGGGAAGAAAGAATTAAAAACGGATTGAGTGATGGCCTGATAAGATTGAGTGTAGGCATTGAAGATGCCGATGATTTGATTGATGATTTGAATAAGGCAATTGGGTAGCTAAAATGATTGAACAGAATCTTAAAGAATTTTTAAACAGCAAGGTTGATTTTTACAATCAACCTTCTTTTATTGCAGCAGATCCCATTTGCATTCCGCACCTTTTTACAAAAAAACAGGATATAGAAATTGCCGGTTTTTTTGCCGCCATTTTTGCATGGGGCAACCGCACCACCATCATTAATAAAAGTAAAGAGTTACTGCAGTTGATGGATAATGCACCGCATCAATTTGTATTACAGCATCAACCCAAAGATTTAAAAAAATTAGAAGGTTTTAAACACCGCACCTTTAATACCACCGACCTGTTGTACTGCATCGAATTTTTCAACATGCATTATTCAAACAACAATTCTCTTGAAAATGCTTTTACAAAAGGCATGAAAAAAAAAGATGCAACAATTGAAAACGGATTAAATGGTTTTTACCATTATTTTTTTTCGCTGCCCTATATTTCTGAAAGAACAAAAAAACATATTGCCGCTCCTGAAAAAAACAGCAGTTGTAAAAGGTTAAACATGTACCTGCGGTGGATGGTGCGCCATGATGCAAAAGGTGTTGATTTTGGAATTTGGAACAATATTTCTCCTGCTCAATTAATTATTCCGGTTGATGTGCACGTGGCAAGAGTAGCCAAAAGATTTAATTTGCTGCAGCGCCATCAAACCGATTGGCAATCGGCATTGCAACTAACCGAATATTTGCGAACTTTAGATGCCACCGACCCGGTAAAATACGATTTTGCTTTATTTGGCACCGGTGTTATGGAAAAATTATAATGGAAAACAGCGAACTGGTACAATACCTTAATAAAGACATGGCACTGGAATTGCCGGAAAAAATTTCTTTTACTGAACTGGAAGAAAAATTATCAGCCGAGGTTAACCTGCTTATTCAAACTAATTTTGAAAAATTAGTTTCGCTGCTGTACAGGATAGATGTAAGCGAAAAAAAATTAAAAACACTTTTACATAATAATGCCAATGAAAATGCAGGGAAGATAATTGCAGCATTAATTATTGAGCGGCAACTGGAAAAAATGGCCTTGCGAAAAAAATTTACAAAAGATAGCAAAGGTGAGTCAGATCAGGAAAGATGGTGAATTTTATGCTTCCTGCTTACTCCTGCTTTTACTAAACATTAACTCCTGCACTTTAGCTTTGTCTTCTTTTTCTTTGCTCAAATCAAACATGGTTCCAAACACATGATCCCACAATGTGCTGCTTACACCAAAACCTAAATGATCGTTTTTATAATGGTGTAAATGGTGGTTACGCCACAAAGGTTTCATCCATTTAAAAGGCGGGTTCCAGGCGTGTATGGCATAGTGCATGGTGCCGTACATTAAATAACCCAGCATAAACCCCGGAAAAAATGCAAACACATATCCGGTTGGGGTAAACAGGCTCCAAATAAAATACATCAAAGAAAAAATTGCAGAGGCCAGAATTAAACTGGGTACCGGCGGCATAAATAATCTTTCTTTATCCCGGGGATATTCGTGGTGATTACCATGAATGATGTAGACAATTTTTACAGCTCTCTTACTTTCAGCTACAAAATGAAAAGCAAAGCGGTGGATACTGTATTCAAAAAGGCTCCAAAAAAACATGCCGCTTAAAAATGTAATAATAACCTGTGTTATTTGCAGGTTAACATATGAATAGCTGTACCAAAGCATCAGGCCAATAATTGGTACGTACAATCCCCAAATAACTAAAGGGTGGGTTTTGGTTAAATATTCTAAATATTGATTTTTAAAAAGTTGTGCCTGCCCCTTATTATGTATTTTTTCGAATTTCATGCTCAAAGTTTAGTAACCACAAAATTACTACTTCAAAATATAAAACAATAATTCATTTGTTAATTTAATAGTTACATAATTAGTTATTTTTGCCCATAATTTTTTGTATGAAATTGGTTACTTATTTAAAAGACGATCAGCATCAGCTGGCCCTGCTGGTAAACGGCATTTTATATGATACCGATACCCTTCACCCCGATTTGCCGGTAAGTATGTCGATGTTTTTAAATTACTGGGATGATGTAATACCAATAGTTAAAACCGCCGAGCTTCGTATAAAAGACGGTTTGGCACGAAGCTCTTATGCCGTTGCATACTCAAATGCAAATATTTTAGCCCCGGTTCCGCACCCAACCAGTTGCAGAGATGGGTACGCTTTTCGCCAGCACGTGGCAGCTGCACGCCGCAACAGAAAAGTGGATATGATACCGGAGTTTGATCAGTATCCCATATTTTATTTTACCAATCATAATAGTATACAGGGTCCGGGCAACGTTGTTTGCATGCCCGATCATTTTAAAAAATTAGATTTTGAATTAGAAGCCGCTATAGTTATTTGCAAACCAGGCCGCAACATTACAGCGGCAAATGCCGATGAATATATTGGCGGATTGATGATAATGAACGATATCAGTGCAAGAACCCTGCAGATGGAAGAGATGCTGCTAAACCTTGGCCCGGCAAAAGGTAAAGATTTTGCAACTGCCGTTGGCCCCATGCTGGTAACATTGGATGAACTGGAAGAATTTGAAGTACCCTGCAAACCAAACCATACCGGCAAAGCCTGGAATTTAAATATGAAATGCTGGGTTAATGGTGTACAGGTTAGCCAGGGTAATGTTAGCGATATGGACTGGACCTTTGCAGAAATTATTGAGCGCAGCAGCTATGGCGTACACCTGATGCCAGGCGATATTATTGGCAGCGGCACAGTGGGCACCGGTTGTTTTTTAGAATTGAATGGTACTGGAAAATTAAATAATCCTGAATACAAAGAGCAATGGCTACAGGATGGTGATGTGGTAGAGATGGAGATTGACGGGCTGGGCAAATTGAGTAATACATTTGTAAAAGATGAAAGTGATTTTAGTATTTTAGCATTGAAGAAAGCGTAGTTTCTATCGCAGAGAAAACGAGAAAAGGAGACAACGCAGAATTTTTTTTATGCCTCTTAATTCATTTTGGTACGTAAAAAATATTTTATGACTAATGAAAGATTAAATGAGATTGGGGGAATAATTTTGGATGCAGCAATAACCGTTCATAGAGAATTAGGGCCCGGATTATTAGAATCTGCCTATCAATTAGCTTTAAAAAGAGAGCTGGAATTAAGAGGATTAAAAGTAAGGGCTAAAGTTCCAGTTGAGTTAATTTATAAAGAAATACCGCTGGGAGAAGGATATGAAATTGATTTGTTGGTTGAAGAAGAAATTATTGTTGAAAATAAATCAACAGACGGGATTGCACCTATATTTATATTTCAGGTAATTACCTACCTTAAACTATACCATCAAAAAAAATTAGGCTATCTAATTAATTTTAATGTTCAATATTTAAAAGATGGATTTAAGAGAATTGTAAATAATTTTTAACGCTCAGCGTAAACTTTTTTTCTCCTTTTCTCTGCGCTAAAATTTCAAATAATGACCATCCACTTAAAAGATTTAATACCTGCCGATGTTCAAAATTATTTGCAGCATGCCATTGCGCCAAGGCCCATTTGTTTTGCATCTACCATTAATAAGGCCGGCAATATCAATTTATCTCCCTTTAGTTTTTTTAATTTATTCTCTTCTAATCCGCCAATAGTAATTTTTTCGCCTTCCAGAAGAGTAAGAGATAATACTACCAAACACACTTTACAAAATGTATTAGAAGTACCCGAAGTAGTTATAAATATTGTAGATTATGATATGGTACAGCAAACATCGCTGGCCAGTTGTGAGTTTGCAAAAGGTGTAAATGAATTTGAAAAAGCAGGATTTACCATGCAGGCCGCCACAACTGTAAAACCGCCAATGGTAAAAGAAAGTAAGATAAAATTAGAGTGCAGAGTAAACGAAGTAAAACCTTTGGGCACCCAAGGCGGTGCAGGTAACTTAATAATTGCAGAAGTTTTAATAATGCATATTGATGAAAGTATTTTGAATACAGCAGCAAAAATTGATCAAACTAAAATGCACCATGTGGCAAGGTTGGGTGGCGATTGGTATTGTAAAGTAGATGAAAGCAATTTGTTTATAATAGAAAAACCAAATACGCAATTAGGCATTGGGGTAGATATGTTACCGCCTTCAATAAAAAACAGTACAATACTCAGTGGCAATAATTTAGGGCAATTGGGCAATGTAAAAGAAATCCCCTTTGTTGATCCTGCATTTACAGATGATAAACTTAAAAATATTATTCAATATTATTCCATCAACCCCGATGATATGGAGATAGAATTGCACCGTTATGCTAAAGAATTATTACACAACGGAAAAGTTACCGAAGCCTGGCAGGTGTTATTGGCTTTAAATTAATT
Source organism: Ferruginibacter sp. (assembly GCA_043756235.1). Classification (GTDB taxonomy): domain Bacteria; phylum Bacteroidota; class Bacteroidia; order Chitinophagales; family Chitinophagaceae; genus Ferruginibacter. Next base: position 24,572 of record JAYURK010000148.1, on the reverse strand, counting down.
TTTGTAGATTTGTTACAATGGCTTCAGCAATAAAAATATTACCGCATTACACTTACGAAGATTATTGCCAATGGGAAGGCCGTTGGGAAATAATTGAAGGCATTCCCTATGCTATGTGTCCAGCGCCTGCACCACGGCATCAATGGGTAAGTGCAAATATTAAATCTGAATTACGGGTTGCATTAAAAAAATCAGGTTGCAAAAATTGTAAGGTGTACGATTTTATAGATATTAAAGTTGCAGACGATACCATTTTACAGCCCGATGCTGTTGTTGTTTGCAAAGAAATAAATAAACCTTTTTTAGATTTCCCTGCTGCAATTGTTGTGGAAATACTTTCCCCCTCTACAGCAATGAAAGACCGCAATAATAAATTTTTTATTTATCAGTCACAAAAAATTCCCTATTACATTATTATCGATACAGAAAATAACGAAATTGAAATTTATCATTGTAAGGATGATGGTAAATATCAATTAGAAAAAAATTCCACTTCTTTTCCATACACGTTTAATTTAGAGGAGGGTTGTTCTTTTGATGTAATGCTTAATAATATCTGGGAATAAATTTGTTGTAATTTTTATAGCTTTATTACGTTAAAACTGCTTATGAAATTTATTGTAGCCACTGCTTGCATTATTGCAATTTTTAGTTTGTCTTTTTTAATTCCCTCCTGCAAAAAAAACAGCAGCACCAATGATGCTGCACAAAAATCAAGCTGGTCCATCATTCAGGAAAAAATACTTACGCCATCATGTGCTTTAAGCGGTTGCCATGCTTCGGCTACGGATGCTACTTATGCACAGCATAACCTTATACTTACAGCAGCTGATGCTTTTGATAACCTTATTAACAAACCATCAAAAAATACTGCAGCAAATGCCGATGGTATTACCCGTGTTAAACCAGGAGATTATTTAAAAAGTTTATTGTACCATAAAGTAGATTGTCAGCCTGGTCACCACGCTGCTAACTATGGCGCCACCATGCCAATGAACGGCAATTATTTAAGTGTTGGGCAAATTGAATTTATTAAACAATGGATAATAAAAGGTGCTGAAAAAACGGGCAGCCCTGTTGACGAAAATTTGTTGAAAAATACTACGGTTTGTGCTCAACCTTTTATTCCTTTAGATCCGCCGGGTGCTGCAGAAGGCTTTCAATTTAAGATAGATTCTTTTATGGTAAGCCCCAATACAGAACGGGAAGTTTTTGTAAGAAGGAACACTTTTAATACTTCTGCAGTGTATGTAAATAAATTTGTACTGCGTGGCAGGCCCAACAGCCATCATTTTGTTTTGTATGGTTTTCAAAACACCGCAACATTGCCCGCTGTAAATGTTGTAAGAGATTTGTATAATACCGACGGCAGCATTAATGCCAGCACTTTTGTACAAATGCAAAATCATATTTTTTTAGGCGGCGGTACCGATGTTAATGCCAGTTATACTTTTCCTGCAGGTGTGGCATTAAAAATACCTGCCAATACTGCGTTAGATTTAAATGCACATTATTTTAATAAACAAACCACCAGCTTAACCGGCGAAAATTTTATTAATCTTTATACCACCCCGCAGGCCTCTGTAATTAAAGAAGCCAAAACCATAAACTTTGCCAACCTTAATTTTTCTATCCCAGCCAACCAGCGCAGAACCATTACTACAAATTTTACTTTTCCAAATGCGGTAACGGTTATCATGCTCTCTTCGCATTTTCATAAAATGGGCGAAAAGTTTGTAATTAAAATTTTGGGCGGGGCAAGAAATGGAGAAACCGTTTATGAAAATACCGACTGGCAACATCCGCTGGCACTTAATCTTGCCACACCCATTACCTTAAATGCCGGCGAAGGTTTAACAAGCGTGGTTACTTACAATAATACCAGTAACAAAACAGTAAGTTTTGGTTTAACCAGCCAAGATGAAATGAATATTATTTTTGGGTATTATTTTTAATGCTGGTTATCTCCTGCCATTGCATTTACAAATTTTATTTTCTATTTTACTTTAAAATTCTTTCCCTTCGCCAAGCTGCTGTTTATTTTGTATCCTGGCAATTGTTTTAGTAACGGGTAACAAAACTTTGAGTTACCGGATGTATAATAAATCATTCACTAAAAAAATTTGTTATGAACAGCAAAAAAAAAGTAGCCGTTTTGGGTATTACGGTTTTAGCATCTTTTATTTTTTCCGTTGCTTATACGCAACCTATCATTTCTTACGCTAATAACAGGTTTAGTGTTGCAACCCCAGCAATAGATTATCAAGTATTTGAAGGATCCAAAACTCCTTTTTCAAAAGTTTTTTTGGAAACCGGCTCCGGGGCTTTTTTTATTTTTCAAACGGCAGGTTATCAGCAGCAAACCATACCATCTCCTTTACAAAGGTGGTACTATAAAAGTAACGGAACGCAGCAAGCAGTAGCGCAAAGAGCTTCTTATTATGACACTTTTCGCATACCACCCCATGCCAGTACAAGTATTTTTAATTCGGAAAATACTTTAGGGCAAAACCCAATCCAAAACCTGGCCGGTTCAAATTACATTACTCTAACTAATGCGGTTGGAAAAAATATCTTACCTAATGACACTATGACTATAGCACTAACTTATAAAAACATCCCATCTTCCGGAGATGATGTTTCACAATATAACCAATCAGTAATTGCTTTTTTTTATAACAGTGGTGAAAATAATAAGCTGTTTAAAATAATACCAACTGGTAGTAACGATTTCTATAGTATCTATGGAGGAAACATAAAGCCTGTAAGAATCCACAACGGAGAATCTATAATTTCATTGGGTGCTCTGCCTGGCTCAATTCAGCAAAAACTTAATGATTACAAATTATTACGTAATTATTCTGATGCTGTATATTTTAGTGTACCCTACAATCCCAATGGGATAGAAAAAAATATTTTTATTTCCCTGGTGCCTTCTTCTGCTGATGATATTACAGAAGCAAATGGCGGCTTTTACAAAGCAGTGCTTATTGATTATAATAATGGAGCCACATTGCAGACGGTAAAAGAATTCGAGCAGGATTTAATTACATCCGGAATGAGCCACGACCCCAACAGTATTAATACCACACCCCACTGCCTTCCTAATCACAGTTCTGCTGCTAATAAAAAAATAGATTATAAAATAGAGTTTGAAAACGATGGCACCGCAAGTGCAGAAACAATTATTATTGAAACTTCTATTCCTTTAGGAATACAATTTCCGGAAAGAAATATTAATGGATTGAAATGCAAAATTGGTGGGAGTGATGTTGATGTTGACTGGGTTGGATCGCCACAATTACATTTGGGTAAAGGTTACCGAAAATGTTTTTACGAACTAAGGCCACAGGAACGTAAAATAGTTTTTAGAATTGTTAATGCCAAACTATCTCACCAACCTGGGCCATTTAAAAAAAATAATATTGGTAATATAGAATTCTCATTATTAACCTATAAACCCGGTAACGCAGCAAATATCCCCCAATGTATGTATTCAGCAGTTTCTATTAAGTTTGATGATAATACACCTGTAATTCCAGACCCCAGCAGGGTTATGGTAGATTGTAAAAAAAATATTTGTCCTCCGGTTTATATCGACCCTACTAAAGGAAAATAAATAGCCATTAAGAATATGATAATTGCTATTTTGTGCATACAAAATAGGAATTATGTTTTGGTATAAAAAAAACTTCGCATTATTTATTACCATTTTAATACTTTCTGGTTATTCCTGTAATAACAAAAGCATTATCACTTATGCTAACATAACTGATACAACAAAAATAAATAATTGGAAAAAAAATTACGATACCCTTTTTAAACAATACCAAAATTCAAGAGAAATCAAATTTCTACATCAGGCAGGTCCATATGCCGACAGCCTGCTGCAGGTTAATAAACAAATTTTAAGTGATACCAATTACCGTAAAATCTATTTATCGGTACTTTTTAATCATGCCGCCGATTTAAACGTACTTGAAAATTTTTTTAAAAGCCGGGAATTGTTTGATCAGTATATTTTTCTATCCGGCCAATATAATCTGAAACCAAACATATACTTAGCGTACGCCCAATTAACCCTGGGCAATATATACAGCCGTAACGGAGATTATAAAAAAGCAGCGCTGCTTTTGCAGCAAAGCCTGCAATATTATATTTCAATAAACGACACTGTAGGAATTTCCTCCACCATACTCAACTTGTCAATCCCCTTAAAAGAATTACAACGCTACGCCGAAGCAGCACAAACCCTTCAACAAATTTTTCTTTTGCCTACTGCAACAACAAAACGAAAAGCGAAAGCCTGCATAGAACTGGCAGATATTTACATAAGGCAAAATAAAATTACAGAAGCAAATTTTCAAATTGAAAAAGCAAAACATTTGCTTAAAGTAATACCCAATGATATTGGTATTACTGAAACATACACTACATTTTATAAAATTGAAGGCGACTGGCAAATGGCCAATAACAAGCCGCAAAAAGCATTACAGGCTTACCAGCAATCTTTGGACTCTGCAAAAAAATCATCCGCACAAAATTTACGCAACAGGGAAATTGGCAAATTATATATTGCAATGGGCAAAGCACTGGAGCAATTAAATTTTTCTGATTCGGCATTAACTTTTTATAACAGGGCTTTGTACACGGTAATAAATGTTGATACAGTAAACAACTTTTCTCTTCCGCTTAAAAAAGATATTTATGCCGAAAATACCATTGCCGAAGCTTTGTATGCAAGGGCAAATTGTATCATTAACCGTGTAAAGGAGAACACACAGGAGTTGGAGAATGCGGTAAGTTGTTACCAGCTGGCTTTTGCAGCAGAAAGCAAACTGCTGAATGCTTTTTCGTATGATGAATCCAGGTTGCACCTGGTAGCAGAAACAAAAAAGCAAACTGAAAAAGCCATTACTATTTGTTACCAATTAAATAAAAAAACCAATAGTGCCCAATGGGCAAGCGAAGCTTTTTTATTTGCAGAGCATAACAAAGCGTTTGTACTGGCCGAAGCAGTAAGGCGCAATACGGCTGCGGCTGTTTTTTTACAAGGCGACAGCCTGTACAAAAAAATACAGCAGTTGCAAAATAACCTGGCAGTAACAGAAATAGAACTGGGCAAGCAGCGTTTTACTGCACGGCCTGATACGGCTTTGCAGCTTTCTTTAAACGCAGCTAAACAAAAAACAGAAACAGAATTGCTTGCTGCCGAAAATAATATCCGTATAAAAAATCCGCAGTACACCGCCCGGTTAAGTGATGAAGTAACAGCAACTGCAGCGGAAATTTTAAATAAAACAATCTCTGCAAAAACAGCTTTGATAGAATATTTTTCGGGTGACTCTTGCCTTTATGTTTTTGCTGCACAAAAAAATAAACCGCTCCAATTTTATAAATTATCCGATTCGGTAAAAAACAGTACCGTCAGTTTCCTTCATTTTTTCTCTACCCAAAATATAATTTTAAACAACCCTGTGCAGTATGCCGCTGTGGCCCATAATTTATACCAGCAGTTGCTTCAACCCTATCTGCCAAAAAATACCAAACAGGTTTTAATTATACCGGATGGTTTTATAGCTTCCGTTCCTTTTGATGCACTTTTAACTAGCACGTCAACATCAACTAATATTGCCTCTTTTCCTTTTTTAATAAAGCAGCAGGAAATTTATTATGCATTTTCCTGTAAAACTTTACTGGCGCAGGCGCAAAATAAAAATACCGCGGCCGATAATGCTTTAGTTGCATTTGCCCCGGTATTTGCCAATAAAGAAAGGGGCCTTGCTGCTTTACTGCACAGTACCGCAGAGCTGGAAGCCATTAAACAATTTTATACACAGGGCAAATTTTTCACTGGCAGCAAAGCCACCCTGCAACAATTTGAAACAAATTACAGCAACGCCTCCATCATACATTTAGCCACTCATGCAAGCCCCGGCAACGACACCATTCCTGCTCATATTGAAATGTATGACTCTTCTATTTACATTAATACTATTTATGCAAAAAAAATTAAAGCAACCCTGGTGGTGTTAAGCGGATGCCAAACTGGTATAGGTGTTATTAATAAAACAGAAGGACCCATGAGCCTTGCAAGAGGCTTTAGCTATGCAGGCACTAAAAATATAATTGCCAGTTTATGGCAAACAGAAGACAATTCTTCGGCAGCAATTTTTAAAAAATTTTATAGCAATATAGGAGATAACAATTTTTCGTCGGCATTGCACCAGGCAAAACTTTCTGTATTAAATAATGCTGATGTTGCAGATGCATCGCCTTATTACTGGAGCGGTTATATTTATATTGGTTCTCCTGATGAAAGTTTATCTACGCCATCTTCGGGCAAACTTCAATTAATTGCTGCATTAACCTGCCTGGTGTTAATTACTGCTTATTTTATTTTTGTACGCAGGCGCAGGCAAAAATTAATCAGGTAATTTTTCAAGCAATGCTTTTGCTTTTGTAAAATAAGCCGAGGTGTTTGTTATGCTGCTTAAATTACTGCGGCATTTTGCAAAATCCTTTTGCTTAAGTGCGGTTAACGCGATATACCATTTTGCAGTTTCTGTAAAGGCCGTTTGCGTGCTGAAAATTGCAGAAAATATTTTTACCGCTTCATCATATTTTTCTGTTTCCAAATAACATATCCCTAAAGAAAATTTAATTTGTACAGCATCTGGCTGCTGCTGCAAATATGCTTCAAGCAATGGTAAGGCACTCTTGTAATTTTTATTGTTGAATTCTTTTGCAGCTTTTTGGGCAACACTATCTGCTGCACTTGCCCGCAGTTGAATATTTAAAGGCATATGTTGGGCAAATTGAGCATACAGTTTTTCTGCAGAAGGTTTACTTTGCATTATAAAATAAAAGCTTAGCGCTATAATAAAGATCAGCGAAGCAGCAATAGCCAACCATTTTTTAAAAGCACCCCGCTTTACAGCACCCCCTGCAGCAAAATACTTTTGATTCATTTGCTGCAACGTGTGGCGCAATTCATATTCATTTGGTGTGGCACCCATGGTTTTATTGATACTGTTGTATAATTCAAATTGATTACGCAATTCATCATCGGTTGATAACCGTAATTCAAAATCCTTTCGCTCCTGCGGCAGCATTTCATCATTAAAGTATTGTTCTATTTTTTCTAATGTTTCAGCTTTCATAAAATATTTATTACCATTTTAAAGCGCTAAAGCCCGGCGCTTCTTTAACCAGGCTTATTAATTTACTCATACATTCTGTTTTCTTTTTTCTTACATAGGCGTAGGAAAAATTAAGTGTTGCCGCTACCTCCTGTAATGGTTTTCCGCTCCATGCCAGCGATAATAAATTGCGGCATCCTTCTCCCAGTTCGGCCAATTTTTCTTCAATCAGGTTTTTACGTTTTTCCTGAACCAGCAGGGTTTCGTAGTTATTAAATACCTCTTCATTCAAATTAAATCCTTCATCTCCCTTAATTGTTACGTGCTGCCCATTTCTTTTATGCAATTCATTTATCCAACGGTTGCGGCAAACCAAATATAAAAAAGCATCCAGCGGACAGGTAAGCATAAAATTTTGTTGTGTGGCTTTACGATGTAATTCAATCAACACTTCCTGAAACAGGTCCGCAGCATCTGCTTTGGTGCCACTGTTTTTTACAACCATCTGCTTAATTCTTGCTGCATAACGCTGGTATATCTCTTCTATCAATACTGAGTCATTTTTTTGCAATGCTTGTATGTATTTATGGTCGCTGTGTGCTGTCATATTTTTTACAGAGATGAAAAAATTTTGTGTTCAAGGGTAACAAAATACAAAAATGCTGATATAAATACAAAGCCAAATTTATGGTTTGCTTTTTAACAGTCAAATTTTGTACAACACAAAAACCAATTAGCCTATAGTTAATGATATTAAAAGATAATTCAATTGCATTCATTTAACAATAATTAAAACTAACGTTATGAAAAAAGCAAAATTAATTGCAGCAAATTCCATGGCAAACCAAAAATATTTTTTGTTGTTTGCTTTCATTTTCATCCTGCTTATTATATTAACAGGATGCAAAAAAGAAACTGGTTTTACCAAACAAAATGAAACCGATATTTCTTTAAACAATAATAAAAAACAAGATGCAGTATTGCCCGCTATAATTGTTACACCTGGCAGTTCTATCCAGGCAGCTGTAAATGCTGCAACGCCTAATACCATTATTCAAATTCAACCGGGCATTTACAATGAATCTGTTACTGTGAATAAAGCAGGTATCCAACTGATAGGATTATCTGGCCCTGCAGGTCAGGGTGTAATTATAAATAATCCCGGCGGGGCAGATGATGGTATTAGAGTAACAGATGCCGGTGATGGCTTTGTGCTAAAAAATGTAACAGTTCAAAACTTTGTGGAAAACGGTGTTTTCTTAATAAGGGTAACTGGATTTATTTTATCGCATGTAACCACTGTTAGCAACGGCGAATACGGACTGTTCCCCATTTTTTGCAGTAACGGAAAAATAGAGCATTGCACTGCAACGGGCCATACTGATACAGGTATTTATGTGGGCCAGTCTACGCATGTAGTGATGGAGTTTAATAAAGTTTTTGCAAACGTTAACGGATTGGAAATTGAAAACTCTGCAAATATCGTTGCTAAAAAAAATCATTGCTATGATAATGTATGCGGCATCCTTTCGGTATTACTTCCGGGGCTCAGCGTAAAAACATCTTCAAACATTATTATTACAGAAAACCATGTAAATAATAATAACCATATCAATTTTGCGGAGCCTGGTGGTTTTGAATCTTTTGTACCCAGTGGCTCCGGCATATTAGTAGTAGGTACAGATAATACTATAGTTACAAATAATAAAATTCGCAATAACAATTTTGTGGGTGTAGCCACTGTAAGTACATTGGTACTGGGCGCCCTTGCCGGTTTACCTCCAATTGTATTTGCAGATATAGAACCTAACCCCGATGGTGCCAGGATTAAAGAAAACGATTTATTCCAAAATGGTGCTATGCCACCTGCAGGCCTGCCTTTGCCAGGCGTTGATTTACTTTGGGATGGTTCGGGTAACAATAACTGCTGGAAGGAAAATGCTTACACCACTTCTTTTCCGGGCACCTTGCCGGTTTGTATTTAAAAAATTTCATCAGCCCGTGTACAACTATGCTTTAACGTAGTCAGGTTGCAAAAAAATATGTAAAAAATTACTACCCCCGGTAACAAAAGATAAAATGCTGATTGCAATAAAAACTGTAAAAACTATTATTACCAATAAAATTTTATCGAAATGAAAAAAGGGATTCTTTCTGCAATATTTCTACTGTCTTTATTTGCCTGTAGCAAGAAAGGCAATAGTGATACCTCAACTATTGATAAAATAAGTTTTACGTACAATGGGAATCAGTATAACCTTTCATCACCCAGTTCTCATATTAAACAACATTTTGCCATTCTATTGTCTGCAAATTTTGCAGGTTTATACATTAACAGACCTGATTTATTTGGCGGAACTATAGACATAGTTTGTAACACCCAGGGCAATATTGTATGTGTTTACCATAATCCTACAGGGATGAATGTGACTGGGCCTTGTAATAGACTTACTAATAATGGAGCTGCTATAGATTCTGTGAAGGTTTACTGGTACGAATCAGGTTCTGTTAATTTTTAGTATTCAGACTGTAAAAATATCCCTAATGGGTACGCAGGCGAACAGGATTGCTTTATTACCGGGTCATTTGAATTTATCCTCACTAATAAAAATAACCAGAAAATAATCCTGTCTAACGGATCATTTTCCGGACGAATTAAAAAGTACTGAAAGGGCTGGCATATCTATAAAATTATTTTTTAACAATAAAATTTTATCAAAATGAAAAAGATTATTTTATTTATTGTAGCGTCAGTTTCAATAAACACGTACGCACAAAAAATGCAATTTGGCTTTGCGGGTGGTACTACTATTGCTAATTACAAAATGAAATCAGATGGTAATGACGAAAGCTTAAACAGCAAATTTGGTTTTACCCTTGGTGTTATTGGTAATGTGCCTGTTGGCAGAAACTGCAGTATTCAACCAGGTATTAACTTGGTACAAAAAGGAACTAAAGATGAAGAAACTATTGCCGGAGTTACAGAAAAAATTGCGCTTATAACCAATCATATTGAAGTGCCGGTAAATTTTATTTATACAGGTAAGGGCTTTTTTATTGGTGCAGGCCCGTCTTTTTCTTTTGGCATATCTGGAAAAATAAAAGTTGATGATGGCACTACTAAAGCTGATGAAAAAGTAAAATTCGGCAACAGCGATAATGATGATATTAAACCATTTGACATTGGGGCCAATGCAGTAGCAGGCTATCAGTTTAGCAGTGGCTTTTTTATTGCAGCCAACTATAATTTAGGATTAAGCAATCTTATTCCGGGAGATGCACAAAACAGTTCCGTTAAAAGCAGGTATGCCGGTATTAAACTGGGATATTTATTAAAGAGTGGTGGGAAATAAACACTTGAATTAACCCTTGCATTTTTTTACTTAAAATTAAGATCATGAAAAAGATAATCAGCCTGCTCATAATTTTTACCGGCACTACCTGTATAGCTGCTGCGCAAAATATAACTTTTGCACTAAGTGCAGGCGTTGCTGGTGCCAGTACTTCTCTTAAAGTAAAAGGGGTAAATAATAAATGGAAAAAAGTTGAAGGACTAAAAAATGTAAATAGTTTTACCGGAAGTATAAGCGCTACTATTCCTTTAAGCTATTGGTTTAGTTTTCAACCCGGCATTACCTATTTACAAAAAGGATTTAAAACCGAAGACCCAGGCAATACAACCACTCTACTGATTGATTATATAGAAGTGCCTGTAAACATCATATACAAAACCAATAATAAAAAGGGTGGAAATAATAAAGAGGATGATTTCTTTTTTGGCATTGGGCCTTCGCTTGCATTTGCCACATCTGGTAAAATGATTTATAAATCCGATAGCGGCTCAATTACCGAAAAAATTAAATTTGGCAACACGGATAATGATGCTCTTAAAAAACTTGATGTTGGGGCAAACGTTACAATGGGTTGCCAGTTTTTTAATAACATTTTCTTTAGCGTTTGTTATAATATCGGCTTTACTAATCTTGCTAATGATAAAGATACCCGATGGAAAAATAATTATTTATGCTTACGGGTTGGTTATAGTTTTAAGGCAAACAAAAAATAATTTTACACTTGCATTTAACATTTTTAATGTGTAAATTTAATAACACCCGATGTATTTGTACTGTATACTGGCAAAGGTTTTTTCTTTGCCCACACCACTCTTTTGCTCCTCAGTATTCCCACCTGAAAAAAGTTGATGATGGAAACCACCATGGCTGTTGAAAAGAGAAAATTACGCAGCAGCAATAAGAAAATAATAGGGGTTGACTTTGGAACAAATGTATGGGCAGCCTGTAAGTTAACCTCGAATTTTTTTTGCGCCCAACTACAACAAAGGGTTAAAAACAGACCATTGCAAATCTTTGCTTTAATCATTAAATGTATTATTCATAGCACAGTTGATGACAAGCTTTCTTTAACCTCAAAATAAAACGTTATGAAAAAGAGCTGCTGTTTTTTTCTTTTTGCCTTTTTTTCAACCAGCATTTACAGCCAGCAGGGCAAAGTAAAATTTGGAATGCAAATGGGTGCTGTCTTTGCAAAAACTAAAATAGAATATGTAAACCAGGTAAACAATCTGGCTTATGCATCTAAAACAGGTTTTACAGGGGGTTGCTATTTAAATTATACATTAAATGATAAACTTTTAATGCAACCTGCACTGCTTTATGTTAGTAAAGGAGCCAGGCAAAATTTTCAAAACGGTTTTAACTATCCTATGAAATATAATTATTTAGAGTTACCACTCAATATTCTTTATAAAATTAAAACAGGCACCGGTAGCTATTTGTTAGGTGGTGGCTTATCCCCGGCTTTAAAATTAAACAGCATAAGATCAGCAAACGAAATAAAAAGTTTTGACCTGGGTGTTAATGCACTTGCTATATACCAGTTTACACTGGGCTTTTCTGTAAACCTGCGGTATACTTACGGCCTCTTAAATACCAGTGCTGCAAAAAACTATTTTAACAAAATACAACATAAGTACTTCAGCCTTACCGCTGGGTACGAGTTTTAAAAAAATCGGCAATTACATAAAATGCAGTTTCATTTCTTTAACGCTTAAATATTTTTTTATGGATGCTTATAAAAAATACTGCCGGTTATTATTGGCAGCCTGTACAGTTGTATTCCTTGCTGCCTGCCACAATTATTACAAGGCAACACAAAAACCCACAGGCAACGGCAGCCAAAAATCTTCAACTATCGACAGCCTTAAACTTCAAAACCGGTATTTTATTTTACGAAATGGCAGTCAATCCTATTATATGAGTAATATTGTTTTAAGTGAAGATAAAAAAACGCTGACATCCTCTTTAGAAATGCTGCCGGCAAACCACCAGTTTCATTTGGTAAAAGGCCGCAAAGGAAAAATGCAATACCAGAAAAATAATCCCGAAAATTTAACAGTATTAAATGAGGTCCATTTTTATATTGAGAGTGATAATACGGCAGCGGTAGGCCCATATACATTACAGTTAGATAAAGTAGAAAAAATTGAAGTGATTGAAAAAGATAAAAAAAGAACCACCAGCAGTTATGTTATTGGTACATTGGGTTACACCGTGGGTGCGCTGGTTGTTGTTGCTATTATTATTGCAGCAACAAAAAGTTCCTGCCCTTTTGTAAGTGCCTATGATGGCACTAACTTTTCGTTGCAGGGCGAAATTTATGGCGGTGCAATTTATCCGCAACTGGCAAGGCACGATTATATGCCCCTTAAAATGGCGCCGCTTAACGATGGTACATTACAATTAAAAATCAGTAACGAATTGTATGAAAAACAGTTTACCGATATAGCAGATCTTTGGGTAGTAACGCACCTTAAAAATTATAAAGTATTGGTTGATGAAGGCGGAAACTTATTAACCGTAGCGGCTGCTGAACCTCCCATATTTGCAAGCCTTAATAATCAAACTACCACTACCTCAGCGTTGCAGAAAGCTGGCGACAATAGCTTATTGTATATGGATGATACCAGCTCCATTAATGCCAGTAACCAGGTAGTGATGAATTTTAATAACCCTGGCCATGCAAAAAAAGCTAAGCTGGTACTAAGTTTAAAAAATTCTTATTTTCTGGATTTACTTTATGGCGAACTGGCCAAAGGATTTGGCAGGCATTATGCCAGGTATAGTAAAAAGCAACAAAAAAAACCGGCAGCTAATTTACTGCAATGGGTAAAGGAACAAAACATTCCCCTGCAGGTTGATGTTAAAACAAAAAATGGCTGGAAAAAAATTACTGCCATAACTACCATTGGCCCCTTGGCCACAAGAAATATTGTAGTACCCATGGAACTGGAGGATACCGGCGAGCCCATTACAACAATAAAATTATCCAGCGGTTTTATGTTTTGGGAAATTGATTATGCCGCTATGGATTATACTGAAGAAGCAGCCTTTACTGTTGAAAAAATTATACCTGCCACAGCTATTGATGAGCTGGGAAAAAATGTTTTGCCTGCTCTGCAAAAAGAAGATGCCGTTTATTTGGAGCAACCCTTAATTGGTAATGTAGCAACCATTACTTACAATGCCAAAGCCCTTAATGATGACACCAAAACCCGAACTTACTTTTTACACTCCAAAGGTTATTACCAGCATATAAGAGATTTTAAAAGCAAAGCTGATATTGCTTTTTTAAACCAGTTTAAGCACCGCAATGCATTTCCTTTATTTGGCTTAAGGTTGTATAAAAAAATGGCAGCAGATAATATGAAGTCTTTAGCAAAAGCACAATAAAAATAATGTTTGCCTGGTAAAAAATAATTTTAAACCCATTTAAAAAATAACAATGGAAACAACCATGCTGTTACAGCAACAACACAACAATAAAATTAAGGAGCCTGTTAATGCTGCTGGTAATTATTCAGTAAAAAATGCTGTACAGGTGGGTAGTATGGAACAACGTATTATTCGGATGCTGATAAAATTGCGCCTGCTTTATTTAGCCTTTGTGATTATAAAAAATCCACGAAAAGTTTTTGCAGCATTTAAATCAATGATAGCTTTAAGAGATAATATGCAGGGCGGTCCTTTAAAAAAAATGTATAAAATTGATGGTAAATATTATGTGGCGCAATACAGGCCCGGCTGGCCTTCTAAAATTTATGATAATTTTATTAAGAGCGAACTGCGGCGGCAAGTTTATCCGCAGCACGTTACCCAAAAATTATCCTTTGTTTTTTTTGCCATCACCAGTAAATGCCCCATGCGCTGTGAACATTGTTTTGAATGGGATAATCTAAATAAAAAAGAATTGTTTACAAAACACGATTTGTTTAAAGTGATAGATATTTATCAAAAGGAAGGAGTACAGCAGTTTCATTTTAGTGGCGGCGAGCCCATGGTACGTTTTAAAGATTTATTACCGCTTGTGGAATATGCCAGCAAAAAAAGTGATTGCTGGATACTTACTTCAGGTTTTAATTTTACTGCTCAAAATGCAAAATTGCTAAAAAGCGCCGGGTGTACCGGGGCGGTAGTAAGTATCGACCATTATATTGCTGAGCTGCATAATATTTTCAGAGGAAGCAATAATGCTTTTGAAATTGCTGTAAATGCGGTGGCGGCCTGCCGTAATGCCGGCATGGTAAGCGCTATAAGCGTATGTGCTACCAAACAATTTATTGATGGCGGGCATTTAATGCCATACCTGCATTTTGCAAAACAACTGGGTGTGCAATTTGTGCAGGTGCTGGAGCCCAGAAGTGTAGGCCATTACGAAGGAAAAAATGTATTACTACTAGAAAGGCATATCGAAACACTGGAGCAATTTTTTAAAATTGTAAATCATTCCCCGGCTTATAAAAATTATCCTACCGTAATGTACCATGGTTATCATCAAAGAAGGATAGGTTGTTTCTCGGGCAGCAGGAGTTTGTATATCGATGCTGCAGGCGATGTACATGCCTGCCCTTTTTGCCATACAAAATCGTATAATATTATTCAGCTCATTCGTTGCAATCAAAAAAAGTTACCGGTAAAGGAAAATAAATGTCCGCAGTTTGAAACAGTTGCTTAATTAAGCCGGTGGCTAATGCACACCGGAGTAAACAAAGCTTATGAATTTTTTGTATAAAATAAATTAATAATCATGAAAAAGATATTGCTCATTGCCTTAATCTTATTTTTTACAGATAGGGCAATAACTGCACAAAATTATTTTCAGCCTGCGCTTACTTATAATTCATTTTTTAGCAGCATGCGTAAAACAGGTAATGAATTTTATAAAAATAATACCCAAACCCTCATGTGTAATACTGTGAACTTAAAACACATTAGCATTGATAGTGCTGTAACTGATTTATTTAAAAAAAGCCGAAAGCAAAAAACAACTGCAATAATTATGGCCTGTGGGGGTGGCGTTTTGTTTATTACAGGTGTAATTACCGGCGTAAATAAAGGCGAAAAAGAAATTATCGGATTGTTTACACCATATAATGAGGTACAAAATTATACCGCCCAAACAATACTTTTAATTGCAGGCGGAGGTGCGGTACTGGGTAGCATACCATTATTTATAGCCGCATCCCGCAATTTGCATAAAGCCAAATTAATGCTTAGTAATCAAAAAACAAGTTATGTAAAACCCCCAAATGTTGGCAAGAATATTACGGCATCACTTTGCAAATACCTATTGGAAAATAATTTTTGCTTCTTTGTTATTGGAAACTAAACCCGAAAAAAATTTAGAAATATGCTGTTTCATAAAAAATCCACTCAAAAAAAATCATGCAAAAGCTAATTATTATACTCAGCATTTACTGTATAGTTTTATGCAATGCCTGTAAAAAAAACAGTGATGCAAATAATACTCCAACTCCAACATTTCAAAGTTATGTAAGGTTTTATATGAATAATGCTGAAACTGAATGTACCACACTTATTAAAGCTACCTATTTTCCGCAATTTCCTGATACCGCTATTATGATAAGTGGAGCTTTTGCTGGTGGCGCTATTGCGCTGTATGTTCACAATGCCCAAATATTGACACCCGGCACCTACACCTTTAATGCTGGTAAAGGGTACAGTGGAATTATATGGACAAACAGCCCCAACGCAGTGAGGTATGTTGCAGGAGCAGATTCTTTTCTTAACCTGTATGGCGGGTCTGGCCAAATTACTATTATAGAAATCAGCTCCGGTTATGTAAAAGGAAGTTTTGAATTTATTACCGAAGTCGATAAAGCAACAAATACTTATAAATCAGTAACCAATGGTATATTCAATATAAAAAGAGGATGAGCAAAGATTAATAAAACTCCTAAAACAATAAATAAGCAACACTATAACCAGTATAAAATTAATCGCCCTTTTAACTTTTTGTACAATTGTTATTTTCTATTTTCACCAAATGAAATTATTATTTGTGGCACTGTTGTTTCCTGCTTTATGCGTTGCCCAAAAAAAATACAATTATAAAAATTTAATTCTGGAAGGTGGTGGCGTAAGAGGCCTGGCCTATGCCGGTGTTTTTAGTGTGCTGCAAGAAAAAGGTATTTTACAACAGATAGAAAAAGTAGGCGGTTCATCAGCCGGTTCTATTGCAGGTATGCTGATAAGTATTGGTTACACTGCCAACGAAATCGACAGCATGATGACAGACCTGCCCATTCAAAAATTTAACGATGGCAAGGGCGGACTGGTGGGAAAATACAAAAGGTTTAAAAATTATTTTGGTATTTACAAAGGGGGCACTTTTGAAAAATGGCTGCAGCAATTAATAAAATATAAAACCGGTAACCCCCTGTTAACTTTTGAGCAACTGCACCAGTTACGCCTTACCAACCCGCTGTATAAAGATTTTTTTTGCACGGGCACCAACCTCAGCAAACAGCAGTTAGAAATTTTTAGCTATACCCATACGCCCCAAATGCCCATTGCCCTGGCTGTACGTATTAGTGGCGGTGTGCCTTTATATTTTGAACCCGTTGCACTGGATAATAATTTAAAAAAAATTAAAAGATCGGATACCCTTTCCTTTGTAAATTACTATGTAGATGGTGGCATGCTATGCAATTATCCTATCAGCATGTTTGATACCTGCGATAACAGTAATATTAACCCTCTATTGTGCGATAAATTAAAATTCAATGCTCAAACTATTGGTATAAAATTAGAGCGGCCTCAGCAAATAGATTCTATAAATAACAACAGTATTAAAATCCCTTCTTACCAAATTAATAAATACACCGACTATCTTTCGGCCTTTGCCAATTTATTAATGGAAACACTTAGCAGAAAATACCCGGGGCTGGAAAATGAAAGGGGCCGGACTATTTATGTTAGCCAGGGTAACATTAGCAGCCGTGTAAAAAAAACAAAGCAGCAGGATAAACTGCTGCTGTATAGTAATGGCGTTACGGCCGCCAATTATTTTTTTGCCAAAGCCAATTAATTCCACTTTTGCCCAAATACCTTTTTTAAAATATCTGTTGTTCGTGCCGCAAAATTGGTACGTATATTTTTTTCTTCCTTAGCTACCAAATCAAACAATGCATCTGTTGCCCTTGCGGTAACAAAATTAGCCAGGTCCGGATTTATTTTTTTAAATGTAGTGGGAAAATTATTGTATTTATTTATGGCATCGCCATAATATTTTGTTGCTTCCACTTTATCTAAAGATGCTTTTATTACTGGTAAAAACGCCGCTATTAATTTATCGGTAGTTTTCTCTCTAAAAAAATGTGTGGCGCTGGTATCGCCGTTTCTTACTAACCCAATAGCATCCTGCAAAGTCATATTTCTTATAGCCTCTGCAAAAATAGGTTTGGCAAAACCTGCTGCATCTTCGGCCCCACGGTTAATTTGTAAAATAGCTTTATCCACCATATTATTAAATCCTAAATCACGTAAGGTATTTTCTACTTTTTTTGCATCGGGTGGTAATAAAATTTTATAAAAGGCATCTTTAAAAAAACCATCTTGTTTATTTAATTGCAAAACAGCACCGGCCAAACCCTGGCTCAATGCCTGCTTTATGCCCTGCCCTGCTTCTGCTTCTGTTATGCCGCCAATGCCCGTGGTTTGTGGTAACTTACTAAGTACATCGCAACCACTAAGCAATACCACAGCCATTGCTACAAGTAAAAAATTTTTCATTGTTGTTTATTTTTTTAAGATGTTACAAGTTTCCTGCCAAGATTAAAAAGTATACTGTTACAGACAGCAAATATGGATGATTGGGTTGCATAAAGTATCTTTGCCGCCATTATGAGTATACAACATTTATCGGAGCAGGAAATTATCCGCAGAGAAAAATTAACAGAACTTAACAAATTAGGTATTGATGCTTACCCGGCAGCGTTGTACCCGGTAACGCATCATTCAGTACAAATAAAAAAGCTTTGGGCCGAAGAACCTGATAAACTAATTAACCAGTTAACTAATCAACCAATTGATGTATGCCTTGCAGGCAGAATAATGAGTGTACGTGATATGGGCAAAGCAAATTTTGCAGTGTTGCAGGATGCAGTAGGTAAAATTCAGTTTTATATTAAGCAGGATGATATTTGCCCAGGCGATGATAAAACTTTATATCAAACCGTTTGGAAAAAATTAATTGATATTGGAGATATCGTTGGTATTAAAGGTTATGTATTTACAACCAAAACCGGCGAAACATCTGTTCATGTAAAAGAGTTTTCTATTCTTACCAAATCATTGAGGCCACTCCCAATAGTTAAGGAAAAAGATGGTGAAGCATTTGATGAAGTTACCGATCCGGAATTTCGCTACCGCCAGCGTTATGCCGATTTAATTGTAAACCCTGCTGTAAAAGAAACTTTTATCAAGCGTACCAAAATGGTAAACGCCATTAGAGCATTTTTAAATGAACGCGGTGCTTTGGAAGTGGATACCCCGGTGTTGCAATCTATCCCCGGTGGTGCAGCGGCAAGGCCTTTTACCACACATCATAATGCATTGGATGTACCCATGTATATGCGTATTGCCAATGAATTATATTTAAAAAGATTGATAGTAGGTGGCTTTGATTTTGTGTATGAGTTTAGCCGGAATTTTAGAAACGAAGGAATGGACCGCACCCACAACCCGGAGTTTACCGTGCTGGAATTTTACGCCGCCTATAAAGATTATGAATGGATGATGGATACCACCGAACAAATGCTGGAGCAGGCAGCTATTGCAACTAATGGCAGTACAAAAGTTTTGGTTGCACACAATGAAATAGATTTTAAAGCACCCTACAAACGTATTACCATGTACGATGCTATTAAAGAACATACCGGTTTTGATATTAGTGAAATGGATGAAGCCGGCATAAGAAATGTTTGCCGTGAATTAAAAATACATGCTGATGAAAAATGGGGCAAAGGAAAATTGATTGATGAAATTTTTGGCGGTAAATGCGAAAGCAATTACATACAACCCACTTTTATTACAGATTACCCTGTAGAAATGAGTCCGCTCACAAAAAAACACCGCAGTAAACCCGGCCTTGTAGAACGTTTTGAATTAATGTGTAATGGTAAAGAAATTGCTAATGCTTACAGCGAATTAAATGATCCGATTGAACAGCGGGAACGTTTTGAAGAGCAGGTAAAATTAATGGAACGTGGTGATGATGAAGCTATGTTTATTGATCATGATTTTTTACGTGCCTTAGAATATGGTATGCCGCCAACCAGTGGTATTGGTTTTGGTATAGACAGGATTGCGATGCTGTTAACCAACCAGCACAGCATTCAGGATGTATTGTTTTTCCCGATGATGCGGCCGGAGAATAATGAATAAATAATTTTAAACATCTTTTACAACAACAGCAATTTTATACGTTGCCGTTTTTTTATCCCTAATAAATTGTATGTACTTATTTTTTTAAAACACTTGCAAAGCCGGTGTTTAAATATTATTTTCACCCTACACCAAAATTCACTTTAATGAAACAACTTTTTCCTACAAGGATTGCCGAAATTTTATTTGCGCTTGCTATTTTAGCTTTTGGCGTAATGCATTTACAATATGGTAAGGCTGGCTCAGGCGTGCCTGCATACATGCCCGGCCATCCATCAATATGGATTTATGTAACCGGAGTAGCGTTTATATTGGCAGCAGTTGCAATTGTTATTAATAAATACAAAAGGCTGGCCTGTTACTTACTGGCTTTAATGATTGTAATTTTAATTTTAACGGTACGTCTGCAGCCGGCACTTAACCAGGGCTTGCTGGAGCGGCCTTTGTTAGATGGTGCAATTGCCATGGCTGCAATAATTATTGGAAACAGTTCATCCAAATAAATTATTCTTCATTAAAACAGGCTGTCTTAAAAGTTACAGCGTTTGCTTTTGAGACAGCCCTTTTTTATTTATTTTAAACTACCCTTTTCTTCTTCAATTTATTTTTGGCGGTTAAGTAATCCAAAAAGTAAATAACCCTTACAGAAAAGCTGGTAGCCTGTTGATTGCTTAAAGTTTTACCCAGGTTACTAAAATAGTTTTTTTCAAAATCACGGGTAAAAGAATCAGAGATATCCTTCCACACAATATTTATAAAACTGCCTTGTGCAAACTGCCAGGTGTACACCATATCGGTACTAAAATAATTGTAATTCTGATTTCTGTTTTTGTTATATGCAACAGCAGGTGTTACCAGATTGCCCAAAGTATTTAACTCGTAAAATTGTTGTGGCGCCACTTTACTCCAGTAATGCCTGGCCCTTAGGGTAATGTACATTCGGTTAGTAAAACTGTATTTTACGTTTAAAGTATTTTCAACGGTTTTTAAATTGCGGCGAGAAAAAATAATGGTATCCTGTAAAGCCCCGGCTCCCGAAAATTTAGTATCGGCCCAGCCCACACCATTTTTTTGAAAATCGAGGGTTAAGGAATTATCTACAGAAAATTTACTGTTGAAGCGTATTTTACCAGACAAGGTTGGGCTTATACTTTGTCTTTTAAAAATGCCGCCGGTACCACCAAACACTTCTCCGCCCCACGATAATTTTTTTGCGGAGTTACTTTCCCACCAAAGTGCCATTCCTATTCTTCCTTTATTTTTAAAAACCCTGCCGGGTACACGGGCTTCGTAAAAATCGTTAAGGTTATATCCCCAGTTTATGCTACTGCCCACAAACCATAATTTTTTGGTTTGCCCGTTAAGATTAATATTGCCGCCGCCATTTTGGTACATCATTTCTTTACGGTTTAAAATATCTATAGGTGTTACCAGGCGGCTGAAAAAAGTATTAAAGTTCATGCGGAAATTATTAAAGAATTTTTTAGGCTCCGTCCACCTGTAACCAACCCACACACCATTATCCATGGTATTATTATTGGTAAAATATCCCAAATCGCTTTTATCATATTTTGCATTGCTTAATTCCTGAAACACATTAAAATTTAACCTGCCGCTTGTTTTACCAAAATTAAAAGTGTGGGCATAACCCGTGGTGTTTTTTCCATTTTTACCAACCAGGTTACTTACGCTTGCACTACCGCCAACATTCCATTTATTTTTTTTATCGTTAAGGTCAAATAAAAACGAGCTCACATTTGCATCGTAATCTTTGCCGCTGCGCCACACATTGGTATTTACAAACGATACACTGCTGTTGTGCTTCATCGTTTGATCCAGTACAAAAACATTGTAATTGGTTAGCGGATCAGTTTCTATTTTTCGTTGTTCTTTATCATTATTATTTTCTACTATGGCAAACTGTGGTTTTGTTATTGCATTTAGTACTCCTATGCCCAACCCTTTTTGTGTACGGCCACTTATTTTTGTAGCGTTTACCAATTTGCTTTGTTGGGGATTTTTTACAACAGTTTCGTAGCTGTTTACCTGGTAATCCACATCATTAAAATGTATGGGCTGCCCGCCAATGCGGCGGCTGTAAAATAAATTTCCTTTATTAAACAGTTCGGTACCTTCTGTAAAAAAAGTTCTGTTTTCATCATACTTTACTTCAAAGGGAGTAAGATTTAAAATTCTTCTGTCGGCTTGCACCTGGCCAAAATCGGGTATCAGCGTCATGTCTAAAGTAAAAGCCTGGTTCAATCCGTACTTTACATCCATACCGCCATTTACCTGGGTATCCCAGTTTTTAACAGAAGGATAATGATTTACATAAGTAGAAAAATAAGGCGCAAACTGTAAACGCATGGGTGGTTTAATATCTGTTAAACCGGTAAGCATACCTTCCTGCGTTAAAAAACCATTTGCATTAGGGTCTATTGATTGCCAAAAAAGTTGCTGTCCGCTTTTTTGTCTTTTTCTAACAATGTTTAAGCCCCAATCCTGTATTTTCTTTTTGCCAAATCGTATTGCAGCATAAGGTAAAAACATTTCAAAGCTCCAGCCATCGCTGTGTATTTTTGCTGCGCTTTGCCACACGGCATTCCAGCTAAAATCTTCGCTGTCGCCGTTGGGGTTGGGTGCCTGCTTGGCATCAAACTGTTCGCCCAGCGGCGTTACAAAATATTCAAAGCCATTAATTTTATCAGCGTAAGTATCAAAAATTACCCCAACAAAATCATTGTTGCCAAATCCATCTCTTCCCACCAATTCTGCTGCAATACTGTCTTTATATTTTTCATGAAAATATCCACCAATATAAATACCCTCATCATTGTATAAAAAATACATTTCAGTTTTGTTATCGGGGCTTTCGGGTATAAATGGTGTGGGGCGTAAAGTTGTAAATTTATCAGCCACAGGTGCTGTTTTCCATTCCGGCTCCGTAAGTATACCATCAATTTTTAAAGAAGTGGTGATGCGTTGAGCAGCAATTTTTTTCTTTTCTGCCTGGCCAAATGCGGCGGCAGTAAACAGCATGCAAAAGCATGCTGCTTTTATTTTTAAAAAATTCATGGCTATACTTTTTGGTTTTGATCAGGCACTATTCATGGCGGAATAATGCTGGTACGAAATTAAACGTACATCACAGTAAAAATGTTACCGCTCATCAAAACAAAAAAAGTATTAGTGTTTTATTAACAGAAGGTTTTAAACAAACAGATCGTTATACAATTGTGCACCGGGTACTACTGAATATTTACCCAGATCAGTAATACCTTCTTTTGCCAGTACGGCTTCGTCGATAAAACTGTTGCCCGTGCACTCTGTTGATGGTTTGCTTAATATATAATACGCAGCATCTGCAATAATATCAGTAGTGCGGCTCATCTTCATCAGCATTTCTCCACCTAATAAATTATTTACTGCCGCAGTTGCGATGGTAGTACGTGGCCATAAAGTATTAGCGGCAATATTATATTTTTTTAATTCGGCTGCAAGCCCCAGGGCAATCATCGTCATATTATATTTGCTGATGGTGTAGGCTAAATGATTGGCAAACCATTTCATATTCATGCTTATGGGTGGCGACAGGTTTAAAATATGTGCATTGGTAGATTTTTTTAAAAAAGGGATACAGGCTTTGCTTACCATAAAGGTGCCTCTTACATTTATATCATACATCAAATCAAAACGCTTGGGCTCTGTTTGTTCGGTTGGGGTTAAATTTATTGCAGATGCGTTGTTAATTAAAATATCAATGCCCCCAAATTTTTCAACAGCCTGTTTAACTACTTCGTCTACCTGGTCTTCAAACCTGATATCGCATTGTACGGCAAGTGCTTTACCGCCTGCAGCTTCCATTTCTGCAGCGGCGGAAAATATGGTGCCCCCCAGCTTTGGATTTTCTGTTACGCTTTTGCTTGCAATTACAATGTTTGCCCCTTCTGCGGCCAGCCGTAACCCAATGGCTTTACCAATACCGCGGCTGGCACCAGTTATTAAAACAGTTTTATTTAAAAAAGACATGTTGAATATTTTTTGTTAATGTTCAAATGTAGCTTATTTACTTATTAATAAAAATATTGCACTTAAAATATTTTACAATTTAAAACAATATCAAATGCAGTGGCTTAAAATAAAAATCCTTTAAGCTTTACTGAAAGCTTAAAGGATTTAAAGATTGAAAAAAGCGTGTAATTATTTTAAAGTTGCTTCGTGTGTGATAGTAGCATTAAGCAATTTTGAAATGGGGCAATTGGTTTTTGCATCTGCCACACATTCTTCAAACTTTTCGGCACTTATACCCGGCACAGTTGCACTTACAATCAGGTGCGATCCGGTGATTGCACCTGCTGCAGGATCTAAAGTAATTTCGCATTTTGTTTCAATAGCATCTGGTGTAAAACCAGCCGCACCCAATACAAAACTCAGTTTCATACTAAAGCAACCGGCATGTGCTGCGGCCACCAATTCTTCTGGGTTTGTACCTGTACCTTCGGCAAACCTGGAGTTAAATGAGTATGCTGTGGTACTAAGCGTAGTACTTTGTGTAGTAAGGTTACCCGAACCTTCTTTACCGGAGCCGTTCCAAACGGCAGTTGCGTTACGTTTCATTATTTATTTTTTTAAGTTGAGATTTTGATTTTTTTTCTAATTTTTGAGG
>JAYURK010000147.1:0-11054 GCA_043756235.1 Ferruginibacter sp. | reverse complement strand
TATACTTACTAACCCATTAAATTCTATTGCTAAATTACAATTTACAGGCACATAAAAAAATATATTTTCTGGCATGTTGATAAGTTTAAACCATTTTAAGGCAAAAAAAACTACTTGCTGATTACCTACTATCTTATTGAAAACCATCTATTTAAAACAACTATTTTAGGTATAAATATT
The DNA here is from genome assembly GCA_043756235.1 of Ferruginibacter sp. Taxonomy (GTDB): domain Bacteria; phylum Bacteroidota; class Bacteroidia; order Chitinophagales; family Chitinophagaceae; genus Ferruginibacter. The sequence goes on along the minus strand of JAYURK010000147.1, from coordinate 10,874 downwards.
CACCAGGATGCAACGTTAAGAAAAAATTATTCTTTTAAAATATTTGGTTTATAAAATAAACTACTTTACGTTTGTGTTAAATTTATCAGGATGAAAGAATTCTTTACTGCTGCGGCTGTGCTACTTTTTTTCACTGCTAATGCACAGGTAAAAATTTTGGGAAGAGCTGTAGATAATAAGAACAAAGCCTTGCCTGGAGTGAGCATTGTTTTGAAAAATACTTATGATGGTGCCACTACCGATTCTGCAGGAAATTTTTCTTTTACCACCACAGAAAAGGGAGATCAGGTTTTTGAAGCGTCTTCTTCCGGCTACAGAACATTTGAACAAAAAATCTCCATTAGCACTGCGGATATTACAATTAATCCTGTTTTAAAGGAGTTGATTACCGAACTTAAGGCTGTAGTTATTACTGCGGGCTCATTTGAAGCAAGTGATAAAAAGAAAGGGGCAGTTTTAACTGATATTGATGTGGTGACTACCCCAAGCGCCAACGCTGATGTAACGGCTGCCTTTAAATCTTTACCAGGCGCCCAGCAAGTAGGTGAGAGCGAAGGGTTATTTGTAAGAGGTGGCACCGCAACGGAAAGCAAAATTTTTATTGATGGCACACAGGTAAACAACTTTTTTTACAGTGGCACTCCTGGCATTGCACAGCGTGGCAGGTTTAATCCATTTTTATTTAAGGGTACTGTTTTTAGTACTGGTGGTTATTCAGCTTTATACGGCCAGGCATTATCATCTGCTTTAATTTTAGAAAGTAGAGATTTGCCGGAAAAAAGCGAAGCTGATTTTGGTATTAGTGTAGTAGGCGTGGGTGGCGGCTTACAGCATTTGGCAAAAAATAAAAAAAGCAGCTGGGGCTTTAGTGCAAATTACACCAACCTGGTGCTGGCATTTAACGTTATAAAACAACAGCAGGATTATTTTAAAATACCCGTAATTTTTGATGGTGATGCCAACTTTCGTTTTAAAACAAAGGGCGGTGGCATGGTAAAATTATATTCTTACCTGAGCAAAACTACTGTTGGCAGCCGTACCAACGATATTGATTCTGTTGAAATGAAAGATGCTTTTACTTTGCAAAACATTAACCAGTACCACAACATCAGCTTTAAGCAAAATTTAAAAAACAGGTGGAAAATAAATGTTGGCGCATCCTACAGCAATAATAAAGATGACATTGAAAATGAATTGCAAAATGCCAACAATGTAAAACAAACTATTACCACGCCATTTTTTTATGCTTTTAAAAATTTTACTCTAAATACCAAAGGCAGTTTTTTACAAAACAGGATTGTACTGGATAAAAAATTGAGCGGCTTAAGTGCCATACGTTTTGGTACAGAGCTCAGCAGCAGCAACGAAAAATCGGTGTACACTTTATATAACGGTACAAAGTTTAGCGAAACCATTAAAGAAAATATGGCTGCTGCATTTGCGGAATCAGATATTTACATCACCAATTCGCTTGCTGCTAAATTGGGGGTACGTGGTGAGCATTCGCAATTATTAAAAAAATGGAATGTGGCGCCAAGAGCTTCTTTAGCATACCAACTGGGCAAATACAGTTCTGCCGGTTTTGCTTATGGCATTTTTTACCAAAACCCCGAGCGTAAATATTTACCTGCAAGTACCTTACTTAGTTTTTCAAAAGCAACACATTATATTGTGCAATACCAAAAACTAACAGGCTTGCAAACGTTACGCATGGAAATGTTTTATAAAAAATATGATGACTTATATAAAACGGGGTACAACGCCAATGGCCGTGAAGTAGCAGCAAACAACAATGGCAATGGTTTTGCAAAAGGATTTGAAATTTTTTGGAGAGATAAAAAATCAATTAAAACTGTTGATTACTGGATCTCATATTCTTACCTGGATACTAAAAGAGATTTTATAAATTTTCCTTCGCCCATTCGGCCATCATTTGCTGCAAAGCATACCGCCGCTTTGGTTTTTAAAAAGTTTGTGTTGCCCTGGAAAACACAGTTTAATTTGAGTTACAATTTTGCAACGGGCAGACCTTATTACCGTATTGCGTACGATGGCAGCCAAAATAAAAATGTGTTTACTGATATGGGCACTACTATTAATTACAACAGTTGCAGCTTTAGTGTAAATTATTTACCCACCATTGGTAAAACGGGCAGCAAAAATTTTGCAGTTTGGGTGCTGGGCATTAATAATGTATTGGGGCAAAAACAAATTTACACCTATAATTATTCTAATGACGGTAACAGAAAAGAAGCAGTAACGCCACCCAGTAAACGATTTGTATTTATTGGATGCTTTTTAAGCTTTGGTACCGACAGAACGCAGGATGCTATAAATAATAACCTTTAAAATAAAAATTATGTCAAACTATCAACAACCGGCACCAGAAGGCAAAGACCCTGAGCTTTGGGAAATTGCACAAAAAAGAGCCAGCTTTAAAAATCATGCTGTTACTTATTTAATGGTAAACACTTTTTTATGGGGCATCTGGTTTTTTACCGGTAACCAGCACCGGGGAATTAATATAAGCGAATGGGGTAACCATCATTATCCATGGCCCATTTGGACTACATTGGGCTGGGGTATTGGTCTGGCGTTTCATTTTGCAGGTGCATATATTTTTCCAAAAGCAAATTCTGTAGAAAGAGAATATGAAAAACTAAAAAATCAACAAAAAAAATAATTAACCATTTAAAAAAACAGAACAATGAAAAAATTAATTATCGCAGCTGTATTTATTTCTTTCTCCATTATTTCATTTGGCCAAAGTGATAAATATTTGGGAGCCATGCAAAAAAATCTTGCAGCAATAGATACCAGTTTTAAAAACCCGGCAAGCCTTTTAACGCTGGCCAATAATTTTGAACGTATTGCCAATGCCGAAAAAAATCAATGGCTGCCGTATTACTATGCAGCATTTTGCCAGGTAAATTATGGTTTTATGGAGCAGGATAAAGATAAGGTAGATGCTATTGCAGATAAAGCAACAGATTTTATAAATAAAGCGGATTCTTTAATGCCAAACAACTCTGAAATATCCTGCATAAAAAGTATGATAGCAAGTTGCCACATGATGGTAAATCCGATGCAGCGTTACATGGAATATGGACCTGAAAGTAATGGTAACATGGAAAAAGCAATGCAGCAGGATCCTGCTAATCCAAGACCATATTTTTTAAAAGGACAAGGATTGAAATTTACACCAGAACAATTTGGTGGCGGTTGTAAAACAGCTAAGCCAGCTTTACAAACATCGTTAGATAAATATGCCGGCTTTAAACCAGCAAGTGAATTACATCCTAACTGGGGCAAAGGGCAGGTAGAAATGTTGATTAAAGATTGTAAATAATGAGTGCGGTATAGAAGTTTTGAGCTGCATTAATTGTGCTAAGCTACACTTCTACACCCTAAACTATTAAACTTAAAAGCAGTTATGCAACAGGAAAATTTTTCTCCTAAGGACAGCCTTCAGCTAATTGACAGTATGATAAACCAGGCAAAAAATCGGTTTAGCGAAAATGGTTTTTTGTATTTACTTTGGGGCTGGTTAATTTTATTTTGTTCAATAGGGCATTTTGTACTTATAAAATTAAAGTGGTTTACTCATCCGGAAATTATTTGGGCCAGTTGCTGGGTGGCAGTTATTTTTCAAATTATTTATTTGGTAAAAGTCAACAAAAAAGAAACAGTTAAAACATACAGTGATACCATTATTAATTACATCTGGGTAAGTTTTGGTATTTGCATGTTTGTATTAAATTTTATTTTATCAAGGCTTGATGCCTGGGATAGGTTGTCTTCTTTTTATCTACTCTTATATGCGGTGCCCACATTCTTATCTGGGATAACCATGCAGTTTAAACCTTTAATAATTGGTGGCATTGTTTGTTGGTTGCTGGCCATATTAAGTGTTTTTTTGTCGCCGCTGTATGGCCTGTTGCTGCTTGGTGCCGCGGTAGCAGCGGCATGGATAATTCCAGGGTATTTATTACGCAAAAAATATAATCAACAAAATAAATGATTATGGAAGAAAATAAAATGACCGAGCAGGAAAGCCTGCAATTGATCAGCCAAATGATTAATAAAGCAAAAAACAGTTACCTGGATTCCGGATTGGGGCCCATACTTTGGGGCAGCGTAATTGCAGTGTGCAGCCTGGTTACTTTTTTTAGAATAAAATATAATTTTCAGCTGCCTTTTGATATCTGGCTGTTACCACTGGTGGCCATTATTCCACAAATTTATATTGCAGCTAAAGAAAACAAAACGAATAAAGTAAAAGGCTATGATGATAAAATTATAGATTACGTGTGGATCTGTTTTGGCATTTCCATTTTTTTATTAATTTTTATTAATGCAAATATTGTTAAGCACCTCAATCCTGTTTTTCAAACTTATATAGATGTAAAAGGAACAAAGCCAGAGTACAATTACAGCAACTTCAGTAATTCCTTTTTTTTATTACTTTATGGTATACCCACAATTATTACCGGCTCGTGCAGAAATATGAAACCCATGTTTTACGGGGGCATTGTATGCTGGATATGTTGTGTAATTTCTGTTTATACAAAAGCAGAGTGGGATATGCTGTTAACGGCAATTGCTGCAACTGCAGCTTGGTTAATACCCGGCATTATATTAAGAATTCAATTTTTAAAGAACAGGAGCGTTAATGTTTAAAGAACTGGATCCCATATTGCACTCACAGTTGCGCCTGGCCGTTATTAGTTTACTGATAAGTGTAAAGGAAGCGGAGTTTACTTTTTTAAAAGAAAAAACAAATTCCACAGCAGGCAATTTAAGTGTTCAGGTAAATAAATTAAAAGATGCCGGTTACATTGAGGTAACCAAACAGTTCCATAAAAATTATCCGCAAACAATTTGTAAAATTACTGCTGCAGGTATTGCAGCTTTTGAAGCTTACGTAAAAGCATTACAAACCTATATGAATCCTAACGGGCAATAACTGATTTGCTTTTGGTAGCAGCCTGAATTTTTTTATCTTCTTTTATTTTATTCCAGTATTTTTTGGCTACCATCAGCATGCCAAAACTTTCTCCTTCATGTTTATCCAAATGTTTGTGGTGCATTTTATGTGCCCATCTTATAGTGCGTACATACGTATTATTGCTTCGGGTAAACCATTTAAAACGCTGGTGTATTATTACTTCATGCACAATAAAATAGGCAAGGCCGTATAGGGCAATACCAAAACCGATTGCGGCCACCCAGTACAATTTATTTTGCAAACCCAGCATAATACATAACCAGCTGGGTATAGCAAATATTAAAAAAAAAGCATCATTTTTTTCTAAAGCATGGCCGGTTGGTTTATGATGATCTTCGTGCAGAAACCATAAAAACCCATGCATTACAAAACGATGGGTTAACCAGGTAATACCTTCCATTATAAAAAAGGTACTTAATACAATTGCTATAAATAAAAACCAGTGCATCTTAATTTAAAAACGATCTTAATAATAAAAAAAACATAACCTGTATCATTAACAAATGTACTGCAAATTTGTTGTGCTTGCTAAAGGTACAAAAGTGAAAAAGCGTTAAAAGTATTGCTGATATAACAAACCAGCAGAGGTAATTATAAAATGGAATATCCCCTGCCCATTTCCAATAACCCAATTGCACCGCTACCGGCTCCATCAGCCAATCGAAAAATACGGCGAGTGTTGCGCCATCCACAATAATAGAAATTGCTTTTAAAGCCATCGGCCTTGTGGCCGTTTCTGCAGCTACTTTATCAATGGCTTTTACTAAAAGTGTATGTATACTTATGCCACAGCAATAAATTATTATAAACCAATTTACGCCAATAATCAGCGGCACGTTTTTAATTTGAACACCTAAAATTTTTCCGTAACTGTAATTGCCAAATAACAATTGGGTGTTTACGCCAATAATTTCTACCACAATACCCAGCACTACAGTCACCAGTAAAAAAATATAGAAGAAAAAATTTTTTTCGTTTTGTGTCCATATTAATAAGCCAAACATTAAAAGCAAATTAAAAGGCGTGGATTGCAGGATAAAATTATTTTTGAAAAATACAATACCTGCAAAACCAATAGTATGAAACAAGATCGCTATTGCAGTGGCTACCTGGTATTTTGAAAACTTCATAAACTTTAAGGGCTTACTTTATTTTTTTAAAAAGCAAGGCAACAATGCACATTTAATAGTAAACAAATAATGTTACTTGCTTTTAGTTTTAGATTGAATTAATTTACTTACAATGGCAGCACTGTTTAAACACAAAGGTATGCCACCGCCGGGATGAACACTGCCGCCACAGAAATATAAATTTTTTACAGCACCGGTAAAATTAGGATGTCTTAAAAAAGCCGCCAGAGCATTATTAGAACTTGTACCGTATAGCGAACCCTGGTATGAAGCTGTTTTTTCTTCAATAGCAACCGGATCAAGAATTTCTTCTGTTGCTATTAATGCGTTAAGATCGATTTCGGTATTGCATTGGGCAGTTAAGATGCGGTTTAATTTCTTTATAATTATTTCCCTTGCCTGTTGTTTATACTCCTCCCAATTTTGGCCTACATTAGCCGGTACATTTATCATAACAAACCAGTTTTCTGTTCCTGGTGGTGCCATGCTACTTTCCATTTTGCAAGTTATATTGATGTAAACAGTAGGATCGTGATACAAAATTTTTTTATTAAACAAACCATCAAACTCTGCCGCATAATTATTGCTGAAAAATATATTATGCAATTGCAACTCTTTAAATACTGTATTTATTCCCCAGTAAAAAACCAATGCACTGCTGCTACGCTCCTGCTTTAAAATTTCTTTAGCTTTAGCAGCGTTCCCCAGTAATTGGCGGTATGTAAAATAAACATCCATATTACTTACAATAATATCGGCAGTTATATTTTCATCATTTACTACTATGCCCCGTACAATTTCTTCGTGATAAATAATTTTTTGTACCGGGGTGCTAAAATAAAATTGTACGCCTTTGTTAACGGCTAATTTGTGCAGGGCATTAGTGATGCTTACCATTCCGCCCTGCGGATAAAATATGCCTTCATTATATTCCAAATGCGGAATTAAACTAAGCATGCCCGGCGCTTTATAAGGATTGCTGCCATTATAGGTAGCATAGCGGTTAAATAGTTGCACCGCTTCGGCAGTTTTAAATGTTGCTTTATTGTGATTATGTAAACTTTTAAAAAGGTAACTACATTTTGTTGCAGCAATAGCTTTAAATATCCTTGTATGCAGCCAGGTTTTTGATTTGTGCAATGAATAGTTTAAAAAAATGCTGCCAATATTTTCGTAAGCACTTTTTGAATTGTTTAAATAGGTATGGACAGCTGCAGATGATTCCCCCAGTTTTTCCTGCAGCTCCTGTGCAAAACTATCTGCATCACTATATGCATTTATCACTTTACCATTTTCATAAAAATATTTGCAGGCGATATTTACAGGTGTATACTCAAAATAATTTGCTATTGGCTCGTCAGCAAGTTCAAATAAAGCTTCAACATTTTTGGGCTGTGTAAATAAAGAAGGGCCTGCATCAAAATGATAATTATCTTTTTCAAACGAAGTTAATTTACCACCGGGGTAGCTATTTTTTTCGTACACTGTTACAGTAAAACCCTGCACTGCAAGCCGTATGGCCGTGGCCAGGCCGGCTACGCCGCTGCCAATTACAATTACATTTTTTGTATGTACAACTTCATTTTGCATTAATGGCAAATGTAGTTAAAAGCTTATAGTTTTATTTAATGGCTGCAAGGTATTGCTGCAATTTGGGAAAAGCAATTTTAAACCACTCGGTATATATATGCGGATGCTGATGTATAGCATTTTCGATGGACTCCAATGGCATAAAGCAATAATCTGCTACTTCATTTACATCAGGTATAACCTTACCATCATAAGTACCCGTAAATACATGATCGTATTCATACTCGGTTAATCCATTATCGAAAGCTGCTTTATATACAAATTCAAAAGCTTTGGTAAGTGGAGTGGTAAAACCCATCTCCTCCTGTAATCTTTTTTCGGCGGCCGCTAAAGTTTCTTCGTTAAAATAAGGGTGACTGCAGCAGGCATTTGTCCATAAACCGCCACTGTGGTATTTGTTTACAGCTCTTTGCTGCAATAACATTTCCTGTTTATCATTAAAAATAAAAACACTGAAAGCCCGGTGTAATAAAGCCTTTTGATGTGCTTCCATTTTATCGATGGTGCCCACCGGCACATCATTTTCATCAACCAATATTAATTTATTCAAAATTTTGGGGCATTAAATTTTGTATGAAAGATTTGTTTGCAGCGCCAGTTACAGGATATTAAACTGCGTTCTTATTCCAGCCTTTGCTAAAATAACCATTTTGGAATATTTGGGTATACGAATGCGCTGCTCCATAATTTTTGCTGGCTGTACTTTTTTTATTTTTTTAAATAAAGACAAATAATATTTATAAGCAACATATACCCCAAACCTGCATTTAACCGGCAGCTGCAAAATACCTTCGTACGCTTTAATAAAATCATCTTCAATTTCTTTTTCAATTTGAATTTTCATTGATGGGGTAAAGTTTTTAAAATCCATATCAGGAAAGTAAGTTCTGTTCAGTTCCTGGTAATCGGCTTTTACATCTCTTAAAAAATTTACTTTTTGAAAAGCAGCACCTAATGATTGTGCTGCAGGTTTTAATTTTTCGTATGCTGCTTTATCGCCATCGCAAAAAATATAAAGGCACATTAAACCCACCACTTCAGCACTTCCGTAAATATAAGCGGCGTATCCTTCAGCATCATAACTGGCTTTGCTTAAATCGGCCTCCATACTTTTAAAAAAAGCTTCAATCAATTTTCTTTCTACCCCATATTTATTTACAGTTATTTGAAAACTGTGCAGTACCGGATTTAAGCTTATACCCCTGTCTATAGCCAGGTAAGTTGCTTCTTTAAATTCCTGCAATAATTGTTGTTTGTTATAATTATGAAAGGTATCTACTATTTCATCTGCAAATCTTACAAAACCATATATATTGTAAATAGGTGTACGCAAATCTTTGTGCAGTAATTTTATAGCACTGCTAAAAGATGTGCTGTAAGTTTCGGTAGTTATTTTACTGCACTGCTGACTGGTGTTATGGAAAAGCTGGATCATAAATTTTTCTGAAATACAAATATTAGCTAACTTTTAAATGGCATTTTATTAAATTTTATACCGCTTGATGTTATTCTTTAATTATATACTTTTTGTACCGTTTTAAGCAGATAGTGTTTTTAATACTTCATTTGCCACTACTTCGCCACTTATTAAACTGGGTGGCACACCAGGGCCAGGCACTGTTAACTGACCTGTATAATACAGGTTACTTACTTTTTTACTTTTACAAGATGGCTTTAATACCGCAGTTTGCATTAAGGTATTGGCCAACCCATAAGCATTTCCTTTAAACGAATTATAATCACTTACGAAATTACTTACAGAATAAGATTTTTTATAAATGATACTTTGTTTAACAGATTGCCCTGTTCGCTGCTCAAAGCGGTTAATGATATTATCAAAATATTTTTCTCTTAGTGCTTCTGTATCTCCAGTTAACCCTGCCGCTACAGGAATAAGGAAAAACATATTTTCAGCACCTTCGGGTGCTGTTGTGTTGTCTGTTACCGAAGTTACGCTTACATAAAACAGCGGATTTACCGGCCACTTTGGTTCAGTATAAATTTCTTTACCATGGAGTTCAAAATCAGTGTCAAAAAAAAGAGAATGATGCAAAACGTTTTTCAATTTTTTATTTAAACCCACATAATATAATAAACAACTTGGTGCCATTACTCTTTTATTCCAGTATGCCACGGTATAACTGCGGTATTTTTCCGGTAACAATTTTGTTTCTATAAAATTATAGTCGGCAGCACCCACTACAACATCAGCATCAAATTGATGTGTGGCTGGTGGTTTGTGATTTAGGGTAATTTCACCTGTTACACTTTTTGCACAACCATTTTCCACATTAATACTTTTTACATCGCAATCAAAACAAAATTTTACTCCTAATTCTTTTGCAACACTGTACATACCTTCCACAATTTTATACATACCGCCCTGCGGATACCAGGTGCCCAATTTAATATCGGCATAATTCATCAGGCTGTATAATGCCGGCGTATTTTGGGGTAAGGCGCCTAAAAACAACACCGGAAACTCCATTAACTGCTGCAGCTTAGGATGTTTGAAATATTTACTAACATGCTTTTTCATGTTGGTAAATACTTCTAATTTAAATACGCCGGTTATCACGTCCCAATCAAAAAATTCTGTAACAGATTGTCCGGGTTTGTGTACAAGCTTATTTATACCTACGTTATATTTATTCGCTGCTTCTGCTAAAAATTTATCCATTGCGGCAGCGCTGCCTGGTTCAATATTTTCAAACAGCTTTTTAAGTTCATCGTAATTGGCGGGTATATGCATCAGGTCAGCCGGCCAAAAAACGCTGTAAGATGGGTCCAGCCTTTTTAACAAATAATAATCACTTACTTTTTTATCAAAGCAATTAAAAAAACGTTCAAATACTTCCGGCATCCAGTACCAGCTGGGGCCCATATCAAAAGTAAAGCCCTGTTCTTTTAATTGCCTTGCCCTTCCTCCGGGTGTGGATTGCTTTTCCAAAACAGTTACAACGCAACCTGCTTTGGCTAAAAAACACGCCGCAGATAAGCCTGCAAACCCACTGCCTATAATTACAACTTTTTTCAAGAACTAAATTTAGGACTATTGAAAAATAAAACGGGATAAAAAAAAGTAGTAACCATTAAAATCTTGTCAATTGTTCTTTTAATAATTTTCTTGCAAAGTGTATCCTGCT
>JAYURK010000146.1:0-35172 GCA_043756235.1 Ferruginibacter sp. | reverse complement strand
AAAAGAAGATTTAAACATGAAGCACTGGAGCTGGTAGAAATTTACAGCCGCCTGGATGCGTATTACAGCATGGCCTGCGCCTGCAATAAATATAATTTATGCTTTCCCACTTTTATTGATGCGGAGGTGCCGGTGATAAAAGCGGCAAAATTATTTCATCCATTATTGCCCACGCCAGTTGCGTACGATGTTGCTCTAAACCAAAAAGAAAATTTTTTATTTTTAACCGGTGCCAACATGGGCGGCAAAAGCACTTTTATAAAAGCCGTTGGTGTTGCGGTTTACTTGGCACACACGGGCATGGGTGTACCGGCGCACGAAATGCAACTCACTTTATTTGATGGACTTTTAAGCAATATAAATGTGGTAGATAATATTGTACAGGGCGAAAGTTATTTTTTTAACGAAGTGCAGCGCATACGCAAAACGATTGATAAAATAAGCGACGGCAAAAAATGGTTGATATTAATTGACGAACTCTTTAAAGGCACCAATGTGCAGGATGCCATGAAGTGCAGCAGCACCGTTATTGAAGGCCTGCTTAAAATAAAAAATTCTTTGTTCATCCTCTCTACACATTTATACGAAATTGGCGAAGGCTTAAAAAAATACCCCAACATTCAATTTAAATATTTTGAAACTTCCGTTGCCAACGACCAGTTGTATTTTAGTTACCAGTTAAAAGATGGCATCAGCAACGACAGGCTGGGTTATTTGATTTTGAAGAGAGAAGGTGTGGTGGATATGCTGGAGAAGTTGTAAGTTTTTTTGAATCCTGTTTCCCAGCCGAGGTTCGTGTCTCACGAACCTGCTGCTTCGGTTTCAGCATTTCATTCGTATCTCACAAACCATTCTCTAAAATCTTTCATCCGTTAAGTAAAATTTATTAGCTTTAGAAATGCAAGGAATAGATACACTTCAAAGAAAATCGTATACAGCGTTAAACAAAATTTATTTTTGGACAGCCACTATTCATAACTGGTTACCTTTATTAGAAACAGACAACAACAAAAAAATAATAACCGATTCACTAAAATATTTATCTTATAAAAATTTAATTACAGTTTACGCATTTGTCATTATGCCCAACCACATTCATCTTATCTGGCAACAGCATGAGTTAAATGGTAAAGAAACTGCTAAAGGAAGTTTATTAAAATATTCGGCGCATTTGTTTTTAAAACAATTGCAGGCAGAAGGAAAATCAAACTTGTATGAGGTAAATGCCGCAAACAAAAAACATGAAATTTGGCAAAGAGATGCTTTAGGTATTGAAATTTATAGCCGTGCTGTGGCAAAGCAAAAGCTGGATTATATCCATTTTAATCCGGTAAGCGGAAAATGGCAATTGGCAAAAGATGATATCAGTTATCATTATTCATCCGCTAAATTTTATGAAACAGGTGTTGATGACTTTGGGTTTTTAAAAAACTTGTATAGTGTTTTTGATGGAGAATGATTATGGAGAAGATTATGGAGGAAGGTTCGTGAGACACGAACCAAGGCTGAGAATAACCAGCAAATAATTCGAAGTATAATAGTATGCGTAAATTACCAGTTATATTTTTATTTTGCTTAGCAATGCTTATTTATTGTTTATGTGCCTGTAAACAAAAACCAACACAAATTAATTTTACTCATCAGTTTCTAAATGAAAAAGATGCAGTGAAATATATTTTCAAAATCATAAATAACTCCAATGATAATTTATTTTTTCTGGCTCCTAACTTATACATAAATAAAGATGGTTGTAAAACATATTTTTATATCGAGGACAAAGTTAATGCGGAAGGATGGGGCTGTAATGAAAGTACTGTTACTCCTGGGGTGGGCAATAGCGGCAGATTTTTTCAATTAATAAAAGCTCCCGAAGTAAATCAGGAGCTGAGTGACTCTTTGCAAATAAAAGCTGATAGTGTATGGAATGATTTGATTCGTATTCTTAGTCAAGCTGATACAATAAATCTTCATCTCAAAGGGATAATATTTGTACAAAAAAAATCTTCTGTTCAATATGAGTTTATATACAATAATAATTTGCCTGTTGGTAGTTATAACATATCTGCTATGTCCCCCGAAATCCATTTGAACGAAAGGGTTATAAAAAAATGGCATAATATCAATAAAGAATTAGAGAGAATAAATAAAGTTTACGATTACCATTTTACTGAAACGGGTTTACCAAATAATCAAAAACTGGTTTTTAAAGTAAGCGAATAATTTTCCAGCCAAGGTTCGTGTCTCACGAACCTGCTGCTTCGGTTTCAGCATTTCATTCGTATCCCATAAACTATTCTTCAAAATCTCAGCCAGGGCAAGTAAAATTTATTAGCTTTAGAAATGCAAGGCATCGAAACTGAGCCAAGGTTCGTGTCTCACGAACCTACTGTTTTGATTTAAATGCCTGGCTCTCATATCTCACTAACCATTCCTCAATATCCCAGCCAAGGTTAGTGTCTCACGAACCTCCTGCTTCGATTTCAGCATTTCATTCGTATCCTCAAACCATTCTCCAAAATCTTTCTTGGGTTAAGTAAAAATTATTAGCTTTAGTAATGCAAGGCATCGAAACGCTTCAAAGAAAATCACATACTGCATTAAACAAAATTTATTTTTGGACAGCCACTATTCATAACTGGTTGCCCTTACTGGAAGCAGATAACAACAAAAAAATAATAACCGATTCATTAAAATATTTATCTGATAAGAATTTTATTACCGTGTATGCTTTTGTTATTATGCCCAATCACATCCATCTTATCTGGCAACAAAATGAATTAAATGGTAAAGAAACTGCTAAAGGGAGTTTATTAAAATATTCGGCGCATTTGTTTTTAAAACAATTGCAGGCAGAAGGTAAATCTTTATTGTATGAAGTAAATGCTGCAAACAAAAAACACGAAATTTGGCAAAGAGATAGTTTAGGTATTGAAATTTACAGCCGTGCTGTCGCAAAACAAAAGCTGGATTATATCCATTTTAACCCGGTAAGTGGAAAATGGCAATTGGCAAAAGATGATATCAGTTATTATTATTCATCTGCTAAGTTTTACGAAACAAGTATTGATGATTTTGGCTTTTTAAAAAATTTGTACAGTATTTTTGATGGCGAATGATTATAGAGAAGATCATGGAGGAGGGTTCGTGAGACGCGAACCAAGGCGGATACTCAAGAAATAATTAATATCACTATTTTTATTAATCAATATATGAAAAGGATCACTATTTTCTTTATAATTATAATTACACTTTCATCTTGTGTTAGCAAAAGCAATTTTACTGTAAAGCCTCAAAGAGAAAGCCTGGGGTTAAAAAATTTAATAAAATTGGATGGAGCTTACATAGGTTTAGTTGACTCTGTAGATGATAAAAAAATTTATTGGGCATTCTATTTTTATAATAATAGCATAGCACTATTATATGGTAGTGTAGTTAAGGAATTTGAAAATAGAACTAGCTTAGAAATATTAAAAGATTCAATTTTATATGATATAAACTTTGCAAATAATAATTATCGTGGGAAGGAAGCTGGATTTAAAATAACTGACAATAAAATTGAGATACAAATACTAAGTCATATTCGTTATGGTGGATATAAAAATACAACATTCCATGGCGAAATATTAAACGATTCAATAATTTACATTTCATCATGTAAAATGAAAAAAGGATACAGTAATTGCCGGTCCAATTTTTATTTAAAATTTACAAATTTGCCAAAACCAGATTCTACAAATCAATGGATGAAAAAAAAATGGTATTGGAAAAATTAATTCACGTTAACCCAAAATTTTTCTCCACCAAGATTATTAACACGAATTAGGCGGCGGAAATTTACAGTCGTGTTTGTGGCAATACAAAACTGGATTATACTTAATCAGGTAAATGGAGAAAATGGCAATTGGCAAAAGATGATATCAGTTATTTTTATTCATCCGCTAAGTTTTATAAAACTGGTGTTGATGAGTTTGGTTTTTAAAAAACTTGTACAGTGTTTTTGATGGCGAATGATTATGAAGAAGATCATGGAGGAAGGTTCGTGAGACACGAACCAAGGCTGATATTCATCCGCTAAGTTTTATCCGCAGGATGCTGTGCATGAAACTGGTGTTGATGACTTTGGGTTTTTAAAAAACTTGTATAGTGTTTTTGATGGAGAGTGAATATGGAGAATGGTTCGTGAGCCACGAACCAAGGTGGAGGTTAAAAAAACTGGCAGATTTATTAGAAGTGAATGTAAAAGCCTTTCTTTAAACTTAAGGCAGAAATTATGCTGCCTTTTTGTATATTACCTATTCCCTTAAAACCTTAGTTTATATGAAATACTTATTAGTAGTTCTAACTGTTATTATTACCTCGTGCCATAGTACAGAAGAAAAAGAAGAATTGGATTATAAACCGGACTCTATAATAAAAAAGGAAATTCTAAAAGAGATTAGCGGGTTGGATTTTAAAAATTACTCGTATATGCTGGTTACCAAAAACAACAAAATTCATGACTCCATTATAGGTGTAGCTTCTGGATTTATTACGGAGTATAACCAGAATTTTTATCTAATAACAGCCTATCACGTATTATCTGGGAAAAACCCTGATACTAAAAAACTACATAGACCAGAAAAAGGAATCCCCACTTCTGTATATGTAAAGTTTCGATCAGCCAAAGATGATACTAAATTTATTAACGTAGAATACCCATTGTTTTTTAAGGATGGCAGACAAAGATTTGCGGAGATTTTTATATCAAAAACAGGTGCCATTATAGATATAACGGTTATGAAAATTCAATTCCCGGGTAGTACAGATCTTAAGTTTTTTTATTTGAAAAATAGTGATTTAGATATTAGTGATTTTGTAGAGAATGGGACTAAAATAACAGCAGTAGGATTTCCTTATGGAACATTTATTGACGGGTGGAAACCAAGAGAAATGCAATGTCATGTTATGAAAGCTGAAAAAAGCACCCCGCCAATCATTGGTATGTATGGAGACTCTGTAGGTCATAGTGGAATGTCGGGGTGTCCAATTTACAAAGACAATAAAGTAATATCGGTGCTAAGTGGTGAACCAAATGATAAAACAGCGAAACTGACTGCGATATACGTACATTGCGCTTTAAAGGTTATTAAAAAAATGGACACTTATAAAAACTCACCTCCATCTATAGGGCAATATCACTGAACCAAGTTGTATCTCCATTGGGGTATACTACTGCTCCCTCATTATTTATTATGATGAAACGTAAGCCAGGATATATTGTATCGTAAATCATTTCTGTATTAGCATTTATTGGTTGGGCGTCTTTACTATGTTGTTTATTGTAAGCGCAAATAAAACCCAATAAGAAAACAGGTAATAGTTTTCTGTATGGTATATTATTTTTTTTCATGTTCATGGTCTAACAGGTACTAAGTTACCTGAGCCACGAACCAAGGCGGAGTATTAAGCAAAAATAAATGAGCGTAGGCCTATCAACAATAACGGGGAATTTAAAATATAACTTCACCGGAGCATGGGTCTTTAACGAATGGAGCATCAAACTAAATCCCTTTCACCTTTTCTCCCTAACCTCCACCACTTCCACATCAAAAACCAATGTACTATTCGGCGGTATATCAGTTGCAAATGTGCGTATACCATAAGCACTGCCCGATGGAATGAACAATCTTATTTTTCCACCCACTTTACATTGCGGCACACCAATTTGCCAGCCTCTAATTAAACGGCTTAAAGGAAAAGTGGCGGGCTTTTCTTTTGTTTCGTCAAATATGCTTCCATCGCTAAACAGCCAGCCTTTGTAAAATATTACCACGGTGTCGGTGAGGTTTACCAATTTCCCGGTGCCTTCTTTCAGGTGCTGATAAAAAATTCCTTCTTTGTAAGTAACACTGTCTTTGGGCAGTTTAGCAATTAAATTTTCTTCTTCAATTTTTTGTTGCGCTATGCTGTCAATATTACTCATGGGCCGCAGCACGGGAGGTTTGGTTGTTTGGCTGTCTAATGCCTTCCAGGTATTGTTGCTGCGTAATAACCAGCGGTTGCTGAAAAAGGTTGCATACTTTTTATTATCGCTGCTTGCTGCAAGTACAGAATGTATGTTGTAAAGCGATTTAAAAATTTTAGATTCCACCATCTTCCATTTATTTTCATCAGGCAAAAAAATGTAGCCGGAAACGATGCTGGTTTTTGTTGCAGAATCACCGGCAATTAATACCAGCAGTTTATAAGTTTTGTTTTCATCCCAATTAAAGGGTATTCCTTTTGGTGAAACTGCCAGGTGCCTGTACTGATTAAATAGCTGGATGATTTTTTTTTTACTTTTGTTTTTTGATAGGCCTAAAAAAAATTGGTTGTCTACATTTATTAATGCACCGGTTCTTTTAGCATCTTTTTTATTTACAATAATAACATCGGTAATAAATCCTGTTGCTTTTACAGAATCAGGAATTGTATAAAATCCTTGCCGCTGGTTATTTTGTGCTAATACCTGCAAACAAAATATGATGGAGTAAAAAAACAATAAAAGACTTTTCATAAAGATTCAGTTAAGTAAAGTTGATGTACTGCTTATGTGAAGATAAATTTATTACGTAAGATAAAGCCGTTTCAATAAAAGTTAAATATGGAATTTCTTTATTGCCGCTTGTATGTTTGTGCATAAGCTTATGGAAAAATTAGCTTACCAGTAAAATTTACCGGTACTAATTTTTAAGAAATATTATATTTACAAAAAGCAAGTGCGATGGCAAAGAAAGAATTACATGTATTGGTAGCAGAGCAAAAGATATTAAACCGTATATATGTTTTACGAAATCAAAAAATAATGCTCGACAATGACCTTGCGGAAATGAAGTAGAAACAAAGCGTTTAAATGAGCAGGTAAAAAGAAATATAAACAGGTTCCCTAAGGATTTTATGTTTACACTTTCAGAAAAGGAATATGAAAACTTGAAGTCGCAAAATGCGACATCAAGTTGGGGAGGAAGACGAAAATTGCCGAACGCATTTACAGAGCAGGGTGTAGCCATGCTATCAAGTATTTTGAATAGTGATGTTGCTATTGAAGTAAATATCAGAATTATAAGAGTATTTACAAAACTTCGTGAATATGCACTGACTCATAGAGAAATATTATTGCAGTTAGCAAAACTTGAAAAAGAAGTAAAGGGAAACAGCAAGGATATTGAAAATATTTTTATGGTGTTAAAAGAATTGATTGAGAAACAAAGTAAACCAGTACAACCAAGGAATAAAATAGGCTTTAAAAATTACGATTAGTTAATACTGAAGCTTTAATAAATATTTGTAAAAAAATAAAATTCGTGCAATTAAATCATCGCTTCTATAAAAGTTGAATAAAGATTTTCTGCTCAATGGCTGCCGGATTGCAGCGGAAATCCTTTTGTGAGGCACGAAACAAAAGATTGCAGTGCAAAGCCTGAACTGAAGTTTATTTTTCAGGTATTGCCCACAGCCCCAAATTTTCCTTAATTTCAGTTTTATTATTTTAAATTATGTTAGTTAAAACTTTCGGCAGTGCAGTTTACGGAGTAGAGGCCATTACCATTACTGTTGAAGTAAGTGTAAACAACCAGGGCAAAGATTATTTTATTGTAGGCCTGCCCGATAGCGCCGTTAAAGAAAGTTTACAAAGAGTAGAGAGTGCGATAAAAAGCAATCATTATTTTATGCCACGTACCAAGTTAGTGGTAAACCTTGCGCCGGCGGACATACGAAAAACCGGAACTGCTTTTGATTTGCCCATTGCTATTGGTACATTAGGTGCAACAGAGCAAATTGAAAATGTAGAAAAATTAAGTGAGTATGTAATTATGGGTGAGCTGAGTTTAGATGGGGAGATACGCCCCATAAAAGGCGCCTTGCCCATTGCCATACAAGCACGTAAAGAAGGTTTTAAAGGATTGATTCTTCCCAAACAAAATGCAAGAGAAGGCGCAATGGTAAACAACTTAAATGTGTATGGTGTTGGCCACATTAATGAAGTGATTGATTTTTTTAAAGATGAAAATAGTTTACAACCAACCATAGTAAATACAAGAGAAGAATTTGCCAATGCACAAATTGATTTTGAAATTGATTTTTGTGATGTAAAGGGTCAGGAAAATATTAAACGGGCTTTGGAGATTGCAGCAGCAGGCGGACATAACGCAATTTTAATTGGTCCGCCGGGTGCAGGAAAAACAATGCTGGCAAAACGTTTACCTACAATATTGCCGCCACTTAGTTTGCAGGAAGCATTGGAGACAACAAAAATTCACAGTGTTGCAGGTAAGTTACCCGAGAATGCAACAATCATTTCTAAGCGGCCTTTTCGTTCGCCGCATCATACCATTAGTGATGTGGCTTTGGTTGGTGGTGGCGGTAATCCGCAGCCCGGCGAAATTTCTTTGGCACATAATGGTGTGTTGTTTTTGGATGAGTTACCCGAATTTAAAAGAACAGTTTTGGAAGTAATGCGCCAGCCGATGGAAGAAAGAAAAGTAACCATCAGCAGAGCAAAAGCGGCATTAGATTTTCCTGCAAGTTTTATGCTTATTGCCAGTATGAATCCCTGCCCATGTGGTTTTTTTAATCATCCGGAAAAGGAATGTACCTGCGGCCCCGGCATTGTACAAAAATATTTAAGTCGTATTTCGGGCCCATTGTTAGACAGGATTGATTTGCATGTAGAAGTAACGCCTGTTGCGTTCAGCGAATTATCATCTACCCAACAGTACGAAAAAAGTAAAAGTATAAGAGAACGTGTTATTAAAGCAAGAGATATACAAAACGAAAGATATAAAAACAATGAAGGTGTGTATGCCAACGCACAAATGAGCAGTAAGCAATTAAAAGAAATTTGTGTGATAAGTACTGCCGGACAAAATTTATTAAAAGTGGCGATGGAAAAATTAAATCTTTCTGCAAGGGCTTACGACAGAATTTTAAAAGTAAGCCGTACCATTGCCGATCTTTCTGCCAGCGCAGATATAAAGCCCGAACATTTGGCCGAAGCCATTCAATACAGAAGTTTAGACAGGGAAGGATGGGGAGCTTAGAATAATAGGCAATAGGCAATGGGCAATTTGCTGTATTTAATTTGTAGAGGCTTTTGCTTATTGCCAGTTGCCCATTGCCCATTGCTCATTGCCCATTCCCCTCTGCCATCTTGCCATAATTAATTTACTTGTACGATATTTGCTTTTCTTTATACTCTTGTGTTTCTATAAATTTTATTTATGAAGATCTTACTGCATTACCTTAAGCCGCACAAATGGCTTGTTGTGTTAACGCTTTTTTTAGCTACTATTAATATTGGTTTTTCTTTAGTTGATCCTATCATTTTGGGTAAGCTTATCAATTTAGCCAATTACCATCAAAACACCAGCAACCTGGGTGAGCAAGATTATTTTTGGGGAAAGTTTGTCTGGCTAAATAAACTAGGGAGAAAAGAAACACTCTATGGTATTGTATGGTTACTTACTGCATCAATAACGGTTGCCATGATAAGCCGGATTGCAAAAAATTTTCAGGATTATTTTTTACAGGTGGTGATACAAAAATTTGGCGCAAAAGTTTTTACGGATGGTTTGCAACATGCCATGAAATTACCTTACCAGGAATTTGAAGACCAGCGCAGTGGCGAAACACTTTCGGTTTTAACCAAAGTAAGAACTGATGTAGAAAAATTTATGATCAGCTGCATTAATATTTTGTTTGGGATAATTGTAGGAATTGTTTTTGTATTTGTATACGCAGCATTGTTTATTCACTGGAGTATTCCGGTGGCTTACCTGGTGGGCATTTTTGTGTTAACCATGATAACAAACCTGCTGAGCAAAAAAATAAAAGTAATACAAAAAACTATTGTAGGGCAAACCACTGCGCTTGCAGGTTCCACTACAGAATCGTTAAGAAATATTGAGCTGGTAAAAAGCCTGGGCCTTACGCAGCAGGAAGTGGGAAGATTGAATAAAAATACCTATAAAATTTTAGGGCTGGAGTTAACTAAAGTAAAACGCATACGCAGCATAAGTTTTATACAGGGCACATTGGTAAACACCTTGCGCCAGGTAATTTTATTTATTTTAATGTGGTTGATATTTCATAAACAGATGGATGCCGGCCAGCTGGTTACCATGCAGATATTTTCGTTTTTTGTTTTTGGCCCGCTGCAGGAAATTGGAAATATTTTATTGAGCTACCGTGAGGCGGAGGCTTCGTTAAATAATTTTCATAACCTGATGCAGAAAGCGCCGGAACAGGAACCGCTTAAACCAAAACCATTGGGCAGTATTGAAACTTTATCTTTTAAAAACGTTGCCTTTCGCCATCAAACCGCTTCGCAAAAAGCTATTGATGATATTAGTTTTGATGCAAAGATTGGCGAAACCATTGCCTTTGTGGGGCCCAGTGGAAGTGGTAAATCTACCTTAATGAAATTATTGGTTGGCTTATACCGGCCAAAGGAAGGCAAAATTTTGTACAACAATTTAGATGAAACAGAAATACATTTTGATGACTTAAGAAACCAGATTGGTTTTGTAACACAGGACACCAATTTATTCAGTGGCACAATAAAAGAAAATTTATTGTTTGTTAATCCGGGAGCAAGCGACGAATTACTGAATGACGCCTTGCAAAAAGCAAGCTGCACTAATTTAGTGGCCCGTGCCGAAAAAGGTTTGGACACTATGATTGGCGAAGGCGGATTAAAATTAAGCGGTGGCGAAAAGCAACGCTTGTCAATTGCACGTGCGTTATTGCGTAAACCGCATTTATTAATTTTTGATGAGGCAACATCGGCACTGGATTCTTTAACAGAAGAAGAAATTACTAATACCATTCGTGATATTTCTGCATCAAAAGAACAGATTACTATTTTAATTGCACACCGCTTAAGTACTATTATGCATGCCGACAGAATTTATGTTTTAGAAAAGGGCGAAGTGGTAGAAACCGGTACACACGAATCTTTACTGGAAGAAAAAGGTTTGTACTTTGCAATGTGGCGCCAGCAAATTGGCGAAAGAAAAAAAATAACTTCTGCTTAAATAAATTTATTATGAGTGCAATACAAATATTAGGACTAGCCGCAGGTACAATAACTTCTATAACTTTTTTGCCACAGGTAATTCAAATTTGGAAAACAAAATCGGCAAAAGATTTATCGTTGCAAATGTTGTTGTTATTAATACTTGGTGTAAGCATGTGGCTTACGTATGGTATACTGGTTTTGGATGCTGCTATAATTTATACCAATAGCATGGTGCTTACCATGAGTTTTATTATGCTTTATTTTAAGTGGAGGTTTAACAAACAGTAACATTTTATTTAAAGGTATCTTTGCAGCATGACAGCAGAAAAAAAACCGAAGCCAGGTAATTTGTGGAGCATCGTTACTATGAAATGCCCACGCTGCCGCCGTGGCCCCATGTTTAACGACAGTAATATTTACCGTAAATTAAAACTCTCTCACATTTTTGATATGCCCGATAACTGCCCCGTGTGCAACCAAAAATACGATTTGGAAAATGGGTTTTGGTACGGCACCGGTTATGTGAGTTATGCATTGGCAGTAGCCGTTTCTGTTGCAACTTTTGTGGCCTGGTTTGTTTTAATTGGAGTATCTACAGAAGATAATAGTATTTTTTGGTGGCTGGGTTTTAATATTTTTTTTCTTGTGCTTATACAGCCCTGGTTAATGCGGATAAGCCGTGTATTGTACATTCGCTTTTTTGTGAGCTACGATGAAAATTTTGATAAGCACAAGCCCACCTCTTTTGATTATTAGTCCTGAGGGTTTTTAAAAATATCTTCAAAAATATTTCCTTTGTTTAATTCTTCAATATCGCTCAGCAGCAGCTCGATGGCTTTAGTACTTTTATTAATTTCTATTAACGAAAGTATAATGGAGCCGATCAAAAAAATAAGGCTGGCAGCAAATATCCAGTGCGCCACCTGCATAAATCCCCTGAAGATGGTGTACATACACAACACACAACACAAAAAACTCATAATGCCCAGGCCCTGCATGTAACGGATAAGGTTAAGGCGGCTGCGGATATTTTTTATCTGGCTTAATATATTTTTTTCTTTATCACCATGCTGGTATTCATCGTGCAGTTTTCTTACTAAACTTGCCAGCGATAAAAAACGGTTGGTGTAAGCCAGCATTAATAAAGTAATGGCCGGAAAAAGTAAAGCAGGAGTATTGATGTTTATTTCTAACATACAATAAATTTACAGCAGAAAAACTTTATCTGCACAATTTTATTAACTAATACCAATTAGACATCAAATCTAACTTAATAAAACCTGTCAGGTTGAGCTTGTCGAAACCGGTGCCAAAAGAAAAGAGCTTTTTTTATTTGTGAACACGCCTTCGACAAGCTCAGGCTGACAGTATAATTTTAATCTCTAATTGGTATAAGATATCATTAATATAAAAACGTACTGTGTATTATTTATCTTTTAATAGTATTATTGCAGCTTGCATTTTTTAGCATAAATATTAATTAATGAAAAAGAAAGATCTTATCAGCATTCACGCTTTTGCTGGTTTATTTGCAGGCATTTTTATTTTGGCATTGTCATTATCGGGCGCAATATTGGTGTTTCAGAATGATATTGACAACTTGCAAAAGCCATTTTTTCTTCCGCTTAAAACCGGCGATAAAATATTATCTGTAGATAGTATTTATAAATTAGTGCAGCAAAAATATCCGCATGCCGTTATAAGCAATTGTAATTTGGCTGAGAATAAACAGCAGGCTTTTTCCTTTTCAGTTTATGATTCTTCTTATAAAAATGGTACAAAAGCCTTGCAGGTTTTTCTGCATCCACAAACTGGCACAGTTTTAAAAACAAGAGGCGGCAGCGAAGATTTTAAAAATAATTTTATGGGCTGGCTGTCTAAATTTCACAACTCTTTTCATGCAGGTAAAACAGGCGAATGGCTTTTAGGTTTTTTTGCGATTGTTTTCTTAATAAGTATTTTATCAGGATTAATTTTATACCGGAAAAATATTATAGCGGTTTTTTTATTTAAAAAAACAGTCTGTACAAGAAATAACCTCCATCAAATAATTGGCACATGGGCCCTGGTATTTAATTTGATGATTGGCATTACAGGGTTTTGGATGCAGCGGTATGTTTTTAAAAAAGAATTTTATCAAAATAATGATTGGGTAAATACTATAAAACCTTCGCCTGAATTATTTTTTAATCTTGATTCGGCATATACTAATTTGCAAAAACTTCATCCTGATTTTACAGGGCATGTTATTTATTTTGCACAAAATGCAAAAGGAAAAACAGCAGTTTACGGCAGCAACAGCACTAATGCTTACATACACTCCAAAAAATTTGCCGATGTTATTTTTTTAGACAGTAACGGCAATATTTCAAAAACAAGATTTATAAACGAAATAGCTGCCGCCGACAGGTATGATATTATAAATTCTCAACTGCACATGGGTAAATATGGCGGCATGCCTATAAAAATTATTTACAGTTTATTTGGTTTATCATCAGCAATACTAAGTCTCACTGGTTTTTTAATGTGGGTAAAGAGAAGAAAAAACCTGTAAGGTTTTTAAAACCTTACAGGTTTATATCAATAATATTATTTAGCAAGATTAAAACTCAAGGGTATATTCAATTTAATACTAAAATTTCTTCCCATATTAAATACCCCTGTTCTGCCTGTGGCTAAATTTTCTGCAGCATATTTTAACCTGCTTAAATGGTTTTGATAAGCCACATCAGCAATATTTATTGCACTAAAATTTAAAGTAAATAATGGATTTCCTTTTTTAGAAAAAAAGTCGGCACCAATACCTGCATTAAGCAAAGTATAGCCGGCTGTTCTTGTTTCGGTATTGTACGCCGTAAAAATATTGTTTTGTGTAAAGGTATTATCCAGCTCCAGCTTGGTATAAAAATTTTGAATGGTTTTATTAATTTTTTTAAAATCTCCCCTGAATTCTGTAACCAATTTTGGTGCAGGAATAAAAGGAATATTTTTTGAACCTTCAATAGCTTCAGCAAACTTTCCATTAACTAACGAAAATGTATTTTGAATATGCAACCAATCCAAAGGGTGTGGATGAATATCCATTGTAAACTCAAAACCTGACAGCAACGCTTTACGCTGGTCAAACTTAAAAGCCGTTAATAAATCACCGTTTACATTTACTATACTATCTGCTCCGCCGGCAGCTGCTAATTTTCTGTAAAAAATAAAATTAGTAAAGCTGTTTAAAAATGCGGTTATTCCAAACGACAGATGCTCTGCATTATATTCTATTCCACCATCAAATTGCAAACTGGTTTCACTTTTTAAGTTTGCATTACCATATTCGTACCTTATAGTGCCTTCGTGTGCGCCATTGCTTGCCAACTCCGGAATACTTGGCGCCCTAAAGCCTCTTGCAACATTAAACTTTACATTAAATTTTTCTGTAAGCTGCGATGCAACACCTGCACTGCCCGAAAAGTTGGAGAAAGATCTGTTAAACGCTGCACCCTTTACAGTTCCGCCATCAAGCAAATCTTTTATAACTGCATTCCTGCTGTCGTACCGGATACCGCCGCTAAGTGTTGTTTTTTTAATGGCTTTTTGTGTGTACACATAAATGCCAATATCAAATAAATTATAATCGGGTATCAGTTGCTCCACACCTTTGTTGGTATTATTTTGTTGCATACCATTTACGCCAATAGAAGTTTTCCAATTATTTTTTTCTGCAAAATGAAACTGGCCGGTATAGGTAATTGTTTTTAAATCAAAAAATAATGCCCTTTCATTCAGATCATCAATATTTCCAAACTCTTCTCTTTTGTTATTTTGAAAACCAATATTAAAAGCCAATCGGTTATTGTTAACTTTTATGCTGTTATCTGCCGCAATTTTAAAATGCCTGATATGTTGATACGGAATTTGCGGAGCAGTACTTTTAAAATCTGCTTTGATTGCTCTTGCAGTGCCGCCACCGGAAATGGGTTTAATAAAATAGCCATCTATATCTCTTTCACCTTCGGTTAAGCCGGCTTTTAAATTAAAACTACTTACTAAAAAATGCGTATAGCCCCAATTACCATTAAATCCGGCATAGCCACCAATATTATGTTCTGTAAATTTTGAATTGTAAACACGGCCATCATATTTATTTTTGTAATCACTGGCCGCTTTGTTGGATGAATACAGATTCCAGTTAAAGCCATTTTTGTTAGCTCCAATATTTGCATTAAGGGTTCGTAACCTGTTATTGGTTTGAAAATTACTGGAAATATTTGCCTTTACTGTATTGTTTTGCACAGGTACATTAGTAATAATATTTACCACTCCAGCCATAGCATCGCTGCCATATATTATTGATGCCGGTCCTTTTAATAATTCAATTTTATTTACGCTGGCTTCATCTACTTCAATGCCATGTTCATCGCCCCATTGCTGTCCTTCTTGCCGCACACCATCATTAATGGTAAGCACCCTGTTGTATCCCAAACCTCTTATAACTGGTTTTGCAATTGCAGGCCCTGTGGCAAATGTGGTAACGCCACCAATTTTTGTAAGCGACTCAATAATATTGCTTGAAGTATTTTGCAAAAAATCCTGCTTACGCAATACCGAAACCGCAAACGGAATTTTTTTTAATTGTGTTGCTCCGCTTACGCCGGTAACAATTACGGCGTTATTTTCAACAACCGATTCACTTAAAGTAAAATCTTTTTTTGTATCACCACTTACAGTAATGTTTGCTGCAATGGTAGTATAACCCACATGTGATATTTCGATTAAATGATTGCCCTCAGCAATATTTTTTATGGAGAAATTACCTTCATTGTCGGATGAAGTTCCTGTCTTAATATCAGTTATATAAACGCTTGCTCCTGCAATGCCTTTGCCGGTTTTAGCATCAGTAATTGTACCGTAAAAAGTTCCTTTTAATACTTTTTCATTTTTTACCGGCGCCGGAATTAAAAAAATATTTTTAGCATCAGCAAAGTGTAGTATTAAAATGCTGCCCGCAAGCAAAAGAATACTTTTTTTCATCTTGTAATTATTTATTTTAAATTATCAACAATAACAATGTCCATTTATGTGGATGGTATTGTTTGAATAACTGAAATGTTTGTAAATGGAGTGACAGAAAATTTATGCAAACATTAATATTGCCTGTGCAAAATTGAAGAAAATAATCAGGAACTGAGTGGCGGGCCACGGTTTTCAAAAAAGGAATGTGTGCCGGATAAAACAATAAAATAATTAACAGGTACTGCATTGTTAAAAAGTGCAGCATAATGTAATTGTAATACCGGATGGCTTACAGTTACATCCCTTGTAAGTTGGTATTCGCAAATAAAACATTTACTTTCTGATAAAGCTTTAAAGTATACAGCTGCAGCATCTTTTTTTGCACAATCTTTTTTGAGCTTATGCGCTGTTGTATTATTGGTATGGGTATGCGATTGCTGAATAGCACTGATAGAAAATAATAACAGCAGGAAAAAACCGGCTGTAATTTTTCTAATCCATATTTTATTTTTTGCTATCACCAAACAAAGATAATCATTGCTGCAACATTGTTGCAAATTAAATTCAATTCAATAACATTAATTAAAAAGCTAATCACTCCGGCTCATCATCTTATTGGCTGTTTCCAATATCATTATCGTAAATATTGTTTTTTGCAACTAATATTTCTTAATTAAAATTCCGCTAACTTCAAATCAAAAATATTTGCTGTATGAATCAATACATTCTTTCTCTGGACCAGGGCACCACCAGCAGCCGTGCCATAGTTTTTGATAAACAGGGTTTAATAATTGCAGTGGCACAAAAGGAGTTTACACAATTTTTTCCGCAGCCGGGATGGGTGGAGCATGATGCCAATGAAATATGGAGTACACAATTGGGCGTGGCTGCCGAAGCCATTTCAAAAGCGGGGCTTACGGTAGAAAATATTGCAGCAATTGGCATCACTAATCAAAGAGAAACTACAGTGGTGTGGGATAGAGCCACTGGCAAACCGGTGTATAATGCTATTGTGTGGCAAGACAGAAGGACTGCATCTTTTTGCGACGAATTAAAAAGTAAAAATTTAGAAGGCCTTATAAAAGAAAAAACAGGGTTGGTTATAGATGCCTATTTTTCTGCCACAAAAATAAAATGGATTTTAGATAATGTGGAAGGGACAAGAGCAAAAGCAAATAATGGAGAATTGTGTTTTGGCACTATTGATACGTGGCTGCTGTGGAATTTAACCAAAGGCCAGGTACATGCAACAGATGTTAGTAACGCCAGCCGTACCATGCTGTGTAATATTAATACGCTGCAATGGGATGGAGAACTGGAAAAAATATTTGACATACCCGGAAGTATGTTGCCACAAATACGCAGCAGCAGCGAAGTGTATGGCAGCACACAAAATATTTTATCAGCAAAAAATATTCCTATTGCCGGCATAGCAGGCGATCAGCAGAGTGCATTGTTTGGCCAAATGTGTACACAACCCGGCATGGTAAAAAATACTTATGGAACCGGATGTTTTATGCTGATGAATACCGGAGAAAAACCGGTAAGCTCTAAAAATAATTTATTAACCACCGTTGCGTGGAAGGTAAATGGTATTACACATTATGCTTTGGAAGGCAGTGTGTTTATTGCAGGTGCGGTGGTGCAATGGTTAAGAGATGGTTTGGGCATCATCAATAAATCATCGGATGTGGAAGCATTAGCGGCTAAGGTCAACAGTAATGAAGGTGTGTATGTAGTGCCTGCATTTACCGGCCTTGGGGCTCCGCACTGGAACCAGGATGCAAGAGGAACAATTGTTGGGTTAACAAGAGGAAGCAATGCAAGCCATATTGCCAGGGCGGCACTGGAAAGTATTGCTTACCAAACCATGGATGTTTTAAAAGCCATGGAAGCAGATGCCGGAATTGCTATAAAAGAATTAAGGGTTGATGGCGGCGCAACAGCAAATGATTTACTGATGCAGTTTCAAAGCGATATTTTAAATACAAAAGTTTTGCGGCCAACCATTACCGAAACTACCGCATTGGGTGCAGCTTATCTTGCAGGCCTTGCTGTAGGCTACTGGAAAAATATTGAAGAGATACAGGCACAATGGTTAATTGATAAAACCTTTACACCAACTATGGAAGA
This sequence comes from Ferruginibacter sp., assembly GCA_043756235.1. Classification (GTDB taxonomy): domain Bacteria; phylum Bacteroidota; class Bacteroidia; order Chitinophagales; family Chitinophagaceae; genus Ferruginibacter. Next base: position 16,997 of record JAYURK010000146.1, on the reverse strand, counting down.
AGAAAAAAGAAATGAATTGACAAAGGGCTGGCAGAAGGCGGTGGATACTACGATTAGTAATACTAAATGATTTTTAAATTGAAAATTTTTTGCATCAAACAGAAATGGTTTTTGGTTTTATGTTCCATAGGAACATTTGGTGGGTAGAAACAAGTGTTGGTTTGAAAAGCGTTCTGTAGGAACGCCGGGTGCAAATAGCACGACATCGGCACCAGCCGTTCCTACGGAACGAAAGACGCTTTTTGGTTTATGGCTACCCACCAAATGCCCCGACGGGGCGTGGCACACTAAGCGTAAAAATAATTTTATCGAAACTTGCAGCTACTTTAATTAATTATGAACAGAACAGAAATGTTGCTAAGGCTTAATGATAATACCGAATGGGACATTATCATCATTGGTGGTGGTGCAACAGGATTGGGTACTGCTGTTGATGCTGCCACAAGAGGATACAAAACTTTATTGGCAGAGCAGCATGATTTTGCAAAAGGTACATCAAGCCGGTCCACAAAATTAGTACACGGTGGCGTAAGGTATTTAGCACAGGGTAATATTAAATTGGTAAAAGAGGCATTAAAAGAACGAGGCTTACTGTTAAAAAACGCACCGCATGTAACTACCAATCTTTCTTTTGTTTTACCCTGTTACAGTTTGTGGCAAAAAATATTTTATGGAGTGGGGTTAAAAATTTATGATGTTTTAGCCGGCAATTGGGGCTTGGGCAAAACAAAAATTATCAATGCTAACAAAACAAAAGAATTTTTACCCACCATCAATATAAAAAAATTAAGCGGAGCCATTGTTTATAAAGACGGGCAGTTTGATGATGCCCGGCTGGCTATTAATTTAGCACAAACTGCAGCAGCAAATGGCGCAACGGTTTTAAATTATTGTAAAGTCACCAAACTTATAAAAACCCTGCCGGCGGTTATAAACCCCGGCAGCGGTTTAGAAGAAAAAATTTGTGGTGTTGTTATTAAAGATGAAATAAATGGAACAGAATATACTTTAAAATGCAAAGCAGTCATAAATGCCACCGGTGTTTTTGCCGATGAAGTGTTGCAAATGGATGATGCTGCTGCAAAAAATATAGTAAGTCCGTCGCAGGGAATACATTTAGTGCTGGATAAAAATTTTTTTCCGGGTGCCGATGCGATGATGATTCCAAAAACTACAGATGGCCGGGTGTTGTTTGCCGTGCCCTGGCATAATAAAGTGGTGGTGGGCACTACGGATACACCAATAGAAAATCATTTTTTAGAACCAAAACCTTTGGAAGAGGAGATAGCATTTATTATGCAGCACATCAATATTTACCTTGATGTTGCATTACAACGAAGCGATGTGCAAAGTGTTTTTGTTGGGTTGCGGCCATTGGTAAAAAAAGGTGCCGGTAATAAAACTGCATTAATGCCAAGAGATCATACTATACTTGTAAGTGCAAGCGGTTTAGTAACTATCACTGGTGGTAAATGGACCACTTACCGCAAAATGGCGAATGATGTTTTAAAAAAAACTATTGCTGTAGCTAAACTTCCGGAAACAAAATGTGGTACTGAAAATTTAAAAATTCATGGATGGATAAATAATATTGATAAAAACGATCCTTTACATTTTTATGGCAGTGACGCCGCGTTTATAAAAAATCTTTGTAAAGAAAATGAAACACTGGCTGAATTAATTCATCCTTCTCTTACCAATATAAAAGCCGAAATTATTTGGGCCATACAAAACGAAATGGCACAAACGGTAGAAGATGTTTTAGCAAGAAGAACAAGGATGTTGTTTTTAAATGCCCGGGCCGCAATAGAATCGGCGCCAATGGTTGCAAAAATAATGGGAGGCGAATTGCTTAAAAATCAGGATTGGATAAATCAACAGGTTAAAGATTTTAATTTTCTTGCTAAACAATATTTATTATCTTGAATTAAAACTGACTAAGCTGCTATATTATTATGCAGCAACATAAAAAACTCATAACTGCTAACTTTTAACCCATAACTCTTTTCTTATGTCTCTATTTTTACCAGAATTTACCGGCACGGCTTTATTACTTTTATTAGGCAATGGTGTTAACGCCAATGTAGTATTACATAAAACAAAAGGCAATAACAGCGGCTGGTTGGTTATTGCATTTGGCTGGGCCATTGCAGTTTTTGTAGGCGTATATGTTTGTACTTCGCTGGGTGGCGAGGGACATTTAAATCCTGCAGTTACTATAGCCGATGCTATTAAAATTAACGATTGGACCAAAGTACCTTTTTACATTGCAGCACAAATGCTTGGTGCCATGACCGGGGCTTTTTTAACCTGGTTAGCTTACCGCTTACATTTTAATGAAACCACAGATGCTAACGGACAGCTGGCTGTTTTTTGTAATGCCCCTGCCATAAAAAGTACACCGGATAATTTAATAACTGAGATCATTGGCACTTTTGCATTAGTGTTTGGTGCTTTTTCCATTGCCGGCGGAAAAATTAATGATGTAGGTATTTCGTTAGGTGCATTAAATGCTTTACCGGTTGCACTGCTGGTGTTGGGTATTGGCTTATCATTAGGCGGACCAACAGGTTATGCAATAAACCCGGCAAGAGATTTAGGCCCCAGAATTATGCATTTTATTTTACCCATAAAAAATAAAAGAGATAGCGATTGGGGTTATAGCTGGATACCGGTTGCGGGGCCAATTATAGGTGGTGTAATTGCAGCGCTGGTTTTTAGAATTATTCAATAATATTTTTCTGCAACATTATTCATTGGGCATTTTAAAGTCTGCAATAATTGGATAATGATCCGAATAATTCACCTCAATTTTATTGAAAGCTGTTACTTCAAATTTTTTATCCGCCAGTATATAATCAATTCTTAACGTTGGAGAAATAAAGCGGAAAGTTCTGCCAAAGCCACTGCCTTTTTTTAAAAAAGCATCCTGCAAATTTCCTTTTGCAGTAAAATAAGTGTAGGAGTTGGGTACATCATTAAAATCGCCGCAAACAATAGTGGGGTAAGGGCTTTCAATTATTTTTTCACGCAGCTTATCTGCCTGCAGGGTTCTTTTATTGTAGCCAATTTTTAATTTGGTAACTAATGCTTTGGACTGTGTTACACTTGCCGCTGCAGGTTCTTTTAAATTATGTAAAGCTTCATAATCCGTATTGCCAAAACTTACCGATTGCAGGTGAGTGGTAAATATTCTTATGGTGGTATTGCTCACTTTTATATCGGCATAAATAAGTGGCTCAGCATGGTCCTTATCGTTTATCACCGGGTAATTATATTGGGCCGAATCTGCAATCGGGTATTTAGATATAATGACAACGGTATTTAAAATAGTGGATTTATAAATTCGTTTAAAATAATTAGTCTTGCCAAAATAAATATACCGGTAGCCGCTTTCTTTTAATGCTGGCAACAGGGTGTCGCAAAAAGTTTTGTCTTTAAAATAAATATACTCCTGCAAACACAACACATCGGCATCAGTACTTTTTATCAGTTCCACCATTTTATCAAGGTGGTTATTTGGATGGCTTCTGTTGGTTTGGCCCCAGCTGGATAAATTCCAGCTTAACACCCTTAGCGTTTCTGCATTTTTGGCAGCAATAATTTTACTGCTTCCTTTAAAACTAAACATAACAGCTGCCTGCCGCCAACCCAATAGTAATACCGCAATGCAAACCCATACCCATTTAGATCTTCTTATCAACCAGTATATTAAAAAACCCGCCATTGCAAAAAACAATAATGGAAAAATAAGCCCGGCAAGTGCCACCAGCCAATATTTTCCTGCATTAACAAAGGGCACCAGGCCAGCCAGTAAAAACAAAGCTGCTGTAATAAGGTTAGCAGTTATAAACCCCATCCGTAAAGTCTTTTTAATTTTTGGTACCATAATTCAATTAAAAATTGAAACTACAATTTTACTTGTAACCATAATTACCGCTCATATTATCTTTCATTTGTATTTTCAGCCGCAACGGTCCAATACAGTTAAATGATGTGCTAAAAAGCTGCATTTCAAATTTCAAATTTCAAACTCCATCCCTTACCTTTGCCGCTCAAATTTACACCTCATTATAATAAAATATTATTTATGGCCAATACGGGTAAAGTAAAATCAGTAATCGGTGCGGTTGTTGACGTACAGTTTGATAAAGACAGCAAACTCCCCGAAATTTTAAATGCATTAGAATTAAAACGTGAAAATGGCGATACCCTTGTATTAGAAGTGCAGCAGCATTTGGGAGAAGACAGTGTACGTACCATTGCCATGGACGGAACCGAAGGTTTAGTACGTGGTACTGTGGTAATTGATACTGGTATTCCTATTGCAATGCCCGTAGGCGATGCTATTAAAGGCCGTTTGTTTAATGTAACCGGCGATGCTATTGACGGTTTGCCTCAGGTAAGTAAAGTAGGTGGCCGCCCCATTCATAATAAGCCGCCTTTATTTGAAAACTTAAGTACTGCCAGCGAAATTCTATTTACCGGTATTAAAGTTATTGATTTGATTGAGCCTTATGCAAAAGGTGGTAAAATTGGTTTGTTTGGTGGTGCCGGTGTGGGTAAAACAGTATTAATTCAGGAGTTGATTAACAATATTGCAAAAGCATACAGTGGTGTATCAGTATTTGCAGGTGTGGGCGAAAGAACACGTGAAGGAAATGATTTGATGAGAGAGATGATTGAAGCAGGGATCATGAATTATGGCGATAAGTTTAAACACAGCATGGAAGAAGGCGGATGGGATTTGAGCGCCGTGAATATGGATGATCTGAAAGAATCAAAAGCAACTTTCGTTTTTGGTCAGATGAACGAACCGCCAGGAGCAAGAGCTCGTGTGGCTTTAAGCGGATTGACGATCGCTGAATATTTCCGTGATGGCGATGGCACCGGGCAGGGAAAAGACATTTTATTTTTCGTAGATAATATCTTCCGTTTTACACAGGCAGGTTCAGAGGTATCGGCATTGTTAGGCCGTATGCCAAGTGCGGTAGGTTATCAGCCAACGTTAGCAACAGAAATGGGATTGATGCAGGAGCGTATTACTTCTACTAAAAATGGTTCCATCACTTCGGTACAGGCGGTATATGTACCTGCGGATGATTTAACCGATCCGGCTCCGGCTACAACTTTCGCTCACTTAGATGCTACTACGGTATTGAGTCGTAAGATTGCGGATTTGGGAATTTATCCTGCGGTTGATCCGTTGGATTCTACTTCACGTATCCTTACTCCATTGATTGTTGGCGACGAACATTATAACACTGCTAACCGTGTAAAATTAATTTTACAACGCTATAAAGAATTGCAGGATATCATCGCCATCCTTGGTTTGGATGAATTGAGTGATGAAGATAAATTAGTAGTATCACGTGCCCGTAAAGTACAGCGTTTTTTAAGTCAGCCGTTTTTTGTGGCCGAACAATTTACCGGTTTAAAAGGTGTGTTGGTTCCAATAGAAGATACCATCCGTGGTTTCAATGCAATTATGGATGGAGAAGTGGATGAATATCCCGAAGCAGCGTTTAACCTTGTGGGTACTTTGGAAGATGCAATGGAAAAAGGTAAGAAGTTGATGGCAGCTGCGCAGGCGTAGAGCCCCTGTCCCCTAAAGGGGAACTAAGGTAGTGGTATCATTAGATTTTTGTAAAAGCTCTTAATTTTGTTATTTCAAATTTTGAGCCCAGCTTTAGAATTTCTATTTAGCTTCATTGGCGTCGCACTCTTGTACTGAATACCATTGTTCAACTTTTATCTAAGCGATTGAATTTAGCGGGGTAAAAAAATAAATTATAAACCAACAAACCAAGTTCCCCTTTAGGGGACAGGGGCATGAACTTAGAAATATTAACACCAGAAAGCAAAATTTTTAGCGGCGATGTATATGGCGTTCAACTGCCGGGCATCAGCGGTTCGTTTGAAGTATTAGATAAGCATGCGCCAATGGTAAGTGCTTTAAAAAACGGCACCCTTAAAATTTTAAAAGATAAATCTGCTACCGCATTGTACACCATACAAAGTGGCTTTGTAGAAGTATTGAATAATAAAGTTACCGTGCTGGTAGAAGGCGCTAAAGAATTGTAACTGGAAGCTCCAGCTTCCAGCCACATAAAAACCATCACGCTATTTGGCATGATGGTTTTTTTATTAATGTATATTCGTGTTACCAGTGATAGATAAAATCTCCATAATAATTCCAACTTACAACGAAGCAGAAAATATTGTTGCATTAATTAATTATTTAAAAAATAACAGTAACAATTCTATTGCCGAAATTATAGTAAGCGATGGTGGCAGTACAGATGAAACCATTGCTCTTGCTTCATCTGTAGGTGCAATTACTTTTACATCACCTCAAAAAGGGAGGGCTGCACAAATGAATTATGGCGCTTCAAAATCCAGCGGCGATATTTTATATTTTGTACATGCCGATACTTTTCCACCAACAAGTTTTGCAACAGATATTATTGAAGCCGTGAAAAATAAATTTGATTGCGGCCGCTATCAAACCAAATTCAACAGTAAAAAATGGATATTTAAATTCAATGCTTTTTTTACAAGGTTCGATTGGTTTATTTGTTATGGCGGCGACCAAACATTTTTTATTACAAAAAAATTATTTGCAGCATTGGATGGATTTAAAAGCGATATGCTGATAATGGAGGAATATGATTTAACTGCAAGGGCAAAACAAAAAGGCCATTATAAAATTTTTAATAAAACCACTCTTATAAGCATCAGAAAATACGAAGGCAGAACCTGGTGGCAGGTACAAATGGCCAACAGAAAAGCCATACAACTTTTTAAAAGCGGTGCATCGCAACAGCAAATTGCGGAACAATATAAATTAATGTTGAAAAAATAATGCCAGGTCTGTTTTATTTGTATAATCTATCAAAAGTTATTTTACGTAATTAAAAAAATGGAAAGATGCATTAATGGCATTCAGCAGGTTGGTATTGGCGTTGCTGATGCTGATGAAGCTTTTGAATGGTACAAAAAAATTTTCGGGATAGATATTGTGGTATTCAAAGATGCAGCCACTGCCACATTAATGAAACAATATACTGGCGGTGTTGCACAAGAACGCTATGCAATACTGGCCATGAATTTACAGGGCGGCGGCGGATTTGAAATTTGGCAGTACAGCAATAAAATTCCCAAAGCTCCAGCCTGGCAAATTGGATTGGGCGATCTCGGAATTTTTGCTGTTAAAATAAGGTGTAAAGATGCAGGCGCAACTTATAATTTTTATAAGACAAGCGGGGTAAACATCCTTTCCTCTTTAGCCATAAGTCCCGGTGGTAAAAAACATTTTTACATTAAAGACCCCTGGAATAATATTTTTGAAATTATTGAAGATGATTATTGGTTTACTAACGACAATAAACTAACCGGCGCTGTTTGTGGTGTAACCATTGGTGTAACACAAATAGAAGCTGCAATAGCTTTTTATAAAAATGTGCTGGGCTTTACAAACGAAATTTTTAATGATGATGCGGTGTTTAAAGACTGGAAAGGATTGCCTGGCTGCGAAAGAAAATGTAAACGTGTTATTTTAACTAAACCCTGGAAACCAACAGGTGCCTTCGGAAAATTATTGGGCCCGGTACAAATTGAGTTAATACAGGCTGAAAATTTTACACCTCAAAAAATTTATGTTAACCGCCATTGGGGCGATCTTGGTTTTATTCATGTTTGCTTTGATATTAATGGCATGAAAGCACATGAAAAAATTTGTAATGAAACAAAGTATCCTTTAACTGTAAACAGTTGTAATGGGTTTGATATGGGAGAAGCATCCGGCCATTTTGCTTATAACGAAGACCCCGACGGCACTTTGATTGAATATGTGGAAACACATAAAGTGCCCATTGCAAAAAAAATTGGGTTGTACCTTAACTTAAAAAAAAGAAATCCTGCAAAATGTTTACCCAACTGGGTGGTAAAATGTTTACGGTTTAGCAGGGTAAAATAATTAATCCAATTGTTTTTTCAATTGCACATAAGCCCAGGCAGTAAAGGGCAGTAATAAAAAAAGAAAAATACTCATCCAGCTATTAGTTACCCCAAGGCATACAACAAACAGCATCAGTATATATAGCGGGTATAAAAAAAATAAAAGCCCCACCATTTTACTATCAAAATGTCCCTCTTCTTTAATTAAGGTATTGCCCAGCCATTTTACACCATAATAAAACGGCGCATGAATAATAAAACCTGCAACTGCAGGAAGCGCCAGAACTATTTTTTTTATTAATGATTGCGGAACATAAAATTTTTTTTGCAGTGCTGCTTTATCATCCGGTTTAATTTCAAAAACAAATGGTTTTAACGCATCTTCTAAAATAGCATTAAAGCTATTCATTGCTTTACCGTCGGTTGCGCTTAAGTTGATACTTGTTGCAGTAATAAAATTTCCAAAAAATATTTTTACATTTTTGCCAAATTTTTTAAAAGAGCTGTAATTAATACCAACGGGTAATACCTTAAGATCAATCCCATCCTGCCAGCTGCTGATAGCAAGCCGGGCAGTACCTTTTTTAAGCGGCCTTAAATGCCATTCGTTTATACACCTGCCCTCGCTAAAAATTAATACAATACCATTTTGTTTAAAAATCTTTTTACATGCTTCAAAAGTTTTATAATTCTCTTCTAAATTTTCTACGCCTTCACTTACACGGTAAACCGGCAACATTTTAAAACTGTATAAAATTTTTGCTGCCAGTGTTTTTTTAAAAGCGTCGCCCCGGGCTAATGAATAAACGGGTTTATCGAACAGGGTGCAAAAAATAATAGCATCTAAAAATGAGTTGGGGTGATTAACGGCAAGCAGCAGCGGCCCGGTATGCTGCAGTATTTCTTTTTTATTGATATAAATATTGCGGCAATAAATTTTTATTGCAAGGCGGGCAATTATTTTTACAATACTGTACAGCAATACTTCCTTATTTAAAAGGGAAGATAATTATTTATCCAGTAAATAAGCAATTGAAGATTTACGCAGGTCTTTTTCATCATCAATATCATTAAGGCTGGCCAGCACATTACAGGTGAGGTGTTGCGTATTTATTTTATTAATCGTATCAGCAAACACGTTTTTGGTACTCCATTCAATATCGCTAAACACATCTTTAAAGGGATATTGCATACCCAGTAAATAATATCCGCCATCATTTGCAGGGCCAATTACTGTTTTAAAAGTTTGTAAATTTTCAAAGGCTTCAGCAATGATAAGGTGGGTTAATTCGTAACAGTCGCTTCCTATTATACAAACATGCTCAAAACCAAGTTGAAACACCTCATCAAAGGCATGTTTCATTCTTGCACCTAAATCTTTTCCGCTTTGCAATTTTTTTTCATAGCCATCCCATACATCATCTTCATTTAAATAGTCGGCATAAAAAACAAATTTTGTTGATGGCACTAGTTGTGTAATGCTTTTAGTATGCTGCAATAAATGTTTATACACCAGCAAGGTTTTTTCATTACCAATAGTTGCTGCCAATCTTGTTTTTACTTTAGATAAAACGGGGTTGCGAACGAATATGATTAATGCAGATTTCATTTAAATAATTAAGAATTACTATCAACCGCCGACGGGGCTGAAAGCCGCCGGCGGGGTTAAGTAAAAAATCCGTCAGCGGTTGAATAAAAAGATAATTATGATAATTAACAGCATCCACCACCATCATAAAAAAATGTAGCAGGCGAAATAAAAATATCATCCCTGTTTAATGCAGCCAAAGCGCCTGCAGTTTTATCGCAAACCGCTAATGGTTGGTTAGGAAATAAAATATGGCCTTTGTTATCATCAAGGCATTCTTCGCTGCCAAAATAAATGGCTGTCTTTCCTGTAAAAACACAGGCCCCGTCCGCAGGCATCGGATCTTTAATGGCACATACTTCCACACTTTCTATGTAAATTAATTTATCGGTGGCATAATTTTTTGGGTCCAAAATTCTGTATGCTCTTTTCGCTCTTATTTCTACTGTACCAAAACCAATATCGGTTATCATTTTTATATACTCTTTCAATGGCAACGAACCGCTAAGGCATAATGCTCTTAATCTTTCATCTTCTCTTAATGCCTCGGGCATTTCAGTTTCGCAGGTAGGGTCGCTCATTACCAAACGGCCACGTGGTTTAAGTACACGGTACATTTCGCTCAATGCTTTTTTTAATTCATCCTGCTTAAAAATATTGAACAAACAATTTTGTGCGGCTACATCAATGCTGTTATCTGCTACTGGTAAATTTAATGCATCACCTTTTCTTAAATCAACGAATTCTTTTTTAAACCAGGGGTTTAATTTTTCTGCCTCATCAAAATTTCTTTTGCTGGCGGCTAACATTTCATCTACTACATCTACACCAATCACACCATTTTTTTGCCTGCTGAAATAAGCAAACTGCAACAGCTCCATTCCGCCACCAACACCAACGTATAAAATTTTTGGATCGTTTACTAAATCACGGGGGTTAACCGTACTGCCGCAACCATAATTCATTTGCTGCATAATTACCGGCATGTCCAAACCGGGCAATTGCCAAACCGGTGTAGTAGTGCAGCATAAACCTACATCAGGTTTTTCGGCTGCTGCTTTGTAAACATCTTTTGTGGTTTCTAAATAAGCTGTACTCATTTTGTTTTTTATATTTTTTTGTTGAAAAATTATACTACAGCCCCACCGCAACTGCTGCCAGCACCCGCTGTGCAACCAAAGCAATGCTGACTAACTACAATAGTCCGGTTCTGTAATTTGGTGCTGTTGAATTGTGCAATATGTTTACTGCTGCAATTCACTTTTAATTCCAGCATCTGGTTAAAATCGCAATCGTAAATAAATCCATCCCAGCCAATAGAAAGTGTATTGCGGCACATTACATTGCTTGCGGCCACGGGATTAAAGGCGGCAATCAATTTTGCCATGTACTTTTCGTAATTGCCGCTTTGCAATAAATAATCCAAATAACGGCTGATGGGTAAATTGGTAATAGCAAAAAGTGCATTAAAAGAAATATTAAAATCTTTTTTTAAGGCGGTTTTAAATTCTTTTTCTAAAACTGATTGTGATGGTGGTAAAAAAGCGCCTGCAGGGTTATACACCAAATTTAAAGTAAGGCCGCTATCTTCCATTCCGTAACCAACGGCATTAAGCATTTGCAATGCTGTAATGCTGTCTTCAAAAACGCCATCACCTCTTTGCTTGTCTGTTCTGTCGGCGGTGTAAAAAGGTAAAGATGAAACCACTTCTATATTATGCATTTTAAAAAATTCGGGCAGGTCGTAATATTTTTTGTTGGCACGTATGATGGTAAGATTACACCGCACAATTATTTTTATTTGAGGATTTGCTTTTTTTATTGCTTCAACAAAGAATCTAAAATCAGGATTCATCTCTGGCGCACCACCGGTTAAATCAACTGTTGTAAAAGATGGATTATTTTTTATTACCTCTACACATTGCAGCATTGTTTCCCTGGTCATTATTTCTTTACGGTCGGGCCCGGCATCTACATGGCAGTGCTTGCAAACCTGGTTGCACATTTTGCCTACGTTAATTTGAAAAACTTCTAATGCGGTTGGCAGTAAAGGATACAACCCAATGTTTTCTAATTTTTGTTGAAATGGAATTAACCCGAATGCATCATCATGATTTACGCCATGCTCTAATATTTCTAATTGCTCATGTGCATCTGCAAGAATGTTATGTTGTGCTTTTAGTGATTTCATACCCCTGTGTCCGCCACGGCGGAGAACTTAGTTTGTTAGATTATTAGTATTTAGTTTCTATTTTAATTTCAATTGCTTCAATAAAAGTTCAATAATGATATACAGTTGAAGAGTGCGACGCCAATGAAGTTGATTAAAGATTTTATGCTTGGTTCAAAAAATAATAAAACTTAATCTTCGCTTTAATCAAGTTCCCCTTTAGGGGCGGAGGGGCTTCCCTACATCGCAATCTCTTTTACCTTATTCATCATTTGCACACCATGCACCAAAGCTGCGCCACCTTTTATGGCTGCGGCAATGTGTACAGCTTCCATCATTTGTGCTTCGCTGTAGCCTTTTTCGTAAGCATCGCTGCTGTACGCATCAATGCAGTATGGGCACTGCACTGCATGTGCAACGGCTAATGCTATCAACGATTTTTCTTTTGCTGTTAAGGCACTATCGGCAAAGGCTGCACCGTACCAGGCAAAAAATTTATCTGCTAAATCTTTTTGGTATTCACCAATGTTGCCAAACTTGCCAAGGTCGGCAGCATTATAATAATGGTCGCTCATATGTTACAGTTTATAATTTTCTAAATACAATGTCCAGTCGTATGGTTTAAACTCAATGGAAGGGTTTGCTTTTTCAGGAACAATATTTAACGACTTAACGAGCCGGATCATTTTATTCTTTCCGCCAAAATCTCTGCGGAACCATCCCATAATTGCAGGAAGATATAATTTATTTTCGGTTACAGCATAATTTGCTTCACCTGTTAAATACGCTTTAGTGGCCAGGTCTAATTGCTGGTTAATATTTTCGGCATTATAAAACGCAATAGGCGGGCAACTTTTAGCGCCGCAGTTTAGTGCAAAGTGTATGCGTTTATCCAGGTGGCGTACCCGCAATGCCCTTTCGGTTTTATTGGGAAATAGTTTATTAAAATACCCCAGGCTCCATTTTATTTTGCTTCTTCTTAAAACGCCATGCTCTATCACATCAAGACTGAATATTTTGCCGGCAACCATAATATTTTTTGCAGAAAAAAATTCTCCCCTGTCTTTATACAAATCAGGATTTTTATGCAGCGATGAATTTACATAACCATTGTACAGGTTTATCCAGAAAGCTTTTTTTTCCTCATCATTATTAATATTTTTTTTCAATTCATCAAAAGATAAATTTTTAAGTTGATCAATAAATACCGTAACGTCTTCATTTAATTTGGCGGCATACATAAAATCCTGCGAAAGTTTTATCAGTATGTTTTTACTGGCAGTGTAGGCGGGCATTTTTGTATCAATTTTTATTTCAGGTTTTGTTTCAGTTTTAGTATCAACAGGTTTTAAAGCAGTTGCATTTTTTACTTCATCTACAAATTTTTGCAACATGGCTTCTGTTAAGTCTGCTGCATTAGTAATTGAAATTACTTTCAAATTTTTATCCAGCACTACGGTGTAAGGGTAAGCCGGTGGTTGAAATGCATTGGTAAAAATATTGCCTTCATCTACAACAAGCGGTAAAGCAAAAGGTTTACGGGTGCTGATAAATTTGTTGAGTTTATCTTCTGTTTCGTTTGAGACTAGAAAAATATTTACATCTGCGGCAAATTTATTTTTATAATTGGTAAGTTCGGGCAATGCTTTTATACAGGGTACACACCAGGTGCCAAAAAAATCTATAATGGTAATATTGCCTTTTAAATCATTAAGAGAAGATGATGCTGCACTGTGGTTTAATATTTTTTTTACAGGCAGGTTGGCTATTACATCCCCGGTTTTGTAACCAGTTTGGGCAATTATATTGCTGCTGAATAAAACCATTATTACAATAAGAAATCGCATAGGTATAATTGAAACATTTTAAACCCAATTTACGTACATTCACTAAATAAAGTTTTAGTTATGGAGTATTCTTTAAAAATGATAAAAGAATGTGCGGCATTTTTACAAAGTAAAGGTTTTAAACAGCCTGCAGCGGGTATAGTATTGGGCACAGGCCTTGGTGCGCTGGTACATAAAATTGATATTAAAATTACGGTGCCTTACAATGAGGTACCACATTTTCCTGAAGCCACAGTTGAGTTTCATAAAGGCAATTTAATTTATGGTATAATGAATAATGTGCCGGTAATTGCCATGCAGGGCAGATTTCATTATTACGAAGGGTACACTATGCAGCAAATTACTTTTCCGGTAAGGGTGATGAAGGCATTAGGGGTACAATATTTATTATTAAGCAACGCAGCCGGAGGCATGAATGCTGATTATAAAAAAGGAGATTTAGTTTTATTGAACGATCATATTAATCAGCAACCCGAAAACCCGTTACGTGGTTTAAATGATGCAGCTTTTGGAAACCGTTTTGTTGATATGAGTTGCCCCTACAATAAAGATTTAAATAATAAAATTTTAACTGCGGCAAAAAAATTATCTATTCCAATTAAAGAAGGAATTTATGTGGCAGTTGCCGGACCAAATTTAGAAACCCGTGCAGAGTACCGGCATTTAAAAAATATTGGTGCCGATATGGTGGGTATGAGCACTGTGCCGGAAGTAATTGTGGCCAATCATGTGGGCTTGCCCTGTGCTGCAATAAGTGTAATTACTGATGAGTGCGACCCTGATAATTTGCAGCCCGTAGATATTGCAGCAATAATTGCAGTGGCCGGTAAAGCGGATGAAAAGTTGAGTGCGTTGTTTGCAGAAGTTATTGGGGAGCTGTCGTGAATGGTGAATGGTCAACGGTGAATGGTCAATTGTGAATGGTGAAATATGGTATGGTGAAATATTCGAAATTGCAAATTGCAAATTGCCCATTGCCTATTGCGCATTCACCCCTTAATTCAATTGCGGATCAATCGGAAAATTTACCATCATTTCATAATCGCCGCCCAGGTGTACCAGGCTGCTTTTCCACACTTCTGTTTCTTTTGTATGAAACACCAAATTTTTTGTAGCGTCTACAGTTAGCCAACTTTTTTCTTTCATTTCCTCATCCAATTGTCCATCGCCCCAGCCGCTGTATCCAATAAAAAATTTTATTTTCTTTTGGTCCAGGCTATTGTTTTTTATTAAGGCACTAACGGCTTCAAAATTGCCGCCCCAGTAAATACCATCACTTATTGCAGTGGCTTCGGGTATCAAATCGGGGTATTGGTGTACAAAGTGAATGGTATCTGTTTGCACAGGGCCGCCATAAAAAACCGGTAAGGGAAAGCCCTCAAAATTTATAAGTAATTCATCAAGCGTTTGTTCAATTTTTTTATTCAGTACAAAACCAAAACTGCCTTCTTCCTGGTGATCGCATAACAGTACCACCGTTCTTAAAAAATTGGGGTCTTTTAAAAATGGGTCTGCAATTAATAATATGCCGGCGCCTGGTGAAATCATATTCTAAAATAATGCATAATTGTAAATAAGTAAAGAGAAAAATAATATTTATTTAAGAAATTTTATCCCACGCCTGACCGGTTTAAAAAGGCAACGGTATTTCAGGTAAACTAACAGCTGTTACTTAGCCGGGAAGTTTAAACCTTAGTTAAATTTATACTTTGGCAGTTTTACCATATTTTACACCCGTTAACTCAACTACTTTTGCATAGATGAAGAAAATTTTTCCTGTTATAACCATACTGATATTTCTTTCTTTGCTGGGGCTGATATTTTTTCAGTTTTTGTGGATAAAGAGTGCCCGTGATGCAAAGAATAAACAGGTAGAACAAAATATTGGCAGGGCTATGGAACTGGCTGCTACCGCCTTATCGCACGATAATAACAGCATAGTGCCTTTTGGTAAAAAAAATGAAATGCTTTTTCCCGGCGATAAATTACAATTGCAATATTTTAAACCATCGGTAATACAACGTTTTTCAAAAGATGAAGTAAGTGTTATCATCAGAACGGCCTTCAATACTCAAAATTTAAAGCATTACCCTTTTGAATTTGCAGTGGTAGAAAATTCAATAAGCGGCAGGCAGTTGCTGAGCGAAAATTATTATGCACTCTCGCAGGATACCATTAAAAACATCAGTTACTTTTTACCCATTGAGCCACCCAGCGGCAGCAATTATGAAAACATGGTGAATGAAGAATTGCTGGGTGTAATTGTGCCCAATCAAAAAATTATCATTTGGCGTGAAATGTTTTGGTTTATTATGGGGGCAATATTGTTTACCTTAATTATTACCACTGCTTTTTTTATTACTATCCGCACTTTATTAAAACAAAAAAAATTAAGCGAAATAAAATCGGATTTTATCAATAACATGACGCATGAATTTAAAACACCACTGGCTACTATTTCATTGGCAGTTGATGCGTTAAAAAACGAAAAGGTAAAAGGCAACGAAGAAAAAACCAATTACTTTACTAATATTATTAAAGAAGAAAACAAGCGGATGAACAAGCAGGTAGAAACTATTTTGCAGGCCGCTTTACTGGATAAGCAGGAAGTACAATTGAATTTAAAAAAATCGGCAGCACACGATTTAATTACCGGTGCCTTAAATAATATTATTTTACAGGTAGAAGAAAAACAGGGCACGCTTGAAGTACACCTGGATGCAGCAAACGATACCATACTTGCAGATGAAGTACATTTTACCAATTTGGTGAACAACCTTTTGGATAATGCCGTAAAATATTCTAAAGAAAACCTGGCCATAAAACTTACTACCGAAAATGCCGGCAACCAGCTAAAAATAAAAATAGAAGATAACGGCATAGGCATGAACAAAGAAACCGTTAACCGAATTTTTGAAAAATTTTACCGTGCCCACACCGGCAACATACATAATGTAAAAGGCTTTGGCCTTGGGTTGAGTTATGTAAAAATAATGGTGCAGGCACACCATGGAACTATTAAAGCAGATAGTGTGCTGGGTAAGGGAAGTGTGTTTGTGATAAGTGTGCCGCTGGTGAAGATCTGATGGTAACTTTCTATGCTTAAAATTTTCTGAATTAATTCAATCTGTAAATCAATAGTATAAACTTTTACATCACTCCAATTGCGTTTTAAATGCAATTTTATTTTGAAGTCTTTTTAAAACTTGAGCAGTATCAACATTTTTTTATGACACCATCTGCGAATAATTATTGTAATATTTTTTAAAATTCGAATTTTTTGAGAATTTCAAAATGATTTTTTGAATTAACATTAAACAAATTTTCCTTTCGGTTTTATTTTTTCTTAAAAAACCACCGCCTTGGGCGGTGGTAATGTACTGATGGCTATGCCTTAACTTTGGTAGATGTCGAATAGTAAATATCGAAAGCT
>JAYURK010000145.1:0-3847 GCA_043756235.1 Ferruginibacter sp. | reverse complement strand
CCTCACTCCGTTTATCTAAACGGCCAATAGGAAAAATGCGGCTTTTAAAATTTACAAAATCTATAATGTTGGTTTTATCTTTTAAATCGGTAGTGCAGGTAATGCCTTTGGGTTTGTTGAGTAAAATATAAACAGCAACATTTTTTTTCTTTTTTTTGATGGGCTCGCCATCAACAAGTACCACATCTTTTTCTGCCACCCGGTTACCCTTGTGTGCTTCAATACCGTTAATGGTTACCCGGCATTGCTCAATATATTTATCCGCTTCTCTGCGGCTGCAAAAACCTGTTTCGCTGATGTATTTATTTAAGCTAGTGTCCACTAATTTAATTTACGATTTTTGGGTTGCGATTTTAGATTTATAAAAGCAACTTTTTTATAAATTTTTAAATAATAAAAAAGGGAAGCAAAAGCTTCCCTTTAAAATGTATTACTTCAACATAAAAGTTAAATATTTTGTTAACTGTTTAGTTGCTGCTTTCGGCTGCAGGTGTTTCAGTAACTGGTGCAGGCTTTTCTTCTTTATGCAGTTTGCCCAATTCCGATCCTGATTTTTTCTTTTGCACTTTTGGCGCAAACATTACCAGCATTCTTTTTCCTTCCATTTTGGGTAAGCCTTCTAAAGCGCCTACATCTTTTAAACTGTCGGCAAATTTTAAAAGTAATAATTCGCCACGCTCTTTAAACATAATAGCACGTCCTTTAAATTGTACGTGAGCTTTTACTTTATTACCATCGGTTAAAAACTTTTCGGCATGTTTTACTTTAAACTCAAAATCATGATCATCGGTATTGGGGGTAAAACGTATTTCTTTAACCTCGCTGGTTTTACTTTTTGCTTTTTGTTCTTTCTTTTTCTTTTTCTCTTCGTATAAAAATTTATTGTAGTCAATAATTTTACATACGGGCGGGTTGGCTCCCGGAGAAATCTCCACTAAGTCCAGCTCCTGTTCTTTTGCAATTTTTGCAGCTTCGGCTGTTGCATAAATGCCGGGCTCTACATTATCGCCAACTAAACGTACCTCTGGTACTTTTATCATGTGGTTGGTACGATGCTCCTGCTGTTGTTCTTTTTTAAAGCGGGGATTAAACGCTCCCCTGGGCGGCCGTGGTGGAAATGCCATTTACAATTTTTAATTTACAATGTTGTTTTTATATAACTGTTATGCTTAGCCTTTTAAAAAATATTTTTTTTCTGTTAGCTAAATATTTTTTTTTCTTTTTCTAAAAATAATTTTAATCTTTTCTTCTTTCCTTAATTTCTAAAACTATTTCATCAATAAATTCTTCTACATTTTTTGCGCCTAAATCTCCAATTCCCCGTCGCCTGATAGCTGCTTTGCCTTCATTCATTTCCTTTTCTCCAATTACCAGCATGTAAGGTACTCTCGCTAATTCGGTATCTCTTATTTTTTTACCCACCTTTTCATTTCTGTCGTCAATTTCCACACGAATATCAGCATTTTTCAGCTTTTGCAAAATAGTATTTGCATAATCCATAAATTTATCGCTGATGGGTAAAATTTTTACCTGCAGCGGTGCCAGCCAGGTGGGAAATTTACCTGCAAAATGCTCCAGCAAAAATCCGATAAATCTTTCATGAGTACCCAATGGCGCCCGGTGAATTATCAAAGGCACTTCTGGCTGATTTTCTTTATTGGTAAAACTTAGGTTGAAGCTGCGGCCCTGTGCAAAATCTACCTGGTTGGTGGCAAGGGTAAATTCTTTACCAATGGCACTCCAGATTTGTACATCAATTTTTGGACCGTAAAAAGCGGCTTCATCATGCACTTCTACAAAAGGCGTATTGGTTTCAATCAACACTTTGCGTACCATCTCTTCAGTTTCCAACCAAAGCGCAGGTTCGTTCACATACTTTTGTCCAAGCTTTTCCGGTGCATGCAAACTTAAACGCATCACGTATTTATCTACCCCAAATATTTTAAAATACTTAAGGTACATGTCGTTTACCGCCTTAAACTCCTGGGCAAATTGTTCTTTACTGCAATAAATATGAGCATCGTTCATGTGCAGGCAACGTACCCTCATTAAACCAAATAATTCACCACTTTGTTCGTAGCGGTAACAGGTGCCATATTCTGCAATGCGGTACGGAAGATCTTTATAACTTTTTTGCTCTGCATCAAATATTTTATGATGATGAGGGCAGTTCATTGGTTTTAGGTAATATTTTTCACCATCCATTTCCATTGGCGGAAACATGCTATCGGCATAATACGGTAAATGCCCGCTGGTTAAATACATACTTTCTTTGGCAATATTTGGAGTAACCACTCTTTTATAACCTGCAGCTTTTTCAGTTTCTTTTGCAAGATTTTCCAGCGCTTCAATAATTACAGTTCCGTTCGGCATCCACAAGGGTAAGCCGGGGCCAACATTATCATCAAAAGTAAAAATGCTCAGTTCTTTACCCAGTTTTCTATGGTCACGTTTTTTGGCTTCTTCTAATAAAGCAAGGTATTCGTCCAGTTCTTTTTGGTTGGGGAATGTTACCCCGTAAATGCGGGTGAGCTGTTTATTTTTTTCATCGCCTTTCCAGTAGGCTCCGGCAATGCTCATTAATTTAATAGCTTTAATGGCACCCGTTGCCGGAATATGTGGGCCACGGCATAAATCGGTAAAGCCACCCTGTGTGTAAAAAGTTATACTGCCATCCTGCAGGTTTTGCAACAGGTCTAATTTATATTCATCGCCTTTTTCTGTAAAGTAAGCAATGGCCTCGGCTTTAGATTTTTCTCCCCGCAGGTAACTGTTATTTTGCTTAGCCAGTTCTGTCATTTTTTTCTCAAGCAATATCAGGTCTTCTTCACTTAATTTATTATCGCCTAAGTCAATATCGTAATAAAAACCTTTTTGTAATCCATTATCAATAGCAGGACCAACCCAAAACTTTGCGCCGGGAAATTTATCTTCCACCGCCTCGGCCATTAAGTGGGCAGATGAATGCCAGAAGGTTGCTTTTGCATCGGTATCATCCCAAGTAAGCAACTTTAAAGTTGCATCAGTGGTGATGTGCCGTGTGGCATCCCAAACTTCTCCGTTAATATTTGCTGCAAGCACTTTTCTTGCTAAACCTTCACTTATAGATTTGGCTACATCCATTGCTGATGTACCTGACAGGTATTCTTTTACTGCCCCATCGGGTAATGTAATCTTTATCATATCTTTATTATAGCTGCGCTAACTTAAGGCAGGTTGCAAATTTAACGAACTATTAGCTATGGAAAAATTTATCTAAAATATCTTTGTTATTATTGACAACAGCTATTTATTACTGGTTTTATTTTTGTAAAAAATATTTGCTGAGGCCATATTTACCGAAAGAATAAAAAAGTAAATTTATTGATGAAGAAATACATAACTGCTAACAGCATTTGTTACTTTAAAATAAAAAATACAATCAGGGCAATTGATTTATTAAAATAAATCAGGTAAGTCAACATTTGTTTAAACACAAAACCTTCGGGTGAAAATGAAAAGAATTATACCTTTTATAGTTTCAATTTTCTTTACTGCAACAACAGTTGCCCAGGACTTTACCGGCCAGTGGAAAGGACAGTTTGCCGATAACAGCAGCACTTTTATGGGATGGGGAGGTGAAAAATGTGAATATGTTTTGGAGCTGGAGGTAAAAGGAATTAATGTTACCGGGTACTCATACACTTATTTTAATGAAGCCGGTCAGCGATTTTATACCATTTGCAGGCTTGTGGGAAAAACCAGAAGGGGCAGCCAGTATGTAGAAGTTACCGAAGTAGAACGCACTAAAACCAATGTGCCGGTTCATATAAAAAATTGTTTTCAAACGCACAAGCTTACTTTTTTT
>JAYURK010000144.1:0-35428 GCA_043756235.1 Ferruginibacter sp. | reverse complement strand
GCCTGCTCTAAATAATGCGGTACGCCGCCAAATGCCATATACAATTGTGTAATTTGGTAACGGTTTAATTGTACATTGCGGCTTTTTAAAAATAATTCTGTTTCGTGTAAGGTAAAAGGCTGCAATGCAATTTTTTGTGTAATGCGGTTGTGCAGGCCGCCTTTATTGCGTACTACATTTTGTATCATCCAGCTGGCTGCAGAGCCGCAGAGAATAACAGCAAGGTTATTTTGTTTACTGGCCCAGGTGTTCCAAAATTGCTCAAAGGCCGCTAAAAAATTTGATTTGGGTGTTTGCAGCCACGGAAACTCATCTAAAAATAAAACTATTTTTTTTCGGCGCATTTTTTTTTGCAGCAACCGGGCTGTTAAATCAAATGCAGCAAACCAATCGGTTACTTCGGGCAGGGCAATATTATTATTCAGTTGTTTGGCTACTGCCCTGCAGTAACCCGCTAACTGCACTGCAGTTTCTACATTGTGAATACCAGAATACTCCAGTGCAATATGCTTTTTTAAATGGGTGCGGATAAGATAAGTTTTACCTATTCTGCGGCGGCCATACACGGCTGCTAAATCTGCCTTTTTATTGGCTATAATACTGTCCAGTAAAAGCTTTTCTTCTTCTCTGCCTATTATATTTACTTCCATTACTTAAATTTATCTTAAGCCAAAAGTACATTTTTTTTATGGTTTTGGCTCAAGATATTAAAATAATCTTAAGCCAAAACTACCTTTTTTTTATAGTTTTGGCTCAAGATAAAACAGTTGCAGCTTTAATAAAAGCAATAGTTTAAAAGCAGCAGCATGCAATACCCGGTAAAAATGGAATCTTTTTTAAACAAAGTATATTTAAATAAACAATGCAGTAAATTGCACCGGTAACCATTATTTATGCAGTATTATATTATAGCAGGTGAGGCAAGCGGCGATTTACATGGCAGTAATCTTATTAAAGAGTTGCGTAAACTGGATGCTGCTGCAAACATCCGTTGCTGGGGCGGCGATAAAATGGAAGCCGCAGGCGCCACACTGGTAAAACATTACAGCGAGCTGGCTTTTATGGGTTTTATAGAAGTGATAAAAAACCTGCGTACTATTTTTAAAAATATTAGTTTTTGCAAAAAAGATATTTTAAACAACAGGCCCGATGTACTGATATTGATTGATTACCCCGGCTTTAATTTACGCATTGCAAAATGGGCAAAGCAGCAGGGCTTAAAAATCATATATTATATTTCGCCGCAGGTTTGGGCCTGGAAAGAGAACCGGGTAAAAGGGATTAAAGAGCATGTAGATCAAATGCTCGTCATCTTACCTTTTGAAAAAGATTTTTATAAAAAATGGCATTATGAAGTTGCGTATGTGGGCCATCCGCTGGTGGAAGTAATTGAAGAATTTGAAATCAGCCATTTGAAATTAACGGAACAACATATTGCTGCTACTTTGCCAAGTACCCAATTACAAATTCCTAATTCCGGCATTGTGGCGTTATTACCCGGCAGCCGCCAGCAGGAAATTTTAAAAAAATTGCCCATCATGTTACAAGTAGCAAAACATTTTCCTGCTTATCATTTTGTGGTGGCTAAAGCACCCGGGCTTGATGAAAACTTTTACACCGGTTTATTAGCACCTTATCACAACGTTTCGGCTGTGGTAAATAAAACTTATGAACTGTTGGCCCTGGCAAAAGCGGCATTGGTTACCAGCGGTACGGCAACTTTAGAAACAGCTTTGTTTGCGGTGCCCCAGGTTATTTGCTATAAAGGCAGCAACATATCTTACCAAATTGCAAAGCGCCTGGTAAAAATAAAATATATTGGCCTGGTTAATTTAATAATGGATAAGGAGGTGGTAAAAGAGTTGATACAGGATGATCTTACAGTTGAAAATCTTAAACATGAATTGAATGAACTGCTCACCAACCCAAAGAAACAAATACAACTGCAGGCCGATTATGCCGCGTTAAAAAAGTTATTAAGTGCCGGCGGGCATGCATCGGCCAATGCGGCAAAAATTATTTATAATTTTATGAGCGCAAACAGTAAAACCGTTTAACCCTGCTTATTATTTGCGTAATAATTTTACAACTAAAATTATCATTGCCAGCAAAAACAACAGAATAGAAAGCCTGTTAATGCCATGCATATATTTAAGAAAATGCGAACCTGGTGCATTGGGGTCTTTCTTTTTAAGATATAAATACTCGGCCACCTGTTTTAATATTCCCATTGTAAATAAAAATTGAGTATAAAAGTAAATTTAAAAGTTAAATTTGTAACAGCAAGTTTTTGTTAAAAGGATAAGGCAAAAAAAACTATAATAGTTCACCCTGCGTATGTTAGTTAAACAAAATTTTATGAAACATATTTTACTG
Organism: Ferruginibacter sp.; assembly: GCA_043756235.1. Taxonomy (GTDB): domain Bacteria; phylum Bacteroidota; class Bacteroidia; order Chitinophagales; family Chitinophagaceae; genus Ferruginibacter. The sequence continues at coordinate 33,052 of JAYURK010000144.1, read as the reverse complement.
GCTGCGTTAATTATTGCTTCGGGTTGCACCCAGGCACAAACTAATAATTATACCGTAAAAAAATCGGATGCGGAGTGGCGCAAACAATTAACCGCACAGCAATACCAGGTAACCCGAAAAAAAGGAACTGAGCCGGCCTTTACAGGTAAATATTGGGATAATCATAAAGCTGGTATTTATAGTTGCATTGGTTGCGCCCAGGAATTATTTACTTCTTCCACAAAATTTGAAAGTGGCACCGGGTGGCCAAGTTTTTGGCAACCTATTGCCAAAAAAAATGTAGAAGAAATTACTGATGACAGTTTTGGCATGCAGCGTACCGAAGTAAACTGCAGCAGGTGCGGCGCACATTTAGGCCATGTGTTTGATGACGGACCAAAGCCAACAGGATTACGATATTGTATGAATTCGGCAAGTCTTAATTTTATTCCTAAAAAATAAAAATGTTTACTTTTAAAATAAAAAGGCACCACCAAAACTATTTACCCCCCGCTAATGCCTGTACAAAAAATTATAGAAAAACATCCGCTTGCCATAAGATGGTTTCACTGGATAAATTTTCCGGTATTAGGCGTAATGATATGGAGTGGTTTACTTATTTACTGGGCCAATGATGTGTACCGCCTGGGCTGGGGTGATAAAACTATTCTTAAATTTTTTCCCGATTCATTTAATAAAGCATTAAACATTCCCTTTCGATTGGCCGAAGGCATGAATTTACATTTTGTATTTATGTGGATTTTTGCATTTAATGGTTTACTCTATGTTTTATATTTATTTTTTTCAAAAGAATATAAACTCATTCTTCCGCATAAAAAATCTTTTAAAGAAGCCTGGCAGGTGTTACTGCACGATCTGCATATAAAAAAAGTATTGCCTCCGCAAAAAAAATATAATGCCGCACAACGCATTGCTTACACTGGTGTTATTTTTATGGGCTTGGGTTCATTAATTACCGGACTTGCCATTTTTAAACCGGTACAATTGTATTGGTTGTGTGCCGCATTGGGTGGATACGAATGGGCCAGGGCTGAGCATTTTATTTTAACCATTTTATTTTGCCTTTTCTTTTTAGTGCATGTAATACAGGTAATACTTGCAGGCTGGAATAATTTTGCCGGAATGGTACGGGGATTTGAAACGAAGAAGCCCCCTCCGCCCCCTCCCGAAAATATCAGGATAAATTCCGGGGAAACTTTGGAAGACCCTGCTAAAGAAATTTCACCTTCATAAAATTAAAGTTATGGCTGCCGGTAAAGAAAAAATACTTTCGCAAAAAGAAATCAGAAATAAAACTTTGATCGCTTTTTTATTTTTCTTTTTATTTATTGCATCCTGCATATTTATTTGGAAATGGATTTATAAACAACCAGCAGACAATGGCACACCAAAACCTTTACGCACCGTTTTAAATACCAACGAAAAAATATTCTCCAGTGTTTTTAGTAATAATCATCTTACCAAAACCTATCCACTTTCTGCAGCTGCTGTTAAAGTTAGAAAAAATGGCGACGAAGGCATGGGCGCTAATTTTGATGCGGCTAAATGGAAACTGCAGGTGGTGAAAAATGCCGGCGACACTTTATTAATTTCTTTAGACGACATAAAAGCTTTGCCTAAAACCGAAATAATTTTTGATTTTAAATGTATTGAAGGCTGGAGCCAGGTTACGCACTGGGGCGGTGTAAAATTCAGCGACTTTGCAAAAAAATACGACCTGGAATGGCAGAGCCATTTAAATTACACCGGCATGAACACTCCGGATAAAAAATATTATGTAGGCATCGACAGTAAAAGCATTTTGCACCCGCAAACTATTTTGTGTTACGAAATGAATGGCAAACCATTGCCCGCCAACCAGGGTTATCCCTTGCGGCTCATCATACCGGTTAAATACGGTGTTAAGCACCTTAAACGTATCGGCACTATTTTTTTCAGCAATCAAAGGCCGCCAGATTACTGGTTTGAAAGAGGCTACGATTATTACGGTGGTTTATAATTTCATCATACCTGGGTGATATACTTATTAAATTCATTCCTGATTTTTGCAAAATCTTTTTCCAGAAAACCGGTATCATGCTGCAGTTTTAAATGCTGGTTAAAAAAATCACTGGTAAGGTATTGCTGAGGCTGCAACAGCGCTTTTTTAATAATATCCTCCTGCTCATTTATATCATGCCTTAATTCCTGCATAAAATTTGTTTTAATGATAAACAGGTTTTGATACCGCTCTGCCAGCGCCAAAAAATCTTTGTTGGTATTGTTATATACTACTTCAGCAAGGCGTTTTTTTAAATACACATTCTCCTCTTCAAAAAAATCAACAACCCTTAACCAGCTTTGGTGCTCGTAAAGCATTTGATTTAATTTAGCGGTATCTGTGCTGTTCATATTAATAAGCGAAGTGTGATAAACGCTTTTCATTTTTTTTATTAAACGTATAACTTAAAATAAGTAATTACAAAGATGCCCGTCATAAAACTCAATGTCTGTTATCAGGTTTTACACAACAGTTTTGTACCATTTTTTTTTCAACGCTAATCTCCGGGCTTATATACGGAATACCAAAACCCATGCCTCTTAAAATAAGTAAGCAGGCCATCAGCACCATCATGTAAGGATAAGCTTTGCGAATTTTTTGCCTTATCCCAATGCTTACATAATTGCCAAAAAAAGCAACGCTCCACATCATAGGCAATGTACCCAAACCAAAAAATGCCATAAAGAAAATACTGTTAACAATATCACCTGTGGCCACGGCACCGGCTGCTGCCATATACACTAAACCGCAGGGCAGCAAGCCATTTAACAATCCTATTGAAAATAAAGAAGCGTAATTTTTTTTAAAAAAAAGTTGCCCTAAAGCTATCCGTAATTTTTCCAGAAATTTTAGTACAAGATTATTTTTATTGAATGCCGTAAATCTTTTGGGCAGGATATTAAAAAAAATAATAAGTATACCCAGTATTATTGACAACCACTGCTGATAACCAAATAAAGCCACGCTTTTACCAATGGCACCAAACAGCAAACCAAATACAGCGTAGGTAACTATGCGGCCTGCATTGTATAAAAAAGAGCCTGAAATTTTACTCCAAAAACTATCGCTGTTTAATGGTAACGATAAAGCTAATGGCCCACACATACCCACGCAGTGAAAGCTGCCAAGCAACCCCATTGTAAACGCAGCAAGTATTAATTGTAACATAGCTATTATTGAATAAATATTTTATTTTCAAAATAATAAGTAATGCCATCTGCCTGCCAGTTGATGTGCAACTCTTGCTGACCTTTGTTGATATTTTTAATAATTAATGCAGCATCCTGTATAGAAAAGTTTTGATTGATATCTTTATTTTGGTCGGAAGGATAATAGAGATTAACTGTGCCGGTAATTTTTTTCCCTGAAAAATCTTTAGGAAAAAATATTACAATTTCGTTTTCTTTTACATGGTAACGGATTTTTTCTGATAACGCATTTACACGATTGCCTTCATCAATTTTATCCTGGTACTTTAATTCTTTGGCATAATAATCGGTAGTTACCAAATCCATTTTTTGCGTTGTGGATTTATAAACCATAAATAAAATGCCCCCAATAAAAAAAATGTACACAAAAAGTATTTTATATCCCCAGTTCATAATAATTATTTTATCAGTTATAAATTTCCGGACCAATAAACTTAGCCGTAATAGTTTTTATTTTTTCACCATTTTGATACATCCCAATTTGCAATTCAGTTTTCCATCCTTTAATCGCATTACGACTGAGGATTACAAAAAATTGCAACTGAGCATAAGCTTCTTTGTTAACCGTTAAATTACTGCTGCCCACATATTCAATTGCGCCTGTAAAATTTTCGGGCTTTAAAGTAAACGGAATATTTTTATGCGTTTTATTAGTCAATTTTAAATTGTAAAGGTTGCTGATGCGGCCATCGGGCAACACTGTAAAAGTCATACCGGCAGTACGCATTAATCTTGCATCCAGGTCGGTGCGGCTAAATAAAAGAAAAACCAGTAACGACAATAACAGTACCAGCACAACACTGTATGATTTTATACGTGGCGTAAATTTTAATTTAACCTTATTAATAATGCTGTTTTCCGATGCATATCTAATTAAACCTATTGGTTTTTCAATACTGGTCATTATGGCATCGCAGGCATCAATACAGGCTGTACAGTTTACACACTCCAATTGCGTTCCGTTTCTTATATCAATACCTGTTGGGCACACACGTACGCAGGCAAAACAATCAACACAATCACCTTTTGGTGTTGCTATTTCAAACTTTGCTGCAATAGTTTTACAGGCTCCTTCTTCTTTGCAATCGGTACATTTACAATCGTGGTCTGCATCTTTTTTTAATTTACCCCTTGGCTCTCCACGCTGATAATCGTATGCCACCACAATTGAATTTTTATCAAGTAATACACCCTGCAACCTGCCATACGGACAAACTACAATACATGCCTGCTCTCTGAACCACCAGTACACAAAGAAAAAAACTGTGGTAAAAATTAATAAAGAAATAAGTGTACCTATATGTGCCGAAGGATTTTGTAAATACCCCAGCAACTCATCCATACTGATAAGATAAGCCAGAAAAAAATTAGCAATTATAAATGAGATACTAAAAAAAATTATAAATTTTATTACCCGCTTTTTTATTTTTTCTGCATTCCACGGCAATGCTTTTAAAAGCTTTTGTTTAGTGGCATCACCATCTATCCAGTATTCAATTTTGCGAAAAACCATTTCCATAAAAATGGTTTGCGGGCAGGCCCAGCCGCAAAAGATGCGGCCAAAAACTACTGTAAATAAAATAACAAACACCACAAACGTAAGCATGGCAATACCGAAAATAAAAAAATCCTGCGGCCAAAATATTAAACCAAAAATGATAAACTTTCTTTCCAGGATGTTCAGCATTAAAAGTGGCGCATCATTTACTTTTATAAACGGCAGCGTAAAAAAAATGATGAGGTAAAAAATACTGAACCAGGTTCGTAAATTATATAACTTACCCTTTGGTTTTTTGGGTATAATAAAATTTCTGCCGCCTTCTTTAGTGATGGTGGCAACAGAATCCCTGAAGCTTCCTTTTTTATCCTCTACTATAGTTTCTTCCATAATTATGTTACCTGCTTTGCTATTGCCACTCCTTTATTTTTTTGCCGAATCTGAAACCATAAACACTGCTGTATTTGCTGCACCGGGTTTAACTGCTGCGGCTGAATCTGCACCTGCTGTTTCTGTATACATTTCTCCCTGTGGTAATTTGGCGTTGGGTACTTTTGTTCCTTTTATAGATTTTATGTAGCTGGCCAGCTGGCTTATTTCTTTGGGATTAAATTTTGTACTCCATGCCTGCATGCCTTTATCGGGGTAGCCATTTTTTATAGTCAAATAAATATCATTAAGCGAACCTTTGTGTAACCAGTATTCGTCAACCAAATTAGGCCCCACACTTACAGGATCCTGACTGCCGGCACCACCTTTTGTATGGCAGGCAACACAATTGGCTTCATACAACTGCAGGCCAATGGCAATACCTGCAGCATCGGCCATTGGCACTTTATTTTCATCAACCTTATCTTTATTTTTGGCTTCAAAAATTTCAATTTCTTTTTTTGCTTTTTGCATTTCGGCAACATATTCTTCAGTGGGGTTTTTGCCGGTACCCAGTACATGAAAATTTAAAAGATATACAAAGGCAATTACAACCGTAATTATAAAACCATACTTCCACCAGGGAGGTAAAGAATTATCAAGTTCCTGTATGCCATCATAATTATGATCCAGCATTACATCCGCTTCCTGCTCTACCGGAACGGCTTTGGTAAATATTTTTTTATCAACCGTTGCCCACCAATTTTTTAATACCGATATTTTAGCCGGCGCCATTTCTTTTTGAGGCATCAATTCGGCATACACTCTTCTTATAGAAAATACTAAAAATAAAATGGCAATTACTTCAATTGCAATTACAACTACAAACATGTAAAAATTTGTTGCGGATAAACCTCCGTAATTGGGTAATACTTTTACTGCATCTGTTGTAATACCATCATTGGCAAAACCTGCCGGTGATATCAATAGAAGTATCAGTGCCAGTAATACAGCACCAACTTTATTTTCTTTTTTATTTTTATCCAGCATTTGCCTGCTTAACACAATTAATACCTGGCCCAGGCCATAAATTACAAAGGCCAAAACTATCGTCATTATTATTAACAAAACCGCCAGTTGGTTATAACCTTCGGTTGAGGTAGCAGGTACTTTATTTTGTGCCACACTGGTTGTTAGTATCAATGCAAATAAGACAACCAGTGTAAATTTTTTCTTTATTAAACTAAAATATTTCATACTGGTATAATTTATTTGGTGGAGTTGGTAATTTCTTCTTCGTCTAAAGGAAGATTAGATAATTCTGCTACCCTTTCTTTACCCATTTTTTTTACCAGTACTAAAAGCACAATAAAAAAAATAAGGAAAATAAACAATGATATCATGGGATAGATATTGGCATTGTTCATTGTTTCGGCATATTGCTTTATAAATTTAAACATGGTGTTATTTATTTGTAGTGGCTGTTTTATTTTTACTGATATCGGTTCCTAATCTTTGCATGTAGGCAATTAAAGCAATTACTTCCCTGTTGGCCGGTACCTGAATACCTTCAATTTTTAAATTGATACGTATACCGTTGGCCTGCGCTTTTAAATCACTGATGGCCTGGTTTTCGTAACCCTTTGCATACGGCACACCTAATGTTTGCATCGCTTTTATTTTTGCAACGGTTGTTGATGTATCCAAAACTTTATCAATCATAAATGCGTAGGGTGGCATTACAGAACCTTCGCTCATAGAAGAAGGTTCACGAAAATGCCTGAAGTGCCAGCCGTCTGATTTTTTTAAATTGCCCACACCTTCTCTTGCCAAATCGGGTCCGGTTCGTTTACTTCCCCATTGAAAAGGATGATCATAAATAAATTCTCCTGCTTTTGAATATTCACCATAGCGTTCGGTTTCGCTGAGGAAGGGCCTGATCATTTGTGAGTGGCAGGTATAACATCCTTCTCTTACATAAATATCTCTTCCTTCAAGTTCTAATGGCGTGTATGGTTTTACACTGCTGATGGTGGGCACATTTTCTTTTATCAAAAAAGTAGGAACTAATTCTATAATGCCTCCAATTAATATTACTACCAAACTTAACAACATTAATTGTACGGGTTTTCTTTCTACCCAACGGTGCCAGTGCTCGCCTTTATGTTTTACATATTCTTTTTGTAATGGCGCAGCTTCTGCTTCTTCATTAGCAACTAGCTTACCCGACTTAACTGTTTTGTATAAATTATACACCATAAATAAAACGCCGCTTAAATACAATAAACCACCTAATGACCGCATGGCGTAAAAGGGTTTCATGTAAGTAACAGTTTCTAAAAATGTGTATTTTAACTGGCCTGCTTCGGTAAATTGCTTCCACATTAAACTTTGCTGCACACCCGCCCAGTACATAGGTATGGCATAAAATAAAATACCAAGTGTGGCTAACCAAAAATGATTGGCGGCTAATTTTTTTGAATACAAAGTTGTTTTAAAAATTCGTGGAATAATCCAGTACAATACACCAAAAGTGAGCATCCCATTCCAGCCCAATGCGCCTACGTGTACATGTGCTACAATCCAATCGGTGTAATGCGCAATAGCGCTTACACTTTTTAAAGAAAGCATGGGCCCTTCAAAAGTGGCCATGCCATATGCAGTTACGGCTACTACCATAAATTTTAAAATCACATCATCACGTACCCTGTCCCATGCGCCACGCAGTGTAAGCAAACCGTTTATCATTCCGCCCCAACTGGGAAAGATGAGCATAACAGAAAACACAATACCCAGCGATTGTGCCCAGTTAGGCAAAGCTGTGTACAACAAATGATGCGGCCCTGCCCAGATGTATAAAAATATTAACGACCAGAAATGTATGATAGAAAGCCGGTAAGAATAAACAGGCCGGTTAGCCGCTTTTGGTAAAAAATAATACATCAATCCCAAATAAGGTGTGGTTAAAAAGAAAGCCACCGCATTATGCCCATACCACCATTGTACCAACGCATCCTGCACACCCGAATACCAGCTGTAACTGTTAAGCCAGGTATAAGGCAATTCGCCGCTACGTACTAAATGCAACACTGCAACCGTAACAAATGTGGCAATGTAAAACCAAATGGCTACGTATAAATGTTTTTCCCTTCTTTTAATAATTGTGGCAAACATATTCCAGCCAAACACCACCCAAATAACGGTGATGGCCAAATCAATCGGCCAAATTAATTCAGCATATTCGGCGCCCTGTGTTAAGCCAATGGGTAAAGTAATTGCTGCAGCAACAATAATAAACTGCCATCCCCAAAAATGTATGGCACTCAATTTATCACTGTACATTCTTGCCTTACACAAACGCTGCAAAGAATAATACACTCCCATAAAAATACCATTGCCCACAAAAGCAAAAATCACTGCATTGGTATGTAATGGCCTCAGCCTTCCAAAAGATCCATACTGTGTAATATTCATTGCAGGAAAAACTAATTGCAAGGCTACCCAAAGGCCCACCAGCATTCCTACAGCGCCCCATAATACGGTGGCATAGGCAAAGTTTCTAACGATCTTATTATCGTAATAAAATTTTTCTACCTGCATATTTTATTTTTTGGGTTTTAAGGTGTTGTTATTTTTTGTGGAAGAAGATTTTACTTTCGAATCATCAAAGAGCATACGTACCGATGGAGTATAATCGTCATCATATTGTCCGGATTTTACACTCCATAAAAAAGCGGCTAAAAAACATATAGCTACCAGTATGCTAACACCAATAAGAATAAATAATACACTCACTAATTATAATTTTTAATGAATTCAAAAATAGCGGTGGCTACAGTTAAGGCCGCTGATGACTATCAAAGTGAAATGTGATCTTAATCAGGTTTTAAATAAGTCCTTTTAGCCGGGCACTTAAAGAAGATAGTAGTGTTACCAGTAATACTATACTGATGCTGCTGGCCGGCATTAATATAGCTGCTACCATGGGAGATAAAATGCCCTGCACTGCAAAAGATAAACCCACGATATTATATAAAATGGAAAGTATAAAACTTGCGGTAACTATTTTTTTACCTGATTTTGCAAATGATAAAAATTTATTTATTTGTTGAACATTGCTGCCATCAAGAATTGCATCACATGCCGGAGAAAATTGTGCCGTATTATCGCTTACTGCTATGCCCACATTGCTTTGCATTAAAGCACCGGCATCATTTAAACCATCACCCAGCATTAAAACATTGCCCCTAAAACCCGGAGGGGAAAAAGTTTGAGCTTGCAATTTTTTTATAAACTCCAGTTTTTGTTGCGGAGACTGGTAAAAATGCAAGTCAACATTTTTTCCAAAAAAATTTTGCAGGTTTTCTTTTTCGGCATCGTTATCACCAGATAAAACACAGCATTTAATTTTCTGCTTTGATAATGATTTTACTAATTCGGATATGCCGGTGCGGTATTGGTTGCTTATATCAAATCGCCCCATGTGTACATTGTTCATCATTACATGCACATGTGTACCGGTATCGTGGGTAACAGCCGCTTTATTAAACTGATTAATAAAATTTGCAGACCCCATTTTGATATGCAGATTATTTACTGTTGCTTCCATGCCTTTGCCGGCGTATTCTTTAAAATGTTGTACTGCCACTGGTGGCTCCTTATCCAATTGCAGCCACGCCGCAATAATTTTACTTAATGGATGTGCCGATTGCCGGGTAATATTTTTTACGGCAACTATTTCATTATTGGTTAAAGGTGTACCCTGGTAAATTACGGCTGAAGGTTTGTTTTGCGTTAGTGTGCCTGTTTTATCAAAAACAATTGTATCAATTTTTGCCAAAGATTCTATTACACCAGAATTTTTCAGGTACAATTTGTTTTTACCAAATATGCGGAGCATATTACCATAAGTAAAAGTTGCAGAAAGTAACAGCGAGCAGGGGCAAGCCACAATTAACACCGAGGATACAGCAGGTAAAATTTTAGAAGGGTCGTTTATCCACCAAAAAATTAATGTAACAATGCCCACAGTAAATAATAACAATGTAAAATATTTACTCCACGGATGAATGAAAGATTTTTCCGGATTTTTTTTGTTTTTAAAAACATCATTATTCCAGAGCTGGGTTATGTAACTCTGCGACACCTCGCCTGCCACTACCAGTTCAATTGCACTGCCCATTTGCTTTCCACCAGCATAAATCAACTCCCCCATATTTTTTTGTACCGGTGTATTTTCGCCGCTTACAAAACTGTAATCGATGCTGGCAGTACCACTCATTAAAACAGCATCTGCCGGAATCATTTCGTGGTTACGGATGATAATGCGGTTGCCTTTTTGTAATTGCGTAACTGGAATATTTTTTTCTACACCCTGCTGCATTACAGTTACGCCCAGGGGAAAATAAGAAAGGTAATCTCTGTCGAAAGAAAAAGAATCATAGGTTTTATCCTGGAACCATCTGCCGATGAGCATAAAAAAAACAATACCGGTGCCGCTATCTAAATAACCTGCGCCATGCCCGCTGATAATTTCGTAATAACTTCTGGCGTAAGTAACTATAATTGCCAATGCAATGGGAGCATCAATATTTAAAAAGCGCTGGCGCAAACCTTTTATTGCCGAAATAAAAAACCCTGATGCACTAAAAAATAAAACGGGTACAGATAAAAAAAAGTTAAGCCATGTAAAAGTTTCTTTCAATCCATTTTTTTCCATATTGCCACTGCTGAAATATTCCGGAAAACTCAGCATCATAATATTGGCAAAACAAAAACCAGCCACACCAATTTTATAAATTTGTTGCTTGTTAAAAGAGGTAGTTTTTTTTTGAACCGTATCTTTTAAACTGATAGCGGGCTCGTACCCAATAAAAGCCAGCAGCTCTACCACTTTACGCAGCGAAATTTTTTCCGTATCAAAAATGATAAAAACTTCTTTACGCTGAAAATTAGTTTGCGATGTGGTAATGGCAGCATTTATACGATGCAGGTTTTCCAGCAAAAAAATACAGGAGGAACAGTGCATTTGCGGCAGCGAAAAAGTTACATTGGTTTGGGTAGCGCTGCTGAACTGTACCAATTTATTTTTTACACTTTCATCATCGAGGTAAGCAAAACGATCGCTTACAAATTTACCTTTAGCCTTAATGCCCGGATTTTTATCAAAGTCGTAATACACACAAAGATCGTTTTCGCTTAACAATAAAAAAACCTGTTTACAACCCTGGCAACAAAATTTTTTTTCGTTGATGGCAATTATTTCAGCGTCGCAGTTTTCGCCGCAATGGTAACAGGTAGTATGTATAATGGAAGAAGTTTTAATAAGATGATTTTTTTAAAAATAAAGAGCCGCCATATAAGAATATATGGCGGCTTAAGACAGAAACTATTGAACACTTTTTTTGTTGCAGGTTTTTATGCCTAAGATTTTATACACCGGGCAAAAAGAAAATAAAGCGGTAAACAATGGCACAATTGCCAGTAAGCCCCACCAGCTTGCATAATAAAAACCTGCAGCACCAATAAGCACTGCTAAAAACAGCCTGACTGATTTGTCGGTACTCCCTACATTGCTTTGCATGATTAATAAATTTAGTTCACTACAAAGATGGTAAGTGAGAAGCACAAGTAACTTGACGGCAGTCAAAAGGTTTTATGACTTTGATCAGCAATAAAAAGTATAGAAGATTTGTTACACTTATTTTTCAAACAACCAGCTAAAAGGTTTATAAGGTGCCCTGGGCTTAAGGCCAAATTTAACAACGCTGTTTTTTTGGATATAAGCCACAGCTTCATCAACAGAATCGGTTACTAAAAATAATTGGGTGTCGGTATCAGAGATAGTGAGTTGCTTTTTCATTACGGCTATATGCTGCAGCAAATCTTTATGAAAGGCGGTATCAAAAATTACAATGGGAAACTCATTTATTTTTTTAGTTTGAATTAATGTCATGGCTTCAAAATATTCATCCAGCGTACCAAAGCCACCGGGCATAACTACAAAAGCGTAAGAATATTTTATTAATAAAGTTTTGCGTACAAAAAAATAGCGGATGTTTACCCATTTATCCAGGTAAGGGTTTGGATTTTGTTCTACCGGCAAAACAATATTGCAACCTACGCTTTTGCCACCCACTGCTTTTGCACCTTTGTTGGCGGCTTCCATTATGCCGGGGCCTCCACCCGTCATTATGGTAAAACCCAACTGTGCAATTTTACCGGAGAGTGCCTCGGCCATTTCATAATACGGATGGCCATCTTTAAACCTTGCCGAACCAAATACGGTAACGCATGGCCCTACAAAATGTAAAGCCCTGAAGCCTTTAATAAATTCTAATAATACTTTAATGGCAAACTTAAAGTCTTGCCAGCGGTTTTGAGGACCTTCTAAAAATTTTATTTCCTCTTTTACAGCAGGTGTAGTTTTGGGGTTTATCATTCACGTTATTTCTACCTAAACTTAATTATTTTTTGATAAACTAATTGAAGCATTTTCTAAATAAAAAATATTTTCAGTCTTTTTCTTTTTCTAAATGAATTTGTAACCCAAGACCGAATTTAATCGAGTTTGTATAAGATTTGTCATCAATTGATTTACTATGATACCAACCCATTGACAATTCTAACCCAACGCTATTATTAAAAAAAATGACTGGGCCACCTGCTACAGAGTATTTATATCCCGATGATTTATCAACTACTCCTGAATTTTTCCCTCTGCTTACACCATAATTATAAGTGCCGTATAAAAATAAATTTAACGATTTGTCTTTTGGTAGAAAATAATACTTTGCAAAAGGGCCGGCAAAATAGTTTGTGATGGAACTAGAGGGAATATTTATTGATGTTATTTTATTAAGCCCAAAACCTAAATTAATACCTACCGCAAACTTATCAGCTATAAAGTAGCCAACGTTAGGTGTCAGTGCTGCATATGAAGATTTAAGATCAGTAGTAGAGCCTTGTAAAACTTGTTTATCTGATGAATAACTGCCTGTTCCCCCTACGAGCCAGTTCCTTTTTGTTATTTGCCCATAAGCTATGTTAATAATCAAATTAGTAGCGATAATAAAGAAAATAGCATTTTTCATTTTTTTAATTTGAGTAGGTTAAAAAAAATATTTATGAAAGGTGGGCTAATATCATTTGCAATTTTAAAGTTAGTTGCTTTCATAAGGAATGCAGGTTGTTTATGATTATCTTTTTCACAATACTATAAACTGATAATTTTTTGCAGAGTTAATACAAGAATATAATCTAGCAACAACAGAGCCAACTGTTAAAAAGGTTAACAAGTAAATGGCAATAAGTACAAATACAGATTTTAAAATGTAAACCTACTTAGTTGTAAAAATTGAAGGTTTTTATTAGCGTAATTACAAAATATTTAATTACTAAAAAATGCCTAATCATTTTTTAAGGCATTTTTTTTTGAAAAATATTTATAAATATTGAAACTAAGTTACCTGAAGTTCAACCACCAACACTACGCCATTATGAATAAGATGAGGCTTAATAAAGTTGGCAATAATGAAGTACTTATAAATTTTAGTGTTTTATTTATGAGAAATAAAAAGCGGCATTTTTACCTGGCGTATTACATCTTTAGCAAAACTCTTTTTAAATAATTCGGAAAACATGCTCCTGCTGAAAGCACCCATCACTATAAAACTATTGGGTTGTGCCAGCAACCACTCCACAAAAAATTTTTTACTTTCCATTTTTAAATGATGCAATTGCAGGTTAGGATAATGACTGCCCAGCAATTCCGACATCATATTGTAACCGGGTAATTCTTCGGTATCATCTTCTGAAATGGAAACCAACATGGTTTCTTTTTGCAGCATTTCCGGAAACAGATACGCAAACTGTTTAATGGCATGTATGCTGGATTCGCCGCCATCGTAACTTAACAAAATCTGTTGGGGTTCATCAAATTTTTCGGGTATCAGCATTACCGGGCAGGCCGATTTTTTCAGTAACTCTTCCAGGTAATAATTAGGTTGCTCTGTATCGGTATTTTTAAAAAATAATTCGCTGCTTACTAAAAGCACATCTGCAAAACGGGTTTCTTCTACCAGCGAAGAAAGGGCCATCAGGTCCACATCTTTATGCACCCGGTAATGCAACCCATCAGCCATACAGGCCTGCTCAAACTGCTGAATGTTTTTATTTACGATCTCTTCATCCTCATTTTTATTTAACCATTCCGGCATAATGGCTAAGCCCTCCAAACCACCGGAGTAGGCCATCATTTTTGAATAATCTACCGGGCTTAAAAAAATGCCTGCCAGTAAAATTTCATTTTGGCGATTAATCAATTTTGCAAATTCAAATGCGCCTTTGGGAAAATGTGCTCCATCCAGCGCAATGATCACTTTTTTCATAATTGATAAATTTATTGGTGAAGCCGAAATTATTGCAACAGTAATTTTTTACAAATGATTTGCGGCAACATTTAAAATGATAATCATCATTAATAATAAAAACGACAAAAACAATGCCATTAAAATTATTAAAAATTAATAATTTTTACAAGTAAAAAATGGCCGGTACAATACCAGCCACTATTAAAAATTATAGTATTACCAAAGCCAAAAGTGCTTTATCAGTGTAATCAATTATACCAGACTAACGCTGTTCTTTATATTTACTTTTTATTTTTTTCAAATGCCGCCTGTACTGCATCTAATTTAGTGATGTAAATACTGCGGCCATGGGTACCCACCACCATTTCGTTGTCTCTTTGCTGTATGGCAATATCATGCACCGGCACACGGGGCAAATTATTGCCCATGGTCATAAATGTTTTGCCCAAATCAAAAGAAGCGTACAAGCCATTATCGCTTCCCACATAAATAATGTTTTCTTTTTTGGGATCTTCTTTAATAACATTTAAAGGTTCGGCTGGTAAATCATTTCCCAGTTGCATCCAGGTGCTGCCATAATCTTCACTCACAAATAAATACGCCGTAAAATTATCATTGCGGTAACCATTCAATGTGGCATACACTCTCGATTCTTTATACATCGATGGCATAACGCGGCTTACATATAAACCCTGCGGCGCATTTTTTAAGTTTACATTTATTTTAGTAAAATTATAACCGCCATCTTTTGTTACCTGTATATTGCCATCATCGGTGCCCACATAAATTAATCCAAATTTCAATGGCGATTCTACAATGGTGGTTAAGGTGCCAAAAGGAATTTTGCCTTCGTGTTTGCCATTAGTTAAATCGCCGCTGATGGCTTCCATTTTTTCGCCTTTGTTTAAACTGCGGTGAAATTTATTGGTGCCGTAATAAAAAACATCGGGTGCATGTTTGCTTAACCAAATTGGTGTTTGCCAGTTATAACGCAACTTTTCCTGGCCCAGGTCGTGCATGGGATGAATAGCTAATCCCCTGCCACCAACATCAGTATTTCTTCTGCCATAATATCCAAATTGAAAACCGGCATATACCGTTTTATTATCTCTGGTATCCACCTGCACCTGCATACCATCGCCACCGCCAATACTTTTCCAGCTGTAGGCATCAGGGCCATCTTCTTTATCTCCATCTTCATCATCGCCGCTGCTAAAATTATTATTTAATTTACTGCTGCCAAACCAGGTACCATTATCCTGCAGGCCACCGTAAACGTTATACGGCTTAGCGTCATCGGTAGTAATACCATAAAACTGGCCTACTGCATTGTTGTTTACTTTAAACCAGTGCTTACCATAATCGTAAGTAATGTTGCAGCCGCCATCATTGCCTGCAATCCAGTGGCCATCGCGGTTAGGGTTAATCCAGCAGGCGTGCCAATCGGCATGCGTAGCATTTTTATCTGTTACTTTAAATGTTTTACCACCATCGCTGCTGTAAATGCAATTGAACCCCAATACCACCACTTTATTTTCGTCGGTGGCAGATAAACTTAGTTTTGCAAAATAATATCCGTAGGTATTAAAAGTGGTAATCTCTTTTGTGTTAGCTTTTCTCCAGGTGGCGCCGGCATCATCGCTGCGGTAAATTTCGCAACCCTTTATCCCGGCGTTTTGAAATCCATCATCAGCTACCAGCCATTCGTACACGGCAGTAGGTTTTACTTTATCATTTTTTATTAATTCTTTTACAGATGCCGAACGGTATTTTGCATCAAAATTGTTTCGGATAAAAAAACTGTCTAACTTTTTATCGTTAAGTGCTGCAAATTGTTCTTTGGTAATATTTTTAAAATCGTCTAAATTATATTTTGTGCTGTCAGTTTTTTTTGTTGCAGTATCCGGTTTTAAATTGTTGTTATCAATAACGGCATAAACAATGTTGGGATTTTTTTGAAAAACTGCCACACCAATTCTGCCTAATTTTTCGCCGGTGGCAAAACCGCTGCCGGGTAAGGTTACTGCCTTCCAGGTATCTCCACCATCCTTACTTTTATAAATGGCAGAAGTTTTGCCACTTTCAATCCAGTCCCAAGCTCTTCTTTCCCTGTACCATGTTGCTGCATAAATTTCATCAGGATTTTTATTATTGATATCCATTTCTACAGCGCCGGTATTATCATCTACAAATAAAGTATGTTTCCAGGTTTTGCCGCCATCTATGGTTTTATACACACCACGTTCTTTATTGGCAGAATATAAATGACCCAATGCTGCAACCCATGCAATATTATTATTGGTAGGATGCAAGACTAATTTACCAATATGATGACTTTCGGGCAAGCCGAGGTATTGCCAGCTTTTACCATTGTTGCTGCTTTTGTAAACACCAGTGCCGCTGTACGAGGAACGGCTGCTGTTAACTTCGCCGGTGCCTACCCAAATAGTTTTTGTGGTCCAGTTTACTGCCACATCCCCAATACTAAATGCATCTTCACTATCAAAAACAGGTGTAAGGCTAAGGCCATTGGTATTGGTGTACCATAAACCGCCGCTGGCATAGGCTATATAAAATTCTGTAGGGTCATTGGGGTTGGCTTCTATATCCACTACCCTTCCATTCATTTGCACAGGCCCAATATTGCGGAAGGCAATATTTTTTAACAAAGATTTTTCTTCCAGCAATTTTCTTTTTTGCAGGCCGTTAAGTCTATCGGCAGCAGCTGTTGGCTTGATTTGTGCATATAATGGGTTAGTGGTGACACTAACCAAGGCGATATTAACAATTACAAAAAGCAGTAAAACTGTAAATTTGTTTAATAGAAGTTTTGAAACAGTGGAGTATTTACGCTCAGTAGAATTACAAATGTACAAGAGTGCGACGCCTATGAAGACGAAAAAAATTACAGAAGCTGGTAACATAAATAAAAATTAAATTTTATAAAAATGAGAGGTTTAAAAATACGGCAATTGTTTCTATTGACCACCATTCAATTTTTGTTTTTGATGAATGGTCTGGCTCAATATAAATCTTATAAGTTAAATGATAAGAGAGACACCATTAATGCTGTTGATAAAAATAATTTAAAACAGGGTAAATGGGTGATACATATTGCTGAATTACGTGGTGAGCCGGGCTACGAGGAAGAAGGCCTGTATAAAAATGATAAGAAGGAAGGCATATGGCGGCAGTATAATTTAACCGGCGATATTATTGGCGTGGAAAACTTTAAACTGGGTGGAAAAGATGGTATACAGCAATATTATACTTACCTGGGAGATTTATACCGTGAAGAAAGCTGGCGTGGCTACAACCCCGATGCACCATTTGATACGGTGGCGGTATATGGCACGGGCAGTAATGAAATTGTTGATTACAAAATTGTAAAGGCCGAACCCTACAGCGTACGCCACGGCGAATGGCGCTTTTACGAACCGGGCAGCGGCCGCCTGGTAAAAAGCGAAAAATACGATCGTGGACTTTTAGAAAAACCGGGTGGTGCACAAGCAACTGTTGCGGCAAAAAGTCCTTATAAAAAACCAGATAAAACCGCAGAGATGATAGAATGGGAAAAGAAAAATAAAGGAAAGAAAAAAGTGATAAGGGATGGCAAGACGGGGATGTAACGAATAAAAAATAATTGGTCATTAAGTTATTTAAAAGATTTTATTTATAAAGCCTTTTTTTTATTTTGAAATTTTAATTAACGTTGCAAAACATTGTTACGTGGTTTAAATTTTTCACTTCAGATAGTTGTGTACATAACGAAAAAAAAACTTTCGTAAAAATAAAAAATCTGTAAGTTTTTTACACTTACAGATTTTGAAATTGCAAAATATTGAGTTTGTTATTTTATCTCCTTTTGCATTGGGTTTACGCCACCGCCTGCACCACGTGGGCCACGGCCGCCGCCGCCTTTAAACAATTGAAATTTGCTGGGGGTAGTAATGGCTGGCCAGCTGTTATTACCTTCGTTTATATCAGCCGTTTCTCTCATCGGGTCTAATTTAACCGAAGCCACTTCTTTATCCTTCATAAATGTTTTCACTACTCTATTTTCGTTTTTACGCCATACCTGCACGGGTATTCTTTCTATTTCTTTGCTGCCATCTTTATAGGCCCACTCAATAATTATCGGCATTACCAAACCGCCTTTATTGCTGAACGTTAGTTCGTACATATTTTTTTTACCGGCTATAAAAAAGCGTTCTGCTTCAGTTAAAGTATCCGTACTTAGCGCAGGCATAGTAATTTCAAAAGGGGTATTGTCAACCTTTACAAGTCCACGGTCGTATCTCCAGTAAAAATCTTTTAAACTTTCATCGGCATCTGTTGCAAACACAATTTTTTTATCTTCCCGGTTTCTTATTTTAGAAACATCATCAAAAGTATTGAGTATAGGTTTTGCTACCGGTATTTTTGTAGTGCCGCCACCTGTTGAAGGCCTGCTCACACCTTCGGTACTTAACACAGCCCACTTCACTGTGTCTAAAGAAATATCGCAGGGTTCGGTTCCATAAAACCATCCTCTCCAGTACCAATCCAAATCTTCGCCACTGGCATCTTCCATGGTTCTAAAAAGATCTGCAGGTGTAGGATGTTTAAATGCCCAGCGCCTTGCGTATTCTTTAAAAGCATAATCAAAAAGTTCACGGCCCATAATGGTTTCTCTTAAAATATTTAAACCGGTAGCAGGTTTGCTGTAAGCGTTGGGACCGAATTGAATAATGTTTTCGCTGTTGGTCATAATTGGCTCCAGCTGATCTTTAGGCAGCTTCATATAATCCACAATTTTATAAGCAGGGCCTTTGCTTACCGGAAATTTATTATCCCACAATTCTTCCGTTAAATATTCACAAAAAGAATTCAAGCCTTCATCCATCCATGTCCATTGTCTTTCATCGCTGTTGATGATCATTGGAAAAAAGTTATGTCCCACTTCATGTATCACCACACCAAGCATACCGTTTTTTGTGCCTTCGCTGTAAGTGCTGCTGGCACTGTACATACCATTAGCATCTTTTTCGGTACGGCCAAAGTTGAAACAGATCAGGGGATATTCCATGCCGTTAGCTGCTTCTAAACTTTGCGCAACAGGATACGGATATGGAATGGTAAATTTTGAATACGTTTTAATGGTATGCGCAACAGCTTTAGTACTGAACTTGCGGTACAAACTATATGCTTCTTTACCATACCCGCTCATGCACATTACTTTTTTGCCTTCCACCATGGCAGGCATAGCATCCCAAACAAACTTTCTTGATGAGCCCCATGCAAAATCACGTACCATATCGGCTTTAAAAATCCAGGTCTTTTTTTCTTTTACTTTTTGTTTTTCTCTGGCAACGGCTTCATCCAGCGTTACAATTTCGGTAACATCAGTTGCCGTTTGCGCTTTTTGCCAGCGGGCAAATTGTGCAGGTGTTAAAACCTGCTGGTAATTTTGGCCTTGCCCTGTTGACAATACCACATGATCGGCAGGTACCGTCATGGCTACTTTATAATTACCAAAAGTTAATGCAAACTCGCCGCTGCCCGCAAACTGGTGGTTTTGCCATCCCTGAAAATCGCTGTACACACACAGGCGAGGAAACCATTGCGTAATAGTATATACATCATTGCCGTCTTCTGCAAAAAATTCATACCCGCCACGGCCACCAAATTTGGTACGTTCAATAATATTATAATTCCAATCTATTTTAAAAATAAATTGCTGGCCTGGTTTTAAAGTTTGTGGCAAATCAATACGCATCATGGTTTTATTGATGGTGTATTTTAAAAGCTTACCGGCTGCATCCGCTACACGGGTAATGTTGTGCCCATATTCTTTGTCTTTATCTACCTTACCGCTAAAGCGTTGTATATCGGCTTCGGTAATTCTGCTTTGCATAAAACTGCTTGATTGGTAACCGGCGTTATTTACCGAGCTGTGTTCGTTCTCATCTAATTGTATCCACAAATAAGTTAACACATCGGGTGAGTTGTTGTAATAGGTTAAGGTTTCTTTACCTGTTAAACGGCGGTTAGGTTCATCCAGTTCGGCAGTAATATCATAATCGCAGCGCTGCTGCCAGTACTTTGGGCCGGGTGCGCCACTTGCAGTACGGTATTCGTTAGCGGTTGGTAAAATGGTTCCTAATTGTTCAAACTTGTTTCCATGATTACTGCCGGGATTATTTTTAATATCCTGTGCAGCAGCAGCAATACAAAATGAAAATAAAATAGCTAAGGCTGTTAATTGTTTCATGCTTTTTTTTATTAATGCCCATCCTTATTGGGTGAAGCGGAGTTTATGTTTTATTTTTTTTGTTACAAACTTAAGTAATTCTATTGGGCGTCATTGGTCCAGCCTATGGCGAGACACTCTTCTACATTATTTCTTTATTGAGCATTACAGAATTTTTTATTTTCCTAATGTTATCTCTGCCGGCAATGTCGTTCCCAACCCCTCTCCAAAAGAGAGGGAACTGGAATTGGGAGTTTAATAATTTAAAGACTATTAATAATTTTATTACATCGACATATAGAACGTTTTTGAAACCTACTTTGCTTTTTCTTCCTCTCCCGATTTATATCTAAACTCCCACGGCGCAAATTAAAAACAAACTTTTTCCATTTATCCGCTAAGATCTTCTCCATTTCCCCCTTTAGGGGATAGGGGCTTCTCCTCCTTCCCCTTTAGGGGATAGGGGTTTCCACCACCATCTTTAAAGCTATGGAAAAAGCTATACCCGACAATGCCCATACCCACCATTTTCTTTTCAGCTTCCCTTTTTGTACAATTAAAAAACTCAACAATAAAATACTGGTTACTACAATTAATTGCCCGGCCTCTACCCCAACATTAAAACCTAATAAACTCCGGCCAATGCCCTGGTTTTTTGCCAGCATAAAACGGATGGTGTTGGCAAAGCCCAATCCATGTATTAAACCAAAGAATAGTGCAAAAAAATAATTTAACCGTAAAGATTTTGCAGTAAAATCTTTTTGCATAAAATTAAAGAGCGCTGTTACCATTATAGTGCAGGGAATTAAAAATTCTACCCAACTATCTTTTACTGCTATTACTTCATACACACTTAATGCCAGTGTTAGCGAATGACCAATGGTAAATGCCGTAACCAAAATTAACACCTGCTTCCAGTTGCTGAGTAAATATAGGGCACTAAGGGCTATTATGAACATAATATGATCCAATGCCTCCCAACTAATAATGTGTTGCCAGCCTAATTTAAAATAAAATGTAAAATCCTGCATCGGCCGCCGGTTGCTTGAGGGTTTATAGTAGATTTGCTGTTCAAATATCTTTAAACTTATTTTTATTAACTAATATCTGTGCTAAATGGTAGCTATTATATTTAAGTGGTTAGCAATTTTTGTTTTGGTTAATGCACCCGTTGCAGCGGGACTGCCCGAATTTAAAAAAGCAAGTCACCCGCTTTTTGTTAGCGTTACCGAAATTGAATGGAATGCAAAAGATAAAACGCTTGAATTAAGCTGTAAAATTTTTACCGACGATTTTGAAAAAACCCTGCGCAACCAATACAAAACCGATGTGGATCTTTTAAAACCAAAAGATAAACCTGCCATGGAAAAAATGGTAAGCGATTATGTACAAAAACATTTACAAATAACTGCCGATGGCAAAAAAACAGCACTGCAATTTTTAGGTTATGAGCAGCAGGAAGAAGGCATTGTAAGTTTTTACCAGATTAATAATATTGCGGCTGTAAAAAAACTAAATATCACCAATAATATTTTGTACGAGTATAAAAAAGAACAACTGGGCATTATACATGTAACTGTTGATGGCAACCGTAAGAGCAGTAAGTTAAATAACCCGGAAGAGAGGGCAAGTTTTGAGTTTTGAGTTTACTGTTTTGAGTTTATTTATAGCACCGCTGTCTTTTGTTCACGATCTATCCTTAAATTTTTTACCTTTTATTAATGATTTGTTGAGATATATCATAAAAGCAGCAATTTTACCTGCAATAAATTCAGCCTCCAAATAATGTTTTTCAAATATTTCTTTAGTTATAAAATTATTGTCCAGGCACCTGTAGAGTTGTGATTTAGTTTCGTAAACTGAGCCTTTTGCTATACTAAGAAAATTAATAAATTCTAATCGGCTCTCCCTGCCAAAGCCTTCTGCAATATTATCCATAACAGATCCTGATGAATCTTTAATCTGATCTTTTAATTTGTATTCCTTCGAAAACTTTTCGTCTACTGTAAGTTTATATATGGAGGCAGCAAATTCCCGAGCCATCTGCCAAACTTCTAAATCTTCAAATTTTGTAATTGTTGCCATATTGAATAGTCTTCAAATTAAACCAACTGAAAACTCAAAACAGAAAACTGAAAACTTGAATCCCTTACTCTTCCATCTCTTCTTTAATTTCTTCTGATATCTTTAATAATAGTTTATCAATTCTTTGCCCGTCCATATCAATTATTTCAAAAGAAAAACCACGCCATTCAAAAGTTTCGCCGGTGTTAGGTATATGCTCCAGCTCGTGCAGTACAAAGCCGGCAAGGGTATCAAAATCGTGTTCGGCCTCATTCATCCATTCTATTTTTTCAAAGCGGCTTAAAAAATTATAAAAAGGTATTTGTGCATCAACCAAATAAGTACCATCAGCTCTTTCAATAATTTCATATTCTTCCTGGCCCGTTTGCGGTACATCGCCTACAATAGCTTCTAAAATATCATTCAGGGTTATCATACCTTCCAGTGTACCATATTCATTTACTATAAAGCAACTGTGAATTTTAGTTTCTTTAAATTTTTCCAGCAATTGGTAAGCCGTATTATTTTCGGGCACAAACAAAGCCGGCTTGGCAATATCTTTTAATAATTTATTGGGGTCGGCTTTTACTAAATCTTTTACACTGATGATGCCTTTAATGTTGTCTACCGTTTCTTCGCAAACGGGGTAGCTGCTGTAAATAACCGTATCCATTTTTTCTTTTACCTGCTCCACTGTTTCGCTGCCATCAAACCAGGCGATATCGGTGCGGTGCGTCATTAAAGAGGTTATGTTCCTGTCGCCTAAATGAAATAATCTTTCAATAATATCTTTTTCCTCTTCTTCAATAGCGCCGTGCTCACTGCCTTCCGAAATCATCGCTTTAATTTCTTCTTCGGTAACTTGGTTATCTTTTACTTTAAGGTTAAAAAGTTTTACAATCAGGTGCGTACTGGAAGTTAATAACCATATAAAAGGAAATGTAATTTTACTTAACCAGCCCATTGGTTTTGCAAAATTTTTAGCAATAAACTCCGGCCTTGCCAAACCAATTCTTTTAGGCACCAGTTCGCCAAGCACCAACGAAAAATATGTAAGTATTACCACAATAATAGTAGTTGCAATTCCATTGCTGTAATCCCTCGACCATTCGAAACGGTTAAAATATTCCACTACTGGTGCCTTAATTTTCTCACCGGAAAATATACCCGTTAAAATCCCGATAAGTGTTATACCTACCTGCACTGTAGAAAGAAAAACATCCGGGTGATTGGATAATTTTAAAGCTGCTTTTGCCTTCTCATCACCTTTATTGGCTTGTACTTCAAGTCTGGTTTTACGGGCAGATACCAATGCTATTTCTGCCATAGAAAAAACCCCGTTAATAAGTATAAGACCAAGTATTATTAAAATTTCCGCCATAATTAATAGTGTAATCCGTAGTTTGTTGTATACAATTTTCCGCACAAATATCCGATAAGTATTCCAATTAGTGCGCCACCGGTTACATCAAGCGGATAATGTACACCTACATACACTTGTGCAAAGGCAATGCTAAAGGCCCATAAAAAAAATACCAGCGGCCATTTACCAAAGTGCTTTTTCAAGGTTACATAAAAAAACATTGCCATACCAAAATGGTTGGTAGCGTGAGAAGAGGTAAAACTGCTGCTTTGCGGCCGGTAACCTACCAGTACCCTCACCCAATCGGCAATCGCCAAATTATTACAGGGGCGCTCCCGGTAAATTAATTCCTTTACTAATTTGCTGCTTACAAAATCGCAGAGTATTACGGTACAAATGCCAAACAATACCCACCACCAGGCATTTTTTTTAAAGTTGATAGTTACAAAAAGTAATAAAAAAAGATACAGTGGCACCCACATATCCGAATTACGCAGCCATGGCATCAGCCAATCAAAAAAATTGTTATGCCAGTAATAGTTAATCAGTTTAAATAATTGCCTGTCGTAATTAAGCAGTTGTTGCATTACAGTAAGATGGTTGTTAAATTACCAGCACCCAAAAATAATTAAACTAATTTAGCGGCTGTATAAAATAAATGATGATGCTTTTATTGCAAAGAATTCCTAAAACCTTACGTTGGATATTTTCGGTGGTAATAATACTGTTACTCACCATGACAATTTTTAGAATTCTTTTTTATTTAAAATACAATCCCCCAAATAAAGCATTTTCAGGCTCTGCTTTTTTGTTAGGCCTGCGGTTTGATGCAAGAATTGCGGCTATAGTTGGTCTGGCCATGCTGCTGTTAACTTTTTTTAATTTTTTAAACCCCTTTAAAAATAATGCAGCAAAAAAGTTCTGGAATTTTTTATTGCCATTAGTATTTACCCTCCTGGTATTTTTTTATGCAATTGATTTTTTTTATTTTGATTATTTGCACCAGCGCCTGAATGCCACCGTGCTAAATTATTTGCAGGATGCAGGCATATCTTTTAAAATGATGTGGCAAACTTATCCTTTAATAACAGTAACCATAATTATGGCGCTGCTTTTACTTTTAGCCAGATTTATTTTTGGGGGAGTACTCAACAGTTATATACACAAAGAAAGTTTTTATAAAAGAAGTGGCCTGTTATATTACATGTCCAGTTTTTTTTTATTGGCGGCATTAATATTTGGAAAGCTGGGGCAGTTTCCATTACGCTGGAGCGATGCGTTTACGTTGAGTGACGATTTTAAAGCCAACCTTGCGTTAAATCCTTTTCAAAGTTTTTTCAGCACTTTAAGTTTCAGAAAATCGGGGTACGATATTAAAAAAGTTAAAGCGGCTTACCCGGTTATCACTGCTTATTTAGGAATACCACAACCTGATAGTATACAATTAAATTATGAACGAAATATTTTAGTTGCAGACAGTACCCAAAATAAACCCAATATAGTTTTAGTTATCTGCGAAAGTTTTAGTGCTTACAAAAGCAGCATGTACAATAATCCATTAAACACCACGCCCTATTTTAATGAGCTGAGTAAGCAAGGTGTTTTTTTTAACCGTTGTTTTACGCCTGCCTATGGCACAGCACGTGGCGTATGGGCAACGCTTACCGGCATACCCGATGTAGAAAGCCCCAGCACCGCCAGCCGCAACCCAAATGCGGTAGATCAGCACACCATCATCAATGAATTTAAAGGTTATAATAATTTTTATTTTTTAGGCGGCAGTGCTACCTGGGCCAACATACGTGGATTATTAACCAATAATATTAATGGCCTTAAATTGTACGAAGAGCAGGATTACAAAGCTGCAAAGATTGACGTATGGGGCATCAGCGATAAAAATTTATTTTTAGAAAGTAATAAAATTTTAAAACAACAAACCAAACCATTTTTTGCAGTTATACAAACAGCCGATAACCACCGGCCTTACACCATACCCAAAGAAGATGAAGCCGCTTTTAAAAAAGTAACTTACAGCATCGACTCTTTAAAACAATTTGGGTTTGACAGTAACGAAGAAATGAATGCCTTTCGCTATACCGATTTTTGTTTTCAGCAATTTATAGAAGCGGCTAAAAAAGAAAAATATTTTGATAATACTATTTTTGTTTTTGTTGGTGATCATGGTATACGCTACAGTGGTACACTGGCCTATTTACCAAAAAGTTTTACCGAGCAGGGGCTTACCTGCGAGCATGTGCCATTGCTATTTTATGCACCTAAACTTATACAACCCAATACCATCAGCGATGTATGCAGCCAGGTTGATATTTTACCCACTATTGCAGCGGCTGCAAAAATTGGGTACCGCAATACTACTTTTGGCCGCAATTTGTTTGATACAATTCCTGCCAGCGAATTGCCTTTTACCACACCTCAGCAACATGTTGCTTTTGTAATTGATCATGATGTAAAAACAATTGGGCTGGTAACCAATCAATATTATTTTTTAAAAAATTTAAAAACCGGTACACAAAATTTAGTATCCGTAATGAACAATAACCCCGTTGAAAAAAATGAGGAAACCACAAGTGTAAAAAATTATTTGAACGGGTTAACCGATGCGTATTACGAAACAGCCAAATATTTATTGCTGAACAATAAGAAAAAAAATCCAGCTCCATAATCAACCACATAATGCCGGCGCAGCACTGCACGCTTTTTTATATCTGCTTTGCTGCAGCACGATAAACACCCGTATCTGCCTATTCATTATTATATTCGCACTTGTTTAGGCTTAAGAAAAATACAATATGAATAAATGGAAAGTTTCTAAAACCATTCAGTGGATAATAAAAATATTTATTATTTACCTCTGCATGTTTACTGCTTTTCGTATTGCTACGGTAATTCTTTTTAAGCCTAATACCATCAGTTTGTTTGAACTGGGTCCATCATTCTGGCTGGGCCTTAAATACGATCTGCGCTGGATAGCCCTTGTACTTTCTCCAATAATAGTATTATCTATTTTTAAAAGATTTTCCCCTTTTCATTCTGCAAGAACAAAAAAAGTATGGACCATTTATTTATCGGTAATTACTTTGCTCATCATGTTTATTTATGGTGCCGACTTTGGTAATTTTAGTTATAACCACACCCGTATTGGTGCCAGTGCATTAAATTTTAAAGATGATCCTTACGAAATGTTTCGCATGGTTTGGCAATCGTATCCTATTGTGTGGATATTGCTGGGTTTAGGCATTGCGGTTTTTTTTACAGCAAAATTATTTAGAAGTACGCATGGCAGTGTAGATGCCAATAATTACTGGCACAAGTTTGAATATAAGCGACGATGGTATTTACTGGCCCTGTTAATAATGTGCTGGTTTGTGTACGGTTTTTTAAGTCTAAAACCACTAACACGGCAACAGGCTTATAAATTGAATGATAATTTTAAAAGTTATTTGGCCTTAAATCCATTTCAAAATTTTTTTACTTCTTTAAAACAACGCAAGCCCGATTTTAATACCAGCGGTGCGTCTAAATATTACAACAACATTGCCAAATTTTTACAACTGGATGGCACTGCCCAATCTACCTTAAAATACGAAAGAACCATTTTGCCTAACAGCCGCAGCCTGGAAAGTAAACCCAACGTGGTACTGGTATTGTGCGAAAGTTTCAGCATGTATAAAAGCAGCATGAGCGGCAACAAATTAAACAGTACGCCTTATTTTAATCAGCTTAGTAAAGAAGGAGTTTTTTTCGACCGTTGTTTTACGCCAAGTTTTGGAACAGCCCGTGGCATTTTTGCAACCATTACAGGCATACCTGATGTTCAGTTAGCAAAATTCAGCACCCAAAACCCCGAGGCAGTAAACCAGCAAACCATCATCAATAATTTTGAAGGTTACGAAAAATTTTATTTTATTGGGGGCAGAAGCCAGTTTAATAATTTCCGCGGTTTAATGAGTAATGTAGATGGTATAAATATTTTTGAAAAAGGAAAATATAAATCGCCGGAAATAAGTGTGTGGGGCATAAGCGACAGGGATTTATTTACCGAGGCCGGTACCGTACTGCAACAACAAACCAAACCTTTTTTTGCTGTAATACAAACTGCACACAACCACCGGCCTTACATGATACCGGTAAATGAAAAAGAATTTACCTGCCCCATAGTTGATAAAGAAACCCTGAAAAAAAATGGTTTTGAATCGCAGGAAGAATACCAGGCTTTTAGTTATACCGATTTTTGTTTTAAAAAATTTATAGAAGAAGCAAAACAGCATCCTTATTTTACTAACACCATTTATGTTTTTGTAGGCGATCATGGTGTGGAAGGCGAATCGGGCACCTTGTATCCCCAGGCCTGGAGTACGCATCGCCTGAGTGATGAACATGTGCCGTTGCTGTATTATGCCCCTGCATTACTTCCTCCTGCAACGCATCATTACACCGTTTCGCAAATTGATGTATTACCTACACTTGCTGGCATGCTGTACCAACCTTATACCAATAACACTTTAGGCCGTGATGTGATTAACCAAAAAAATATTTTAAACGCTGCATTTATAATTCATCATGATGAAGGTAATATTGGTGTGGTAACTAACGATTATTATTTTATAAAAAACATCAACATAAACCAGCAGGAGCTGGTGCCGGTAAAAGATGGTTTACCAGCACTTACTGCACAACAAACCGATTCTGTAAAAAATAAATTATCACAATTAACCTCTGCCCTTTTTGAAACCAGTAAATGGATGCTGGTGAATAACAGGAAGAAATAGGGACGTGAGTGGTGAGGCGTAAGGCGTGATTGGTGAGTGGTGAATCGTGAATAGCAGTATGAAATAATAAAACGGTTTTATCAATACAGCATTGTCTAAAAAAAATACAAGAGACCAGTTAATATTATAGAATAAAAAGGATAAGGCTGCCAATCATTGCCAATTCACGATTCACCATTCACGCCTCACGTCTGCCCATTCCCCTCTCACGCCTTCTTCGCAATCATAATCAACCGCGGTGTTTTTCTTACATCATAATTCGCAAAATTATAATCGCCAAACACTTCCTGTATCTGCATGCCCTGGTAAGCAAACATTTCGGTAAAATCGCCTAAAGAAAATTTGGCCACTTTTTCCGTGTAAATTAAGGGTTCCTCCATTGCTTCATCTTCAATAACTATTTTTTTATAAAAATGTGTTTCGTCAAACCATTTGGTAATAATAAAATTAATGCCGTCAATTTCTTTTTCAGAAAGGTGCACTAAATTATCTTCGGCATAATGCACATTCAAATAATCCATGGCAAAAGTACCGCCTGGCTTTATGGCCTGGGCAATTGTACGTATGCCGTTATCATGCTCCCGCCGGGTTTTAAAATAACCAAAGCTGGTAAAAAAATTAAAAGCATAATCAAAATAATTTATCCAAAAAGGCAGGCGCATATCGTGCCCGTAAAAATGCAATTGCTCGCTTTCGTTTTTTAAAGCTTCATCAATACTGTCTTCGCTTAAATCAATTCCGGTAACATCAAAACCTTTGCTGGCTAACTGAATAGAATGGCGCCCTTTACCGCAGGCTACATCCAGCATGGCGCTGCCGGCCCTTGGTTTTAAATAATTAATCAGTTTATCAATAAATGCTGCAGCTTCCCTTTCATCTCTGTTAAAGTACAGCTGATGATAATAAGGAGAATTAAACCAATCTTTAAACCAGGGTTGTTGCATCCGTCAAAGTTAACGGTTTAGGGTTTAGAAGTTTAGGGTTTAGAAGTTTAGAGTTTAATACTTAGAAGCTTAACATCCGTTTTTTAAAAACGCCACAGCACTAAACGCCTAAACCCTAAACTTCTAAACTAATGTTCATTTGCTAACCTAAGAGTATAAACCCAAAACTGTAAAGTTCCTTATCTTTGCCTTCCCTAAAATAGCAG
Organism: Ferruginibacter sp.; assembly: GCA_043756235.1. Taxonomy (GTDB): domain Bacteria; phylum Bacteroidota; class Bacteroidia; order Chitinophagales; family Chitinophagaceae; genus Ferruginibacter. Next base: position 2,966 of record JAYURK010000144.1, on the reverse strand, counting down.
CGTATGGCACTGATAAAAAGTATATCCGGTATAAGAGGAACAATCGGCGGAAAAACAAATGATAACCTTACACCGCTTGATATTGTAAAATTTGCAGCAGCTTATGGCACCTGGTTGATGCAGCAAAGCGAAAATCATAAAGTTATTATTGGTCGCGATGGCAGAATAAGTGGCGAAATGGTTAGCACCCTGGTAGCCAATACCCTGATGGGTTTAGGCTTACATGTTATCGACCTTGGCCTTAGTACCACACCAACGGTAGAAATGGCGGTAAAATTTGAAAATGCTGCAGGAGGCATTATACTAACAGCCAGCCACAACCCCAAAGAATGGAATGCTTTAAAATTACTCAACAGCAAAGGCGAATTTATAAGCGGTGATGAAGGAAAATTTATTTTAGACCTGGCCGCAGCAGAAGATTTTAATTTTGCAACTGTAGATAAATTAGGCTCGTACACTAAAGATGCCTCTTCTTTACAAAAACATATTGATGCAGTTTTAAATTACAGTTTGGTAGATATTGCAGCAATAAAAAGCGCCAACTTTAAAATTGTAGTAGATGCGGTTAACAGTACCGGCGCCATTGCAGTACCGGCGCTTTTAAATGCATTGGGTGTAAAAAATATTGTAGTAATTAATGAAGAAGTGAATGGCAAATTTGCCCACAACCCCGAGCCATTGCCCGAACACCTTTCGCAATTAAGCAGCGAAGTTGTAAAAGAAAATGCACACCTGGGTATTGCGGTTGACCCTGATGTAGACCGCCTTTGTTTTGTGTGTGAAGATGGCAGCATGTTTGGCGAAGAATATACTTTGGTGGCCGTGGCAGATTATGTGCTGAGTAAAAAAAGTGGCAACACCGTTAGTAATATGTCATCTACAAGAGCATTAAAAGATGTTACGGTAAAACATGGCGGCCAATATTTTCCCAGTGCCGTGGGTGAAGTAAATGTGGTAAATAAAATGAAAGCCGTAAAAGCAGTAATTGGCGGCGAGGGTAATGGCGGCATCATTGTTCCTGATTTACATTATGGCCGTGATGCATTAATTGGCATTGCATTATTTTTAACGCACCTGGCCAACACCCAAAAAACTATCAAGCAGTTACGCAATACTTACCCCGATTATTTTATGAGCAAAAATAAAATTGCTTTAGAAAACGGAACCGATGTAAAAGAAATTTTTGAAAAGATAAAAGACAAATATAAAAATCAGCCGATAAATACCGAAGATGGATTGAAGATAGAGTTTGATACCGATTGGGTGCATTTACGCACCAGCAATACCGAACCCATCATTCGTATTTATGCCGAAAGTAATTTTGAAACCACATCCGATAATATTGCCCGCAGGCTAATGCAGGATATTGGGCAGATGATGTAAGAAGCCCCTCCGCCCCTAAAGGGGAACTGATTATGGAGGAGATTGCAGCGAAGCAAACCAATAATATTAAAATGATAAAAGAAGAAACCTATTAATAATAACATAACAAACTAAGTTCCCCTTTAGGGGACAGGGGCTCTTATGACTCACCGCATATATTTCGACAACGCTGCCACCACTTCTCTCGATCCAATGGTTTTGGAAACCATGATGCCCTACTTAACCGAAAAATTTGGCAACCCCTCCTCTATTTATTCTTATGGCAGAGAAACGAGGATGGCCATTGAAAGCGCCAGGAAATCGGTAGCTAAAATTTTAAATGCACACCCTGCCGAAATATTTTTTACCAGCGGTGGTACCGAGAGCAGCAACACCGCCATTACCGCAGCCATAAGAGATTTAGGTTGCAAACATATCATCACATCGCCTATCGAACACCATGCAGTTTCGCATTCGGTAGAGCATGCCGATAATTTAGATATTGCCAAAGTGAGTTATGTAAAACTATTACCTAACGGCCACGTAGACCTTGAAGACCTTGAAAAATTATTAGCCGCCAGCAACCAAAAAACTTTGGTTACCTTAATGCATGCCAATAACGAAATTGGAAATATTTTAGACATTCATGCAGTAGGTAATCTTTGTAAATTACACAACGCTATTTTTCATAGCGACACCGTACAAACTGTTGGCCACTTTCCTTTTGATTTAAGAAACACACCCGTGCATTTTATTACCGGCGCTGCACATAAATTTCACGGGCCAAAAGGTGTGGGCATTTTATACATCAACGAAAATGTAAAAATAAAACCCTTTGTACACGGTGGCGGGCAGGAGCGTAACATGAGGGCCGGCACAGAAAACCTGTATGGCATTGTGGGCTTTGCCAAAGCATTGGAAATGGCCACCGCTACTTATGAAGATGACAGCGCCTCCATTGGTACACTCAAGTATTACATGATGGACGCATTAAAAAAACATATCCCCGGCGTGGCATTCAACGGCGATGTTTTAGGCCGCAGTTTATACACCGTCCTTAGTGTAAGTTTTCCTAAAACAGAAAAAAGCGAAATGCTTTTGTTCAGTCTTGATATAAATAATATTTGTGCCAGCGGCGGCAGCGCCTGCACCAGTGGCGCCGACCAGGGAAGCCATGTTATACGAGCCATCAATAACAATCCCAACCAGGTAACGGTGCGGTTTAGTTTTAGTAAACACAATACAAAGGCGGAGGTGGATGCGGTGGTGGAAAAGTTGAAGGGGTTGGTGTAGAAATTTATTTGCCTTTGGCAAATTATTTTTTCGTGCCGAACATTGGTAATGCTATTAATCTTCATTGGCGCAGTTTATACTGAGGTACGAAGTACACTCTTCAACAGTATAACTTTATTGGGCTTTTATTGAAGCCTAGATTTAAGCGAACGTTTCGTGAAGACACGAAACGAGGCGGATAATCGTACTGTATTGTCTGCATCTACCTGGTCTTCAAGTGTGCCGAAATAAGTTTGATGCCGGTTGTAACCTTGTATATATTGCATAGCTTTTTATTGCAAAAACCATACAGGCTTTGTTCTAATTAACAT
>JAYURK010000143.1:0-11149 GCA_043756235.1 Ferruginibacter sp. | reverse complement strand
ATTAAAATATTTGAAGCCATTATTTTGAATTTTAAACACAGTAGTTCTAATTAGTGTAATTGTATCGTATTTGTTACTTTGGGATAACGCAGAATCCGTCAAATAAAGCTTATTTGATTTAATCATCCAAGTTCCTTTTATGTCATACCACAAAAGGCAACCTTCTGAGGTTCTGTGATTGTATGCAAAAGTTTTATCATCGCTGATTGCAATTTTGGAATACGAAAGAATCCAAGCTTTACCAATAAAAAGAGTGTCACTTACTTCACTGTACTTACCCGACTTTATTTGTCCAAAAGAAGAATTGAAACTAAGCAATAAAAAAATAAAAGTAAGTCGTATCATGTAGTAACTGATGCAGTTAGCAGGATGTTTGCATAAAGGCAGGTTATTAGAATTTTTGAATTTTTTTAATTAGCCTTCTAATCAAATTTGTGTTTTCATCAAATACTTCTTCCCTCTTCACTTAAATAAAAAACTCAATAAAGATAAACTGCACAAGAGTGCGACGCCAATGAAGTTAAATAGCATTACCAAAGCCTGGCCCAAAAAAATCAATGTGCATAATCCATCTCAAAATTTCCTTTTATCCTTTCTATCGAAGGATTAAAATAGCCAAACTTTAAATTGGGAAATTCTTCTCTAATTAATTCCATCATTTGTTTTACACCCATGCACTCCCCTGTTTCGGTAACGCCAATTTTGCCGAGGTACCAATCGGGGTCAATATTAAAATTGCGCCATTGTATCATGCACAGGTCAGTTTCTTTTATCAATTTGCGTAAGGCCTCATATTCTTCAATGCTGTCGGTCATGCCGGGAAAAACAAAATAATTAATACTCGTCCAGCCACCATAGCTGCGTACAATTTTCAAACTCTCTATCAAATCTTCAAACACATAATTATTGGGGCGGTAATAAGGCGTGTAAATTTTTTCTCTTGCACTGTTGGTACTCACCCTCATGCTGTTTAAACCTGCTTCGCACAAAGCTTTTACGGCATCGGGTTTGCTGCCATTGGTATTTATATTGATGCTGCCTTTTTGTGTATGTTTTCTTATTTCAATAATGGCTTCTCTTATCGTTTCCCACATCAGCAATGGTTCACCTTCGCAACCCTGGCCAAAACTTATTAAGGGAAAAGGTGCAGTTTCTAAATGCGGCACGGTGAACTCTGTAATTTCTTCGGCGGTGGGTTTAAAAGTTAAACGGTCTTGTGTGCTGATGATAGTTTCTTCTACCGGTTGAAAACTGATGCAACCAATGCAGTTGGCATTACATGCAGGCGACACCGGCACCGGGCATTCCCATCTGCCCAATGATAAATTTCTTGCAGCCGGGCAAGTGTACGTCATACAGCAATTCTCCATTAAATGTTTTACTAAACGGTTGTGCGGATAAGTTTGAAGTAAATGTTCGGCCCCTTTATTTATAAAGTCATCATTATACCCTTCGCTTTCCTGGCGCACATCTTTTTCAATACGCACTGCAGGCACATAAAATTTTTCATCCAGCCAACCTGCTGCGGTATAACAAAATAAAGGAAGTGTAGGTGCATCTTTTGCAGTTTCGTATGCGGCCATGTATAAACCCGTATGTGCAGGCGGAATAAATGCGGCAACAGCCCAGCCTTTGTCGCACAAACGCATGTCGCCGGTTTGCACATCAATACCAATGCCCCTGCGGCCGGGTAATTCGTATAAGTTACCGCCAGCGGGCAATTCAATCCAGTCTTCTGTTGCAACGGGTACTGCATCCCAGCCACTGCGGCCGGTTACATAAAGAGAAGTGTCTTCAAAAATATTTCCTTCGCCATCGGAGTATAAAATGTAGGGAGACTGCATTATGAGTAATTAAAAATGAATAATGAATAATGCTGGCTGATAGAAAATTATTCATTATCCATTACCCTGTTATCCATTACAAAGATGCTTTTTGCAAAAATCGTCAATTTGCTCCAACTCATCAATTTTTAAATTTTTGCGCAGGTTGAACTCAATGGTTTTATGGCGCAGGGTTTCTATAATAATGCTATGGTAACGGGGGATAATATTTTTCACTTCGTTCCAGCTAATTTCTGCATCTTTTACAAAATTGGGTACCCTTATACCGGTTTGCGAAATATCAACGGCTTCCGAACGGATAACCCGCCACTCCCGGTAAAATAAAAACAGGTAACCGGCCGATGCTACTAAATGCACCGCACCAAACCAACTGTGGCCATCCTTCATCAGCGAAAGCGAAATACCAAAAAGAGTGCATACCTCAAAAAACCGGAAGATGAGATTGAGTTTTGGTGCCTCTACCAAAAGCACGCCGCCTAAAAAAACCAGTAAAAATATATCAAGGGCAATAATCATTTGGGCATAGCATAATATTTTATTGCCATTATGTACCTGCAGTAAATGGAGTGCATTTATGAAAATTAGCGAGGCTGCAATAAAATGCAATACCCGTGCAGAACGTTTTAATAACTCAAATGCAGGGTGTATTATTTGAAGGGAGTATTGGGCTGGCATAACAGTAAGTTTTTTGCTGAGATGCCGGGACGGAAATATTCCATAAAGAAAGTTTAGGGGTTTAGGGTTGAGGGTTTAGAGTTTATGGTTTAGAGTTTAGAGTTTAGGGTTTGGGGTTTAGTTGCCGCTTACAAAATTGGTTGAAGCTGTTTTCATCAACGGACATATTATCTGTTGATAATTCCACCTGCAGTAAATGGTTATTTTTAAAATCTACAGATAACAGGTTGTCTTTTAAAATTACATTTTGTACAGCTGCCCAGCTGTAGTTTTTTTTAAAAACTGACCGGGTGATTATAATTTCTGCTGCAGAAAAAATTGCTTCACTTTTCTTTTTTAAAATTACAAAAGATAAAGAGACGGCCATTACGACGATTAGCGCTGGTAACCATGCAGCCTGCACTAGCCAAAATAAAACCATCAGCCCTAATAATACAAGCTGGTAATTTTTTTGTTTTATTTTATTTTTAAATAGAAAAAAAAATGCAGTTAAAAGCAGGAATACAGCCATAGAAGATGCTGCAATATTTTTTTGATAATTATTGGTAGCATTAAAAGCCCTTACTGCTGCAGCAATAAAGTGCAAAAAAAACAAAAACCAAAAAAAAGAATTGAAAGCCTTTTGATTATTATCTTTTAAGGTAAACAGAAACTGATTCATTAATAAAGCATATAGATTTATTACAGAAGAAAGGGTTGCAAAAAATGAAACAGCTAAAAGCTTAAAAGCAGATCCACCAATTAACTAATAAACCAATCAACTATTTGCTGCCACCAGCATATTGCATAATTTAAACAAACACCTGGCGCCAACGTTTTCGTCCCACTCTGCCTGGCTAACACCTACTTCCACCAAATCGAAACCTATTAATTTGCGGCCGCTTTGTATTAATCTTTTAAATAAATAAAAAATTTGTTCGGTCTCAAAACCGCCTTGTACCGGCGTACCGGTATGCGGACAAAGTTTTGGATCAAGCCCGTCAATATCAAAACTTATATAAACCTGTTGAGGCAACTTATCAATAATATCATCAGCAATGTTTTTCCAGCTCTCGCCCTCGTATTGCCTTTCTTTTATGTCTTTATCAAAATATGTTAATACCCTTTCGCCGCTTTGCTGCATGTAGAAAAATTCTTCGTCGCAAAAATCTCTTACGCCAACCTGCACCAATTTTTTTAGTTGCGGTATTTCTTCCAGCGCATTGTACATAATAGATGCATGAGAATATTTAAACCCTTCATAATTTTTTCGCAAATCGCAGTGGGCATCTATGTGCAAAATACCAAAGGCATCATGCTTTTCTGCAATGGCCTTGTAAAAACCCAATGGCGTGCTGTGATCTCCGCCCAGTAAACCTACCAGTTTACCGGCATTCATCAAATCACGGGTTTGTTCATACACCCAGTTATTTAAAAAATTGCTGCCTTCATTAATTTCTTTAAGTGTTTTACACATAAATTTATTCTCGGCAACAATTTCTCCCTGGGCAATATAATTAATATACAGTTCAGCTTCTTTACGCAGGTAATCACTTTTCATCAATACTTTTTTATCGATGGGGCGTAAATAAAATCCCTGTTTCCAAACGTCCCTGTATTCCGGATCAAAAAGATCTACCTGTAAACTGGCATTACGAATATGGTCCGGAGCCCTTGCGGTGCCGGCGGTATAACTTACGGTTACTTCCCAGGGTATTGGCAAAATTATCAACCGGGCATCTTCTTCCGGAAAAGGTAAACTGAAGATGTTATTATTAGGATTGCCTACGGCATTTACGTCAAATTGAGAGAGATCAGTCATTACTATTTTTTAAAAAGGTTGGCAAAGATAGGCTTTTAAACAAATTTTGTTGTACTAAAAAACACTTAACATTAACGGAATGGCCAACAGTTTTGTTATACCTTTGCGCTGAAATATTTAGCTATGAAAAAAACACATATTTTTATTTTAGTGGGCATAGCAGTTTTGATAGTTGCGCTTATCATTTTTGGATTCCCTTCCTCTGATTTTTCAACTTACGACACCATCAGCTCTGCAAAAAATAAGCCCGGCAAATATGTACACCTTATTGCCAAATTAGATAAAACACAACCCATTGAATACGATGCGGTAAAAAATCCCAATTACTTAACATTTAGCATTGTTGACAGTCTTGGTGCCCAAACAAAAGTGGTGTACCACAACAGTAAACCTACCGAACTGGAGCAAAGTGAAAGAGTGGTATTGCAGGGCAGAATGCAGGGAGATGTTTTTGAATGCCAAAGCATTACTTTAAAATGCCCCAGCAAATATAAAGATGATAAGAAGGAGCTGGAGAAGAGTGTAGCTGCGGATAGCGAGATAACCAACAGCTTACCCACTAAAGAAACTATCACATACCAAAACAAAGATTCTGCTGCAATAAAGTAAAATCTTTTTTAGAAAAGAGAAAATACAATTATGGAATTTACAGGAGAACACTTATTGCCCGGAAAAATCGGTCATTTTTTTGTTATACTATCTTTTATTGCTTCACTTATTGCAACTATAGCATATTTTACTGCTTCCCGGAAAAGCGATATTACTGAAAAAAAATCGTGGATCCGATTTGCACGAATGGCATTTATTACTCAAACTGTTTCGGTTTTAATTATTTTTGCTGTTATATTTTTTATCTGCTACAATCATTATTTTGAATACATGTATGCTTATAAGCATGCCTCAAAAGAATTAGACCCTAAATTTTTATTAGCCTGTATTTGGGAAGGCCAGGAAGGTAGCTTTTTATTATGGACCATTTGGCACAGTATACTGGGCCTGTTTATTATTGCCCGTAGCAAAACGCCTTTGGTTGATGGCTGGGAAGCGCCGGTTATGACGGTGATAAGTGTAGCACAATCTTTTTTAGGCATCATGATATTGGGTATTTATATTTTTGATATTAAGATTGGCAGCAGTGCATTTACATTTACCCGTAACGAAATTGAAGGCCCTATTTTCAGTCAGCCCAATTATTTAAGTTTTATAAAAGATGGTGTGGGCCTTAATGTTTTGCTGCGTAATTACTGGATGGTTATTCACCCGCCGGTATTATTTTTAGGTTTTGCCTCTACCATTATTCCATTTGCATTTGCATATGCCGGCATACAAACCAAACGCTTTGGCGATTGGGTAAAACCTGCTTTACCTTTTGCTTTATTTAGCGCCTGTGTATTAGGTGTAGGTATTATGATGGGAGGAAAATGGGCTTACGAATCTTTATCGTTTGGCGGTTACTGGGCATGGGATCCGGTGGAAAATGCATCACTTGTGCCCTGGTTAATATTAATTGCCGGCTTACACACCATGGTTATATACAAAGCCACAGGCCATAGTTTGAGAGCAAGCTATTTGTTTGCCTTTTTAACTTTTGTATTTATTTTATACTCTACCTTTTTAACCCGTACCGGCGTATTAGGAGATACTTCGGTACATGCTTTTACCGATGCAGGCAGTGTGATAAATTTTATGCTCCTCTCCTTTCTGGCAACTTTTACTTTACCTTCTTTATATTTATTTTTTAAGAATTTTAAAAACATACCTGCTGTTAATACCGAGGAACGCATCGACTCCCGTGAATTCTGGATGTTCATTGGTTCGATAGTGTTCTTTTTATCAGCCCTGTTCATCAGTGCAAAAACATCGGTACCGGTTTTTAATAAAATATTTAGTACCGCAATTGCCCCTCCCGAGGATGTAGAATTTTCTTACAACAAAGTAATGGTGCTGGTAGCTTTTATTATTGGTATACTTACTGCCATTACCCAGTATTTTAAATACAAAAGCACGCCATCAAAATATACTTTAAAAAAGATAGCCCTGCCTACTTTAACGGCAGCAATTATTACAACATTGTTGGCAATTTTTTATCCTATTACCTATTATACTAAAGGTGCAGGATTTTTAGGTGCTGTTTACATTGCACTTTTTGCAACCATATACAGTGTAATTGCAAACGCTGCATATATCTGGACGGGGTTAAATGGAAAACTTAAAGCCGCCGGTGGATCTATTGCACATTTAGGCTTTGCTTTAATGGTATTGGGCATGCTCATTTCATCGGGCAATAAAAAAACGATTAGCGATAACAGGGTAACGGGCATCAATATCCCATTTGGAAAAGACAGTAAAGAAAATCCCCTGGAAAATTTAACCATGCTGAGGGATGTGCCTACAAGAATGATGGATTATAATGTTACGTACAGCGGCGACTCTGCCGGTGCCGAAAAAGGAAGACTATTTTACAAACTGATATTTAATAAAAACGACAGCAGCGAAAAATTTGAATTAACACCCGATGTGTATGTTGGCAAAGAAGAATTAAAAAGCAGTAACCCCAGCACCAAACGTTATTTAACCAAAGATATTTACAGTTATATCAGCAGCATTAATCCCGAAGGCAATAAAACAGATACTGCTCAATTTAGAATACAGGAAATTGCCATCGGCGATACGGGCTATTACAGCAAAGGTTATTTTATTTTAAACCGTGTGGTGAGTAATCCCAGCAACGAAAAATATCATTACACTGCTGCCGATGCGGCATTGATGGCTGACATAACAGTAGTTACAAAAGACAGCATGCGGTATAATGCATCGCCGGTAATACAGGTAAACATTAATGCCAGCGACTCCAATGCTGTGCAAATAGATGATACGCTTTATGCACAAAATTTATATTTTAAATTTGCCGGCATTGGGCATGATCGTAAAATAAAACTCGGCATTAAGCAATCAGAAAAAATAATAGACTTTGTAACCATTAAGGCTTACCTGTTTCCCTATATAAATTTAGTGTGGCTGGGCTTGTTAATTATGGCCATTGGGCTTATTATGAGTATGATTAAAAGAGCAAAGCTTTCAACCGGCATTGCAGCTGCTACTTTAATTTTTGTAGCAGTAGCGCTGTTTTATATGTTTTTTATGGCGGGGGCTTAGTGCAGGTTTACACTAGTGTCATGTCAAGCCTATGCTGTCAAACCTCACAGGTTTATCTAAACCAGTTTGTATTATAAAACCGTTATAAAACCTGTGAGGTTTATACGCCACTTTAAAGTTAACATAACACCAGGTATAAAAATATAAAGTTCCCGGGGTTTTCATCAGCTGGTTTCTATCCAGGCGCCTGCAATCTCCTGCCCTTCTACTTCCACATAAATGTGTTCGTCTAAAGTAGTAGAAACAGAATAGCCAACATAATCCACCGCAACCGGAAAAGTTTTATGCGTACGCTCTACCAAAGCCAGGGTTTGTATTTTTTTGGGGTACTGCTCCAGCAATGCTTTTAAAGCATACAGCATGGTGCGGCCGCTGTTAGCCACATCGTCAATTAACACCATGGCTGCATTTTTAAAATTTACTGCTGTACTTAAGGTTACTGCAGCAGGTGTTTTTTTATCAATACCTAAATCAATTACAATTATTTTTCCTTTAAAGTTTTCTGCAAGGTATTCACTTATCTTTTTTGCAATTACACTGCCATTTTCTTTTATACCTATTAATATCAGTTGCGGTTCAATGTAATTTTGTTCTGCAATTTCAAGGGCCATGCGGCGCAATTTTTTTTCGGCAACGGCAGCAGTTAAAATGTATTTTTTATTATGGCTCACTGTATATTTTTTTTAAACCGAAAATTACCAACAATTAAACAATAAAACAATTAAACCCATTTATAAACAACTAAGGCCTGCACTGTAATTCAAAATAATTACCTTAGCTGTCACAAATATTTTTTATGCAGATTGCTTTACAAATACTTTTTATTGCCTGCCTGGGTTTTGCGGTATGGCTTTTTACAAAAAATATACTGCAGATACGTCGCAATATTTTATTGGGTAAGCCCGAAGACCTTAGCGATAATAAACCCCTGCGCTGGAAAAACCTGTTGCTGCTTGCATTGGGCCAAAAAAAAATGTTTCGCAACCCGGCAGTAGCCATTATGCATTTTGTTATTTATGCAGGCTTTATTATTATTAATATAGAAGTTTTAGAAATAGTTTTAGATGGCATGCTGGGCACTCACCGTCTATTTTTTCCATATCTGGGCAGCATGTATACTTTTCTGATAAATTTTTTTGAAATACTGGCAGTAGGTGTAATTGCCGTTTGTGTTATTTTTTTAGTAAGAAGAAATATAATAAAACTAAAGCGCTTTATCAGCAAAGATCTTAATGGCTGGCCACGCAGTGATGCCAATTATATTTTGATTACCGAAATTGTTTTAATGACCTTATTTCTTTTAATGAACAGTGCCGACAGGGCTTTGCAAATAGCCAATACCGAACATTATCAGGATACTGGAAACTTTATTTTCTCCGGAATGATAGCCCCGTTGTTTGATAGCACCAGCCAAAACACCTTAATTATTTTAGAAAGAAGTTTTTGGTGGCTGCATATTATAGGCATTTTAGCTTTTTTAAATTACCTGCCTTACAGTAAACACCTGCACATTATGCTGGCTTTTCCTAACGCTTATTATGCAAGGTTAAATGTACCCGGCAAAATAAATAACATGCAAAATGTACAAAACGAAGTAAAGTACATGATGCAACCGGAACTGGCTCCGGCCGGCGATGCCCCTGCACAAAAATTTGGCGCCAAAGATATTTTTGACCTGAGCTGGAAAAATTTACTGGATGCATACAGTTGTACCGAGTGCGGCCGTTGCAGTGCTGCCTGCCCTGCCACACAAACCGGCAAATTGTTAAGCCCACGAAAAATTATGATGGATACCCGTGACCGGGCTGAAGCGGTAGGAAAAAACATTAATGCCAATAAAGCTTTTGTACCCGATAACAAACAATTATTGAACGATTACATTACGGCAGAAGAATTGCGTGCCTGCACCACCTGCAACGCCTGTGTAGAAGAATGCCCTGTTTCAATTTCTCCTTTAGAAATAATTATTGAATTACGCCGATCCCTTATTATGGAAGACAGCAATGCGCCTCAGGAATGGAATGCCATGTACAGCAGTATTGAAAATAATTATGCCCCCTGGAAATTTAGTCCCGATGACAGGGATAACTGGGTAGATGAAATGAAATAACATTAGTTGATTTATATGCCGATTAAAAATTAGCGGATTATTATAAACTCCGGTGCCTGAAAAGTTCATCATCCTTTCAACCTTAAAAAAATTTACAAAGTAAAACCGTTTTAGCAACCTTTTATTTTCCAGTGAACTTAATTAGAATATTTTGTATTTGATCAAGATTAATAAGACCTCTACTATCTGTATCAGGTAAATTTTTTCAAAGAGAGAGTGGTGATACAATATGTTGGGTATAAATAAGTTTTAATTCTAGAGGGAAAGAAGATACTAAATCCAAGATAATTTTTAGTACGTAAATTTGGGGTTATAAAGTTTAATATGGTAAGCTTGCTGCTCAATAATGCATTTCCTCAATTTGAAAAAGAATTACAAATTGAATTAATTAAAAAAGGTTCATTGAAAGAATTTAAAAAAGGTGAAATTATTCTGAAAATGGGGCAGTCATTTAAAAATGCTTATTTTATTTTAAAGGGTTCTATAAAAGTTTACAGGGAAAATGCAGATGATGCTGAATTTGTTGTTGCCTATCTGGAAGAAGGAAAAAGTTTTGCGGTTTCTGCATCAGAAGACAGCCCTTCTGCTATTAAGGAGAGCCTTGTAACATTTTATGCGCTTGAGAAAACAATTATCCTTAATCTCCCTTTTAATGATAAAGATATTCTTGCAAAAAAATTTGATAGTTTTTTTAAATATATTTTAGCAACCTCAGTAATGTATTATGGTTTCTTTTTAGACATTATTGATTATTTGGCTTTTAAAAAATTAGATATACGGCTTGAATTTTTTCTTTTCAGCCTTTCCAGGATAACAAAGAACAAAAAATTACACATCAGCCATCAGGAAATTGCCAAAGGTCTTGGTGCATCAAGAGAAACAGTTTCAAGGCTTTTAAAAAAGATGGAAACTGAGGGTACGATAAAAATGAACCACAACGAAATAGAAATAATTAATTAAAAATTGTAACATTTGTTAGAAAATAGAATTATATAAAATCAAAATTCCGTTTATTAATTTACGTTATATTTAATACCATGAGTGAGAAATTTATAATCAATTGCTTATAAAAAAATATTTGCAAAAAACCGTTTTATGATAGAGGATGTTTACATGTAAAATATTTAACAGTAAAATAAAACAGTTGTTGCTTTGTGATTTATATCACAAAAAACGAAAAAAAAATATAATAATTTGCACTTATTAATTAGCTTACACGTTCAAGCATAAGAAAAATTTAGTTTTCTAATTATTAATCTCTATCCTCTCAAAATTTACATATCAAATAATTTTTAAGTTTCAAACTTAACGAAAAACCACTTTTTTACTAGTTATGATAACCTCCATAACCGTATTCTCTTTATGGCATTTATTAATGTCATTCCCCAAATTGCAAATTGCAGTGGAATTAATTCCCACTCATGCAACCATTTTCACAAAAAATCAAACTGATATTTATTCACTTCATATTCCTGTTAAAAATCAACTTCAATAAAATGAAAACCAAAATCTACGCACTAACGCTGCTTGTATTTGCAGCTTTCTTTTCTACCAATTTAATAC
>JAYURK010000142.1:0-3888 GCA_043756235.1 Ferruginibacter sp. | reverse complement strand
AAAAGCTATGTGAAACGTCTTTCACATAGCTTTTACCAAAACCAATACTGCATTGAATTACAGCCGATTTTACCAACTATTTTTCAGTATTATACCTTTTTCTATATGCTAAAATATTATTGAATCACAAAACGCAACACCCTGGTTTTTTCACCTTCGGTATTACCAACCAATTGGTAAGTGCCTGCTGCCAGGTTTTTTACATTCAGGGGTATGGTATTAAACCCTGCAATCAGGTTCAAAACCTGCCTCTGCACCAATCTGCCTTGCATATCGGTAATTACAATTACCATTTGTGTTTTTGCAGCAGCGCTCACTTTTAAATTAAAGCTGCTGTTAACTACCGGGTTTGGTGCAATATTCATTACATCAATGCCTTTATCTGCATTTATTAAAGGCACAACGGTACTGTATGTTACTTTACCATCGGCATCGGTCATTTTAAGGCGGTAATAATTAATGCCTTTTGCCGGTTGGTTATCGGTATAATTAAATGGTTGCTGGCAGCGTACAGCAGTTGCAAAAATGCTGTAAATGGGGCTGTAGTTGCGGCCATCGGTACTGCGTTCCATTTCAATGCTGGCACTTGCTGTGCTTACGCAGGTAACTTTCCAGTTTAATAAATGGTTACCGTTACTTCTGGTACCGTTGAAGTAGTTGATGGTGATGGGTAAAGGATTGTTAAAATCAATACTGCCAATGGCAAACGGGCTGAATGTACTAACATTTGGCCAGGTTACATCTCCAGCAGCTGGAGTGCCGGTAGCAGTACCAGGAGCTCCAAATGCATCCCAACTGGTTCCATCAAAATGAGCAACAACCAATGATGGTAGATTATTAACGTAAGCCGATGAACTTGTACAATTATTTATAGATGCATTCCAGTTAAGGGTTACATTGAGGGTATTGGCACCTGAAACCTGGTTAAGCCGCCAGTAATCGCATGCACTTACTTTTTGAAGCCCGATTGCTGTTATGGGGCCTAATGCCAGGCCACTACTGTGTACATATTCCGCCGTAAACTGATCAGATGAGGTTGCAGGTGCAGAAATGCTGATGGGCGCATATCCGCTAACCGTATTGCTGGGTCCACAATCTGTTTTGCCTACCGGAAAAACAAATAAGGTATTCCCTATTTTTGATACAGGGCCGTTTACAAAACTGGCATTACTTGCACCGGAAACTGCAGCAGTATTATTTAACGTTAAAAGATTGGCTGCTGTTGTATTGATAAGGCCTGATGTTAAAGTAAGTGTTCCTGCAAGTGTAACCGGTGTATTTAATGTAAGCCCTGCAGCATTATTCATGGTTACATTCTGAAAACCATTAAAACTCAGGGTTCCGCTGTTACTGATACTTTGGGCAGTAGTACCGTTAAAGCTTAACATACCAGCCGATGCAGGGGCAAAGTTTAACGTAGCACCTGTTGCAACAAAAACATTTCCTTTCAATTCAAAACCGGCGGTTGTCATTCCAAATGTTATAGTTCCATTGGTAATAGTTACGTTATCCATTCTTAACAGGCCTATTCCAGAAGCAGTAATTGCAGCAGCAGGTTCGTCTAACTCAAAATTTGCGTAAGTTCTGCCGCTCACAGATGGAATAAGGATAGATTGGTGCTTAAATAAACTACCTGTTTGAAATATTACTGCAGATGCAGGCTGTGTGTGTGCAAATGGATTTCCACCAGATATATGGCGATAGGTAGAGCCATTTGAAAATATTACAGAGTTTGCAGTTCCTGTAGGATTTATGCCAAAAGCATTACCTATAAACCCAGTACCAGCTGTAAACACAGCGCCGCTGTTAAAAGTTATACCACTTGCATCTGTTGCTGTTAATTTATGTGCTCCGGCAGCAAAAGTCATGTTTCCACTTATACTGGCTGTTGCGGCAGTAACTAAATTTAAGGTTAATGCATTAGTTGTATTTATATTAAAAAAAGAACCTGCTTCTACAAAAAAGTCGGTGCCAGTTAAATTTCCAATAGTTAATGTATTACCCGATGCAGCTGCCTGTAGGGTTGTACCGGTTAAAAGAGATGCTCCTATATAACCAACAGTTTGTGTGGGTACATTTGTAATGATATCGTTAACCGAAGCGCTGGTAAATAATAAACTGTCGTTGGTTGCAGGGAATAACCTTGGAGGCGCCCAGTTTGCCGGTATCTGCCAATCTCCATTTAAACCAACCCATACATAAGGAACCGAGTAAGTTAACAGTGTTGCATTGCCTACACCACCGGGTACTAAATAATTTTCGGCACCGGCTGTACCGCCGTTATTGTATTCATAAATGGCAAAATGATACGTAGCACCGGCAGTTAAACCGGTAACCAGTTGTGTGTTGCCAACTCCATCATAAACCACATAATTACCGGTTCCTATTTGTGTGCCGTTGCCAAAATTGGCATTGGCTGTATAAGTAGTTCCGTCAACGGGGTCGCTGTCAACCGCTACCGCCAGTTTGACCAATAAAATTCTTCTTGCACCATTACCACCACTAAAATTTACTACCACGGTACTGTTAGTAACTGCACCTATGGTTATGGCGCTTTGTACAGTTGGCTCGGCTGCAAGCACATTACCTGTTAGTGCAACATTAGGATTATTTGACCCGGCACTCACATGTGTAATATTACCCGTGTTAACACCTAAAGTTGCAGAGTTCATACGCACATAAATAGTTGTGGTAGGAACTGTACCTGCGCCGGGAACTAAAGTTATTGGACTGGTTGGAATAAATGGCCCTGTAGTTGGCGATATCTCAAAACCTGCAGGTGGTGTAACCACAATGTTTGCAGTAAGGTCTGTACCACTAACTGTGTAAGTTTGCTCAGCCGAAGGAACACCTGATAAAGCAGTAAAGCCACTGAGCGAAACCGGAGTTACAATAATATTTGGTGTACCTCCAACTGTTGGTGTAAAATACACCTGGTCAAATTCTGCTCCAATTATTGCATTTGCACCTGTTGAATGCAAAGCAGCAACACCTACGTAACCACTGGCAGCTGGTACTAAAGTATTATTAGTAGCAGTTCCCTGGCTAATATTTGCATTTGCTGCATTTGGAATATCAGTAGCAATAGCACCTGTGCTACTTGCAGTTGGTAGTGTTGATGTAAAAATTTCCCAAGCACCTGTAGCAGATCTTGTTACTCTTACCAGAAATCCAAAATCAGTTATTGCATTTGTGGTAGTTCCGGTTGAGGTAATTACAGTTGCACTTAAAGCTCCGTTAACAATATATTCAAGTCTAATATTGTCGCCTGTTACATCATCGCCAAAGGCAATTCTATAACCATCAACTGTTGCAGATGTCAAATTAGCTTCATTGGCATACAACCAATAATACATTTGATTTGCGGCTGTAGCAGCCTGCGCTCTTCTACCCATAAAAATTCCCCATTCCTGGCTTGCACCCCACGTAGTAATCTGGCTACTTAAATAATCAGTTGCTCCTACTGCAGGAGAATTTAAACGTAAGGTCTGAGAACCCGTTGCACCAGCGGCAACATCGCTGTTGGCTACAATAATCCAGTTAGCAGTACCTGCCCAAACAGGTGAAGCTGTGTAATCACCATCAGTGTATGAATCGTATAGAGTTTGGCTAAACACACCCATGCTTCCAAAAATCAAAAAAACTATCAGGTAAACTTTCTTCATCATCTCAATTTAATATTGGTTTTTAAATAAAATTGCCGCTAGTTTTGAAACCATTACAGTTAAAAGGCAATTAAGGTTGGTGATTTACAAAATATTTACGGGCAAATTAAGTGCCGGGATTTTATGCAAGATACCCTTTTGCAGAAAATAGTTGCCGCTGCTAAGGTTATTTTAGCATGAAGATTTCCACATTTTATACTTTAACAGCTTTGAAAGTAATTTT
>JAYURK010000141.1:0-11216 GCA_043756235.1 Ferruginibacter sp. | reverse complement strand
ATTTCTTTTACAGCAAATTTAAGAGGCGAAAGAAACCAGGCGCATTCCAATTATGCAACCGATTATTTTAAAATGGATCCTTATGGTGAAGATGGGTTGATCCTCGCCGGTAAATCGGCCGACTATATGGGTGTAGAAGGAAAGATGCGGTATGAAGCAAGAATAAAAGCCGTTGCCGATGGTGGCACTATGAAAACGGATGAAGTGAATCTCATAATTGAAAATGCAAATTCGGTAACACTCTATTTTGCCGCCGCTACAAATTTTGTTAATTACAAAGATGTAACTGCCGATCAACACCAACGGGTAAATGATTATTTTAAGGGCATTGAAAATAAAAGTTATGATACTATTTATGCAGCAGCTATTGCAGATCATCAAAATTATTTCAACCGGGTGCAGCTGCAATTATCCAATACAAAAAATTCTTTTTTACCCACAACAGAAAGGGTACAAAAAATACAAACAGCACCCGATCCATCAATGGCCGCACTAAGTTATCAGTTTGGCAGGTACCTAATGATTGCTTCATCAAGGCCGGGTACACAGCCCGCCAACCTGCAGGGCATCTGGAATGATAATATGAATCCATCATGGGATTCGAAATATACTACCAACATCAATACACAAATGAATTACTGGCCTGTAGAAAGTGGTAACCTTAGTGAATGTGCCCAACCGTTAGTACAATTAATAAAAGAAATAACCGACCAGGGTACCGCGGTGGCCCGTGAACATTATGGTGCAAAGGGATGGGTGCTGCATCAAAACACCGACATATGGAGAGTAGCTGCGCCGATGGATGGCCCCACATGGGGGACATTTACCGTGGGTGGTGCATGGTTGTGCACTCATTTATGGGAGCACTATCAATACACAATGGATAAAGATTTTTTAAAAGAAACTTTTCCGTTGATGGAAGGATCGGTGCAATTCTTTATTGATTTTTTAGTACCGCATCCCAATGGAAAATGGTTAGTGACCAACCCTTCCACTTCGCCGGAAAATTTTCCGGATGGTGGTGGTAACAAACCTTACTTTGATGAAGTAACCGCAGGTTTTAGGGAGGGCACAACAATCTGCGCAGGCTCATCTATTGATATGCAAATTTTGTACGACCTGTTTGGTTATTATATTGAAGCAGCAAAAGTATTGGGGAAAGAAAATGCTTTTGTTAACCAGGTTAAATTGGCAAGAGAAAAATTAGTGCCACCGCAAATTGGTAAAGATGGTTCTTTGCAGGAATGGGCTGATGACTGGAAATCGCTGGAAAAAAATCACCGCCACTTTTCGCACCTGTACGGATTGTACCCCGGCAAAGTATTGTACCAAAAAAGTACGCCTGCATTAATTGAATCTTATAAAAAAGTTTTGGAAGAAAGGGGAGATGCCTCAACCGGTTGGTCAAGGGCATGGAAGATGGCGCTGTGGGCAAGGTTGAATGATGGCAACCGGGCCAATAAAATTTATAAAGGCTATTTGAAAGAACAATGCACCGCATCTTTTTTTGCGCTTTGCGGAAGGTCGCTGCAGGTTGATGGATCTTTTGGTGTTACTGCAGCGGTTACAGAATTGCTGATGCAATCGCATGATGGATTTATAAAATTATTACCTGCATTACCCGATGAATGGAGTGAAGGTGAGTTTAAAGGATTGGTTGCAAGAGGCGGTTTTGAATTGGATTTTACCTGGAAAAATAAAATGGTAACACAATTGAAAATAATATCCAAAGCTGGTACGGTTTGCAGGCTTGAAAATAAACGGGATTTAAAAATTAAGCAGAATGGTAAAATTGTTGCTGTAAAAAAACTTAGCAACGGTATAGTAGAATTTAAAACAGTAAAAGGTGCAACTTATTTTGCAGAATAAAGGGAAAGCTTTTTTTTAAAAAATTATTTATGAGCAAACATTTCTTTACCATTACCATTTTATGTTTAACTTTTTTATCAGCATTAAGCCAACCAAACAAAAATCATTTTTTTGTGGAAGCTGCCGCAGGTGCTTCTATCCCTGTGGGTAAATTTGCAGATAAAACTTACAGCTCCGATTTTTTAAAGAGCGATCCCTCTGGCCTTGCACAAACAGGTTTTGGTATAAGCGTTACAGGCGGTTATCAAATTAATAAAAAGCTAAGTGTTTTACTATTGATTGGCAGCAGCCAAAACATGCAGGATAAAAAAGCTTACGAAAATTATTTAAAACAAAAATATGGTAACAATATTACCACGTTTGTTACAACCAATAATTGGAAAGTTAGAAAAATAATGACCGGTGCACTAATTACTTTGCCCCTTTTAAAACAAGGTAAGTTATTTCTTCAACCAAAATTGCTGGCTGGTTTTTGTAAAATTAAAATTCCTGATTACCGTTATGTGGGGTTCGATCAAAATGGTAACCTGCTGCCTGATAATCTTTCATTAGCTCAAGAAGATCCGGATGGAGCATTTTGTTTTCAGGCAGGTGCTGCATTAAAATATGCGCTTTCAAAAAAAATATATTTAGTGCTTGATGCCAATTATTTTCACAGCTCGCCTGTGTTTAAGTATAATTACAATCCTAACTTTCCCAATCCCGGGCCTGCTACTGCAAAAGGAAAAAGAAATTACAATGTATCAAGTGTAAATACTTTTTTAGGGGCAGGAATACATTTTTAAAACATTGTTCATTCAAAAAGGCACCAGTATGTCCTTGGGAAATTGTTTATTTTATGTAAAGCGAATTAATCTGGATTTTATTTTTGTTGATAGCTGGCCGGTAAAAATCCGTTGCATTTATTTTGTATAACCGGTAATCCTCTCCTGAATTTTTTATGATAACTTGTGGCACATAAAAATAGTTTCATGAAAAAATATTTGTTTTTACTTCTTGCCCTGCCGGCAGTGCAGTTGTGTGCGCAAACTACTCCCAAGATGGATTTTGAAACGTATAATCCTCCTGCAACATTGGTGGTGCCCACGCATAAAATAGCTAAGGCAAAATTTCCTTTTATTGATGTACACAACCACCAGTTTGGTATGGCAGATAAAGATTTAGGAAAGCTGATAACCGACATGGATAAATTAAATATGAAAGTAATGGTAAACCTTAGCGGCGAAAGTGGAGACCCATTACAACGCTCTGTTGCAAATATTAAAAAGAATTTCCCTAACCGCTTTATTGTATTTGCCAACGTTAATTTTAAAGGAGTAGGAGAAAAAGGCTGGGCCGAAAAAGCGGCGCAACAATTAGAAGCCGATGTAAAAAATGGCGCTAATGGATTAAAGATTTATAAAAGCCTGGGCTTTACAGTAAATGATATTGATGGTAAAAGAGTAGCGGTTGATGATGCCCGCCTTGATTTAATTTGGAAAAAAGCAGGGGCTTTAAAAATACCGGTTATTATACACACTGCCGATCCTAAACCTTTTTGGCAACCAATGGATGAACAAAACGAACGGTGGCTGGAACTGGCCACACATCCCGGCCGTAAAAAAAACGATACCAATCCTGCACCATGGGATACGCTGATTGCAGAACAACACCGTATGTTTAAAAAACATCCGGGCACTACTTTTATCGCTGCTCATTTTGGCTGGTACCCCAACGACCTTGCAAAACTGGGACAATTACTGGATGCCATGCCAAATGTTGTAGTAGAATTTGGAGCCGTAATTGCCGAACTGGGCCGCCAGCCACGGATGGCTAAACAATTTTTTACACAGTACCAGGACCGCATTTTATTTGGTAAAGACAGTTGGGTGCCGGAGGAATATGAAACGTATTTTCGGGTACTGGAAACCAACGACGAATATTTTCCTTACCATAAAAAGTACCACGCTTTTTGGGCTATGTATGGTATAGGTTTACCGGATGAAATTTTAAAAAAAGTATATTACAAAAACGCCCTGCGTATCATTCCCAATATTGATAAAACTTTATTTGCAGAATAATTTTAACCTGATGTTTATGGTTTTTCCGCTGCCTGGTTTTGTAAATAATAAAACCATCTCAACGTTGCTTCAGCCAAAACCTTTTGCTTAATTTTAAACATTCAACTAAACTAAAAAAAAGCATGATGATAACAAACAAAAAATGGCTGCTCGCCGGCATTTTCATTTGCATGGGTGCAGCAAATAATTTTAGCAGCGCACAAAACGCCTATAAAAAATTTATCGATCCGGCCAACATGGATAAATCGGTTAAGCCCGGCGATGATTTTTATACCTATGCCAGTGGCAACTGGATTAAAAATAATCCTGTACCTGCAAAGGAAACCCGGTGGGGAAGTTTTAATCAACTGCGTGATTTTAATATTAATGCCGTAAAAACAGTTTTGGAAAAAGCTATGGCTCAAAAAAATGCAGCACCGGGCTCAGTAAGTAAAAGAGTGGCCGATTTTTATATTGCAGGCATGGATAGTTTGGCTATTGAAAAAAGAGGTTTTTCTCCAATAGAAAATGCTTTAAAAGAAATTAGTGCCATCAGCAATGAGGCTGCTGTTTTAAAAATGATTGCCAGCTTAAGAACTACAGGCTCCGGCTCACCGTTATATGGTTTTAATGTGGGGCAGGACAGGAAGAATGTTGAGATTATGATACCGCAATTTAGCCAGGGTGGCACCACGTTGCCCGACAGGGATTATTATTTAAAAACCGATGGCCGAAATGAAGCCATTCAGCAAGCTTATAAAAATTATATTACCACCCTGTTTACTTTAACCGGCACAGGTAAAGAAATGGCTGAAAAAAATGCCGCCACCATTTTTGAGTTGGAAAAAAAATTAGCCCAGGCGCAAATGAGCAGGGTAGAAATGAGGGATCCGTACAAGACTTACAATAAATTTCAGGTAAAAGATTTTAGTAAAACCACTCCAGGATTTAACTGGCGGGAAGTATTGGCTGATCTTAAAATAAAAAACCAGGACAGCGTGCTGGTAAATAATCCGGCGTTTTTTGCAACAGTATCAGGATTATTAAAAACAATTTCGTTGGATGATTGGAAAACATATTTACAATGGAATGTTTTAAAAGCAGCAGCGCCTTATTTAAGCAGTGCTTTTGTAGATGCAAGTTTTGCATTCAACCAGGTATTATCGGGTCAGCGCATTCAAACCCCAAGATGGCAGCGGATGTCGCAGTTAACCGATGGTTCAATTGGCGAATTGCTGGGGCAGTTGTATGTAAAAGATTATTTTAAACCAGAAGCAAAAGTGCGGATGGCGGAGCTGGTAACCAATTTGCGTAAGGCATTTGCCAACAGAATAAAAAAGTTGGATTGGATGAGCCCTGCAACCAAAACCAAAGCATTGGCAAAGCTGGCAGCCTTTCGCCCCAAAATTGGCTACCCCGATAAATGGAGAAACTACGATGGACTGGTAATAAATAAAAATAATTATTTTGAAAACGTACGCAATGTAGGTGCATGGAATTATAATTACATGATTAACCAATTGGGCAAACCTGTTGACAGGGAGCGATGGGGGATGACGCCACCCACAGTTAATGCCTATTATAATGCAACTTTAAATGAAATTGTT
The DNA here is from genome assembly GCA_043756235.1 of Ferruginibacter sp. Lineage (GTDB taxonomy): Bacteria > Bacteroidota > Bacteroidia > Chitinophagales > Chitinophagaceae > Ferruginibacter. The sequence continues at coordinate 5,701 of JAYURK010000141.1, read as the reverse complement.
TTTCCTGCAGGAATTTTACAATTACCATTTTTTGATGCTAAAGCCGATGATGCTTTAAACTATGGCGGTATAGGTGCAGTAATTGGTCACGAAATGTCGCATGGCTTTGATGATAATGGCAGCAAGTATGATGCTGATGGCACATTAAGAAACTGGTGGACCGAAGAGGATCGTACCAAATTTGATGCAAAAACAAAAACGCTTGCACAACAATTTGATGGGTACACCGTACAGGATACCATACACGTAAATGGTAAACTTACTTTAGGAGAAAACATTGGCGACCTTGGAGGATTGAATGTGGCTTACGAAGCTTTTAAAATGACACCGCAGGGAAAAAGCATGAAAGCCATTGATGGTTTAACGCCAGATCAGCGTTTCTTTTTAGCCTGGGCACAAGTGTGGCGCAATAACACCTTGCCACAAACCGAAGCACAGTTAATAATTACAGATACACATTCGCCGGGGCAGTACCGTACTATTGGAGCGCCGGTAAACATGGATCCATGGTATAAAGCCTTTAATGTAAAAGAAGGAGATAAGCTGTATAAAAAACCAGCCGACAGGATACGCATCTGGTAAAAATGATTTTATCAAAGGCAGATAAATCTGTAAGCATTTAGCTAATCTGAATGTTTACAGATTTTTTTTGAGGCGGGCTCATTCGTTTTCCGCTATCACGTACAGCAGCAAACGCAACGTTCATAAAATATAAAAAAATTCCTGAAAAAAAATAGTAAATGCTTTTAACATTGAAGGTTGAATTGTACCTTGGGTTTAATAAATCTTCTCTCAACAATTTTTAACCCCTAAACTTTATCAAACATGAACACAACCAGTAACAACCCGGGCCTAAACTCCACCTGGGAAGCCATTGTAGAAAGATCAAGAATTTTTGAACAGGCCATGGCCAAAGGCGATGCGCATGCTGTAGCGGATTGCTACACAACAGACGGTGAATTTATGCCGCCCAATCAAACTTTAATTGCAGGCAGGGCCAATATTGAAACTGCCATTGCAGGATATATCAGCCAGGGTTTTACGCAATACAAAGTAACTTCTACCACTGTATGGGGCCATATTGATGTGGTTGGTGTGCAGGCTTCTTACACTTTAAGTCAGGTGGGTGGTGCCAACAAAGACATTGGTAAAACCATACAACTTTGGAAACAGGAAAATGGTGTATGGAAAATTTTCAGAGATTGTTTTAATTCGGATTTGCCGGCATCATCATAAGTTAATTTTATAATTTGGCAGCACAGGTTTTACATTGTAATCCTGTGCTTTTTTATTACCATTTATTTACTTCATTTTGAGAAACAATTTTTTGGGCCGGAAATTTTATTTTGAGTCTATGGCAACAATAATAACAACATTATTAATAAAGAAAATCTTTTAAAAAAGAAAAATAGCAGTACTTTAAGTAATTTAAATATCATACTAATTTATTGGTGTAAATTTTGTAAAGCTTAAATATGCAAAACTGGAAGAATAAATTATTGCAGGCAGCTGTAACAATTGATAATACAGCAGATAAATGGATTGCAATCTTAAAGCAACGGCTTGGCACTTTTGATGCGGTGCAAATTGTGCCTTACCGTACTTACGGCACACCATATAAAATTTATGTACGTGGACGGGTGCTGGAAGATAAAAAAATTGCGGGTGCAAAAGAAGGCGATGGGCTGTTAGATAATTTGCTGAACATGTATAAGCGTTTTGAAAGCGATGAAGTGCCCGGTGCAACATTGCAATTATTTTTAGGCACTAAAACTTACACAGTTATTACAGACAAGGAAGGCTATTTTGTTTTTGATATTAATCCTGATGAGCCTTTAATAACCGAGGCCTTATACCATGTGCTGCAGTTAAAATTAATTGATGCACCCATTCCATTTAATACTGTAACGGCGGAAGCCGAAATGATGATACCACCTGCCGATGCAGAGTATGGCATCATCAGCGATATTGATGATACCATTATACAAACAGGTGCGGTAAATATGCTGGCCATGGGCAAAACGGTTTTGCTGGGCAATGCACTAACCCGTTTACCTTTTGCAGGTGTAACCGAATTTTATAAAGCCCTTCAACTGGGGCGAAACGGCAAACGTAACAATCCATTTTTTTATGTTAGCAGCAGCCCATGGAATATGTACGACTTGCTAACCGATTTTATGGATTTTAATAAGATACCTGCCGGTCCTGTTTTATTAAGAGATTTTGGATTGAATGAATCATTTGTAGGCGGCGATTATATGGATCATAAATTTAAAGCCATTGCACAAATCCTGGATACTTATCCGCACCTGAATTTTGTATTGGTGGGTGATAGTGGAGAGCAGGATCCGCCAATTTATTTTGAAGTGGTAAAGCGTTATCCCGGCCGCATTATCAGTATTTATATCCGTGATGTTGCAGCTGGCGTTAAACAACAAACTGCAAAAGACGTTGCTGTTGCTTTGCAAAAACATGGTGTGGAAATGATACTTACCGAAAACTCTGTAAATGCCGCAGCACATGCTGCAGCGGCAGGTTTAATATATAAAGAAGAAATTGCCGCTATTAAAAAAGATACGCAGCAAGATGAAGGAACAGTTGCCGGTAAATCAGCGGTTGGTGTATAGAAATGATTTAATAAACTTGTTGGTTTTATACTTCGCATTTACAACAAACTGTAGAATATTATCGTTGGTTGAGGCAATAAAACCCCTGTACAATTTATGATAAACCCCGTTTTAATACTAAAACTATGTTGGCATAAAATTATCAGCATCTTTAAAAAATAATTTTATGCAAACAGCAACAGCAACCAAAGACATTTTAAACGATCTTGTTTTAATAAATAATGATCGTATTGCAGGCTACGAAAAAGCCATTGATGAATTAAAGTCTGGTGATAATGCATCCGACAACTTAGACCTTACTTTGCTTTTTGAAAGAATGATTGACGAAAGCAGGGAAAACCGTAATGCACTGGGGCAGGAAGTACAGGTTTTGGGCGGAGAAATGGCCAAGGGTACAATGACAAGCGGAAAAATTTTCCGGGCATGGATGGATGTAAAAGCATTATTTACTGGAAAAGACAGGCATGCTATTTTAGCCAGTTGCGAAACAGGTGAAGATGCGGCTCAAAAAGCTTATGCTTCTGCATTGGAAGAAGATGATGATTTACCAGGATTTTTAAGACAAATGGTTAGCAAACAAAAAGAAGCTTTAAAAAAATCGCATGATGAAATTAAAGCGTTAAGGGACGCCGCTGAATAAAATCGGGCGGCAACTTCAATAATAATTTCATTAAAATTTTACAGCCAAATAAAAAGCCACCAGCTAAAAACTGGTGGCTCCCGGCTGCATAGGCCGGGCAGATTATTTGTTGAGCTTTCGGTTAAAAATTTTTTACCGAAGATGCCCATGACTGATCTGTAGATTGCATGAATACCTCCTTTTTATTTGATGAAAAATAAAGTTAGTATTTTTTTTGAAGGGAAAAATTATACAAAAAAATTCTAACAAAATTTTTATTCAACGTTTTTACTTCATTAATTTACCGAAACCACATTATCTGCATCAGTAAAAACTACCTCACTAAAATCTTTAATTACATTATACAAAGTATCTCTTTCAATGGGTTGGCGCTTTACCTGTTTAATTAAGTTAACCAGTTCCTGCGTACTCATTTTTGGTGTTTGTTCTTCGCTGCCCGCCATGCTGTAAATTTTTGTACTGTCGTCGATAGTGCCATCAATATCATTTACGCCAAAGCTTAAACTCAGTTGTGCATTTTGCCTGCCCAACATGGGCCAGTAGGCTTTAAGGTGCGGAAAATTATCTAAGTAAATTCTTGCAATAGCATACAGGCGCATGTCTTCTGTAATGGTGCTTTCAGGCACATGGCTCATGTCATTATCATGATTGCGGAATTTTAAAGGAATAAATGTGTTGAAGCCTTTTGTTTTATCCTGCAACTCCCGTAACCTGCGCATGTGGTCAATGCGGTGTTCGTATTTTTCAATATGGCCATACAGCATGGTGGCATTGCTGTGCATGCCTAATTTATGGGCTTCCTCATGAATGCTTAACCAGCCGTTTGCATCTACTTTGTCACCTGCAATTTCCTCTCTTATTTCAGGATGAAAAATTTCGGCACCGCCGCCGGGCAAACTGTCCAAACCTGCTTCGTGTAATTTTTTCATGCCTTCGGCAGTGGATAGTTTTGCTTTTCTAAACATATAATCCAACTCAACAGCAGTAAATGCTTTTACGTGTAACGATGGCCGGTGTGCTTTTATCTTTTGCATCAGCTCAATAAAATAATCCATATTCATTTTTGGATGAACGCCACCCACAATATGCACTTCGGTAATGGGTTTGCCATCGTAAGTTTTTACAATGTCAAGCATTTGATCTATACTTAATTCCCAGCCATTTTCTTTATGTGCATACAACTGGCTGTAGCTGCAAAATTTACAACTGAACACACAAACATTAGTTGGCTCAATATGAAAATTGCGATTAAAATAAGTTTTATTGCCGTGTAATTTTTCTCTAATAAAATTGGCTAAAGCGCCAACAAAAGCAAGACTGCCTTTTTCAAAAAGTACTAAACATTCTTCGTCTGTAATTCTTATACCGGCTTTTACTTTTTGAGCAATGTTTTTTAAAGCAGTATCTGCGGTGTTGTTTATTAAAACATCGGGTGAAATACTCATGTAATTTTTTTTGCAAATTTACGGCGAAGTTGGGCTTGTAATTACTTTTAGATAAATAAAAATTCCCCCGATTTTTAATCATTTTAAAAACGGAATAGTACTGTTCGTGTAATCTTTTAGCAGAAAAATTTATACAAAAGTTTACTTATCTTCAATTTTTGATACCCTCTACATGCATTTTATTAATGATGATTTTAAACTTTGCTTATGAAAATTATATTTATTTCCTTGTTGCTTTTATTATTTTCTTTTTTGCCGGCTGTTAAAGCACAGCCTTACAAATACATATATTATTTTGATAAGGAACTGAATTCCTGTAAAAAATCAAAATCCAGTATTACGGGTAAAGGCTTTTATGATGGGAGACATTTAAAACTGGATTATTTCAGTAATACGTCTAACAATTTACTGATGTCGGTGCATTTTACCGATTCTACTTTAAACAGTATGGACGGTTTATTTCAATCTTATTACAATGGAATTTCGTTAGAAAAAGAAGGTAATTATGTGCATGACATAAAAGAAGGAATGTGGCAAGAATGGAATAAAGAGGGCAAAAAAATGGATTCTTCAATTTATTTAAATGGGGGAAAAGTAAATACTACAAGATTTTATTACAATAAAAAAGGTGGCATATCTCATTTGGAGTTCATTGATAGTTTGCAAAACACCATGAGTGGTTGGACGTACAACGAAAACGGAATGCTGACTTATGAAAAAAAATTTGTTGGCCAAAAAGGAGTTTTAAAATTTTACGATAGCAGCGGTGTAAGAATTGATTCTGTTTTTACAAGGGAAGAAATTGAAGCTACTTATCCGGGAGGTGATAGAGCGTGGAGAACTTACCTGGAAAGAAATTTAAACGTAGAAGTTCCGGTAAATAATAAAGCACCAGCCGGAACATATACACTCATCCTAAAATATATGGTAAGCAAAGACGGCACTATTAAAAATATTGAAATCGAAAATTATGTTGGTTATGGTATGGA
>JAYURK010000140.1:0-35872 GCA_043756235.1 Ferruginibacter sp. | reverse complement strand
CATCTTTAATATGCTTTTCGCAAAGTTTTACTTCCAGCGTTTGCATTTCAATCTCTTTATTGATTGCTTCAAACTCCCGGTTATTTTTTACGTTATCGCTTTGCTTCTCGTATTTTTTTACCAGTTCCTCAGCTTCTTTAATACCAGCTTTTTTTTGTTCAATAAATTCCTGTATGCCATTGATCTCTTCTTCTACACGGGTTTGCCTGGCGTGCAGGCCCTCAATTTCATCCTCAAGGTCTTTAACCTCAATTGGTAATTCGCCTTTTAAAATCTGAATTTCGTCGAGCTTGCAATCTACTTTTTGCAATTTTACCAACGAACTTAATTTTTCTTCAACGGAGTAATCTTTTACTGAAGCCATTTTTATATGAAATTTGATAGTTTAAATTACAGAAAGTAATGTACCGGGTTGGTTTTTACCCCTGTTTTTAGGACGGCAAAGGTAGGGAATTTTTCCCTCAAAATATCAAACAACAGGTCTGTGGTAAACTGTTCGCTTTCGTAGTGGCCAATATCGACAATAACCAAATGATCGTTGGCATCAAAAAATTCGTGGTATTTTATGTCGGAGCTTATGTAAAAATCTGCTCCGGCAGCAATGGCATCTGTAATTAAAAAACTGCCAGCCCCGCCACATAATGCAACTTTTTTTACCCTTTTACCCGATAATGAGGTGTGCCTTATAACAGAGAGATTGAATTTTTCTTTTATATTTTGGAGAAATGCCTTTTCATCCAAAGACTCTGGTAATTCTCCAATCAATCCGCTACCAATTAAGCCATTAACATTATCTAAAGCAACAATATCGTAAGCAACTTCCTCGTAAGGATGAGCTGTAATCATAGCGTTATAAATCTTTTGCTGTAACCAGGATGGAAAAATTACTTCAATTTTTATTTCATTTTCGGTATGCCTTTCGCCAATTTTTCCAATAAATGGATTGGTGCCTTCCGCTGCGTTGAAAGTTCCAGCGCCTTCTGTATTAAAACTGCATTCACTGTAATTACTAATTTGTCCGCCGCCTGCTGCAAAAATGGCGTTACGTACCGTATCTGCAAATGCCAGGGGGATAAAAGTGAACAGTTTTTTTAAAGTATCTTTTTTAGGCTGTAATATTTTACAGTTTATTAATCCTAAATTCTCTGCAATTTTTCCGTTTACACCCTGTAATACATTATCTAAATTGGTGTGTATAGCATAGATGGCGATATCATTTTTTATTGCAGCAATAATTGTTTTCTCTACATAATTTTTTCCGGTTATTTTTTTTAAGCCACTAAAAATTATGGGATGATGAGCAACAATAAGGTTACAGTTTTTTTCAATCGCCTCTTGCACCACTGCTTCAGTTGCATCTAATGTGGTAATAATTCCTGTACATTGCCAGTTATTATTTCCTGTAAGTAAACCTGCATTATCATAGTTTTCCTGTAAATAAGGAGGGGCAATTTTTTCTAATAAAGAAGTAATATCTTGAATGCTCATTTATAAAAATTAAAGAATGAATACTGCAGAATTATATACCGAATACCAAACAAAGATGCAAAAAATTGCCGATGTAAAATATGCTACGGCGGTTTTGCAATGGGACCAGGAAACTTATTTACCTCCAAAAGGTAATGCAATAAGAGGAAGGCAGATTGCCACACTGAGCGAAATAGCCCACCAGCATTTTACGGATAAAAAGATTGGGGCATTACTTAATGAGTTAATGAGCAAAGAAGATTTAAGCCATGAGGAAAAAAGAAATGTACAGTTAAGTTTAGAAGATTATAATAAAGCCAACAAATTTACCAGCCATTTTGTAAGGCAAATGAGCGAAACGGTTAATAAAAGTTTTCATGCGTGGATACAGGCACGTAAAGAAAATTCTTTTAGTGTTTTTCAAAAACCTCTGGATGATTTAATTCAATTAAAAAAACAGGAAGCCGATTTGCTGGGCTACGAAAAGCATCCATATAATGCTTTAATGAACGATTTTGATAAAGGTTTAACCGTGGCCATTGTTGATAAAGTGTTTACAGAGTTGCAACCCGGGTTATCTACACTATTAAATGAAATAAAAAATAAACCACAGGTTGACAATAGTTTTTTGCACCAGTATTTTGATAAGGACAGCCAATGGAAATTTGGTATGGAGTTATTAAAAAGGATGCATTTTAACTTTGATGCCGGCCGGCAGGATATTAGTGAACATCCTTTTACAATAAATTTTAGCAACTCCGATGTAAGGGTTACCACAAGAATAGATGAAAACGATTTTGGTAATATGACGTGGAGCTGCATACATGAAGGCGGCCACGCTTTATACGAACAGGGCTTACCCGGCGAACATTACGGTTTACCACTGGGCGAATATTGCAGCCTGAGTATTCATGAAAGCCAGAGCCGCCTTTGGGAAAACAATATAGGCCGTGCACTACCTTTTTGGGAACACAATTTTTTACTGCTGCAAACGTTTTTTCCTAAACAATTTGCCGGTAAAGATGTAGAAAGTTTTTACAGGGCCATCAATAAAGTGCAGCCTTCGTTAATAAGAACAGAGGCGGATGAACTTACTTATCATTTCCATATTATGATAAGGTATGAAATAGAAAAATTATTGATTAACGGTAGCATTACCACAAAGGATATACCTGCATACTGGAATGAGCAATACAAAAAATATCTGGGCATAATAGTTGCAGATGATAAAAGCGGTTGTTTGCAGGATGTACACTGGAGCCATGGAAGTTTTGGATATTTTGCCACTTACAGTTTAGGAAGTTTGTATGCGACGCAATTGTATGCAGCGATTGCAAAAGAAAATGCATCTATAGAAAAAGAAGTTGCTGAAGGCAATAATAAAAACCTTTTGCAATGGCTTAATAAAAATATTTACCAGCACGGCAAATATTTTTCATCTGAGGAGTTGTGTTATAAAGCCACAGGAGAAACATTAAACAGTACCTATTTTATCCGCTATGCGACTAAAAAATTTGCCCATATTTACAACACTTAAATCCGAAGGAATGCCGGGAGTATTATATAAATCAAGATTTATTATTGCTGTTATTTTTGCTGCATTGCTAATGTTGAGTGGCTGCAGCAAATCCGCATTAATTGAACAGAACCGGGGCTTACTGGAGCAATATTTTGAAGACAATATTTTAAATAAAGATTTTATTGTACGCCTGGCAACCGATAATGGTGCCGACCTAACCTCTCAATACAGCGGCTATAAATTTGTTCTTAAAAAAAACACCATTCTTAGTGGGCCTATGACGGCTACTTTGGGCAGCACTACCTATACCGGCACCTGGAGTTGTAATGACGATTACAGTAAATTAGTAATAACGCTGCCGTCAACAGTACCTTCTTTTATCTTTTTAACCCGGGAGTGGAAGTTTACCAAGAAAACCGTTCCTGTAATGGAATTAGCACCTTGGGGCACCACGGAGCCAAAAATTTTACACATGGAAAGGTTATAAAATCACTAAAATTCAATACCTTACAGCCAGAATAAAGCAAAAATTACAACCTTAACCTTACTGGCTTTTAGCATGAAAAATATTTACCAGACAATTTTACCATCAGCACAATTTTTTAAGGGGTTTTGAGTTTGTAATTAATACTATAAATGCATTGTAAAAAATGCATTGTCCAATTATTCATTAAAAATCAAGCACTATAACAATGACTGCTACCCCCGTAGTCAAATACCACCTTTTTATTGTTCTGTTAGCAATGTTTAGTTTAAGTGCAAAAGCACAACTACTTGCTGATTTTACTGCTACGCCGGTAAGTGGCTGTGCCCCGCTTGTTGTAAAATTTACTGATCAGTCTACAGGATCGCCTACGCAGTGGAGATGGGATCTGGGGAATGGCACCATTTCTTTTTTACAAAACCCTTCTGTTACTTATTTTAATCCCGGTCAATATACTGTAAAGCTGGTAGCGTTTAATGCAGCCGGTGATTCTAATGTAATTACCAAAACCCAATTTATTACGGTATATGCCGCCCCTGCAGTAGCTTTTTCTGCTAACCCATTAACAGGTTGTTTTCCCTTGCCGGTTACTTTTACCGATTTAAGTTTACCGGGTAGTGGCACGGTTAACAGTTGGCAATGGGATTTTGGGGATGGCTCCTCAAGTAACAGCGCTAACCCATCACATACTTATAACAATGCAGGCAATTATAATATTACTTTAAGGATTACCAATAGTTTTGGATGTGTAAAAGTTTTATCCAAATCACAATACATAAAAATAAGTTCAGGCGTTACGGCTAATTTTTCTAACAACACCTTTACCAGTTGTAATCCTCCGGCAATAATTAATTTTCAAAATTTATCAACCGGTACCGGATTGCTTACTTACCAATGGAGTTTTGGGGATGGGGGCACTTCTGCTGCAGCAAATCCGTCACATACATATACTGCAACGGGCAACTACACGGTAAGGTTAATCACTACCAATGCTGCAGGATGCAGAGATACTATAATAAAAAATAATCTTATTAATGTTGGCAGCATAAATGCTGCGTTTACGGCTCCTGCAACAAATTGTGCCGGAGCTGCAATAAATTTCATCAACAGCTCCTCTCCTGCTCCTGTAAATAATGCCTGGAATTTTGGTGATGGCACCACTTCTGCACAAACCAATCCTTTAAAAACCTATACGCTGCCGGGTGTTTACTTAGTTAGGTTAATTGCAGATTTTGGTGGATGCATGGATACGGCTATTCAAACAATTACTGTTTTACCAAAGCCACTTGCCGCATTTGGCGAAATCAACACCACCTCGTGTAAAGCACCATTAACCACAACTTTTACAAACCTCAGCACAGGTGCTACATCGCAACTTTGGGATTTTGGAGATGGCAATACTTCAACCAGCCGGAACCCTGTACATACTTACACCGCTAACGGAACATATACGGTAACTTTAGTAGTAACCAATGCAAATGGCTGTACCGATACCTTACAAAAAACAGATCTTATCAAAATTCAGGCACCCCGGGTTAGCATTAATAATTTAACGGGATATGGTTGTGCGCCACTTTCGTGGACGTTTTCTTCCACCGTAACTTCTTCAGATCCTGTAGTAGGTTACCAATGGGATTTTGGAGATGGAACTACATCTACCCTGCAAAACCCAACACACGTTTTTAACGCAGGTAATTATGCTATACAATTAATAATAACTACCGCAGGCGGATGTACAGATACCACAATGGTTACGCCGGGCATAATTGCAAGCATAAAACCTGTGCCTAATTTATCGGCAACACCCAGGGATGTGTGTGCACAGATGCCGGTAAACTTTACCGATTTAACTACGGGCACCGTAACAAACTGGACCTGGAATTTTGGAGATGGCGGTACTTCTACCGACCAAAATCCAATACATGTGTATGAAGATACCGGCTACTTTGATATTACACTTGTTGTTTGCAATACCGGTTGTTGCGACTCCATAAAACTGGTAAACTATATTCACATCAACCCGCCAATTGCAATTTTTAGTGTGGATTTTAACTGTAATTCAAAAACCAGAACATTTACTGACGCCTCCATAGGGGCCGATGAGTGGAACTGGAATTTTGGCGACGGCACCACATCTACCCAACAAAACCCGGTACATACATTTGCAGATACAGGTACTTACAATGTAACATTATTGGTAAGAAATCATACTACAGGTTGCGAATACACTAAAACGGAAACGGTCAGAATTATCAAAGAGCAGGCAAAATTCACCGCTTCAGATACGGTGATTTGTAAAAATAATCCTGTTATTTTTACTGCCACCGATGTTAACCCTAATAATGTTACCGCCTTTAACTGGGATTTTGGCGATGCAGGTACAGGAACCGGCCAGTCGCTCTCACATACCTACACACAATCGGGCAGGTATACCGTTCGATTGATCATTACGGATATAGCTGGTTGTAATGATACCATAGTTAAATCTCTGCATATTCGGGTAGATGGGCCCACGGCAGCTTTTGCACCAGGCGTAGCCGGTAGTTGTTTATTAAGTGCAATTAGTTTTACTGATAATTCTGTTAGCGATGGCATACATCCTATAAATACATGGATTTGGAATTATGGCGATGGCACTATTGATACATTAACCGCCCCTCCGTTTCAGCACCTGTATGCAGGGCCGGGCATGTATACTGTTTCGCTTAAAGTTATTGATAGCAAAGGTTGTACAGATACTGCAGTTAATGCTGCCCCAATTATCATTTCTAAACCTGTGGCCAATTTTTCCACCAGCGACACATTATCATGTCCCGCTAAACCCATTACTTTTACCAACACCTCTACAGGTCCAGGATTATTATATAATTGGAATTTTGGTGACGGTAACACCAGCACCGCTGCCAACCCTGTACACAGTTATGCTGCTGTTGGTTTGTATACAATCAAATTATTTATTACTGATCAATATGGTTGTAAAGATTCTATTATTTATCCCAATTACGTAAGAATAATTGCTCCGGTGGCACATTTTTCTTTAAGCGACAGTGTGGGTACCTGCCCTCCATTATTTGTAACATTTAATAACAGTTCTCAAAATTTTACATCAGTAAATTGGGATTTTGGTGATGGTACGTCCACACAATCTGATAACCCTTCTCATTTTTATAATATCCCCGGCGTTTATATTGCTAAGCTTACTGTTACCAGCCCGGGTGGCTGTACAGCAGTATATCAAAAGCAAATTACTGTACGGGGTCCGCAGGGAACTTTTTCGTATGGGCCAATAAGTGGCTGCAAACCCTTAAAGGTTTCATTTACTGCCAGTACGCAGGACAGGCTTTCTTTTATTTGGGATTTTAATGATGGAACAACCAGCGCAACAACAGATTCTGTAATTTCTCACACTTACACTATACCCGGTGTTTATGTACCTAAAATGATATTGGTTGATCCGGGGGGATGTGTGGTACCGGTAACCGGCCCTGATACCATTGTTGTAAACGGCGTTCTTGCAAAGTTTGGTTTTACTAATCAAACCTATTGCGATGTGGCTGCTGTTTCTTTTTCCGATTCCTCCATCAGTACAGATCTTATTGCAAGTTACAAATGGAGTTTTGGAGATGGCAACACTTCTTCTCTGCAAAACCCTGTGCACAATTACACTGCACCTGGTATATATTATCCGCAGCTAATTGTTACCACACAGGGTGGTTGTGCTGATACGGTTAACAGTAAAACTCCTGTAAAAATAGTGGCTTCGCCAAAACCCGCCATTGCAAGTACCGCAAATGGTTGTACACCGTTAACCGTAAATTTTAATGGGCAACTAATTGTACCCGATACTTCGGCAATAAGCTGGAGCTGGACTTTTGGAAACGGTAATACTGCTGCTTTACAAAATCCTCCGGCGCAACTTTATACCGTTGCAGGCAGTTATACAATTCAATTAGTGGCTACTAACAGCAGCGGGTGTACCAATACCATTTCAAAAAATATAGATGCGTATTTGGTGCCGGCAATAAATGCAGGTGCAGATACTATGGTTTGCCGTGGCAGCAGCACTACACTTACTGCAACCGGGGCGGCATCTTACACCTGGTCGCCATCTAGAGGCCTCAGTTGTATTACTTGCGCTACCCCTGTTGCAAAACCTGATACCGCTACAAAGTATATTGTAACCGGTACCACTTTACAGGGCTGCACCAATACTGACAGTGTGATGGTTAATGTGAAACAAATTTTTGCTATGGCTAACAGTATCGGAGACACTTTGTGTAAAGGTGGTTCTGTACGATTATTTGCCAGCGGTGCCTCATCTTATGTTTGGAGCCCCCCAACCGGTTTAAATAACCCAAATATTGCTACGCCACTGGCCAGTCCGCAAACCACAACCACTTATATGGTAATTGGTACCGATAATAAAGCCTGTTTTAAAGATACCGGCTATGTTACCGTTAAAGTTTTTCCTATACCAACGGTGGAAGCCGGGCAGGATAAAACAATTAATGTAGGGCAAACCGCAGATTTAATGCCTACTGTATCTGCCGATGTAAGTACTGCAATATGGACTCCCACACAAAGTATTGTACAAAATAATTTTCCGGGAGTTACGGTAAAGCCCAAAGAGACCACTGAATACACAGTAGAAGTAAGAAACGCCGGTGGTTGCAAAACCCGTGACAAGGTTACCATATTTGTGATATGCAACGGCGCAAATATTTTTATTCCCAATACATTTTCGCCAAATGGCGATGGAGTAAATGATATTTTTTATCCCAGAGGGTCAGGTTTGTTCAGCATAAAAACCTTACGCATATTTAACCGCTGGGGCGAAGTGGTCTATGAAAAAAATGGATTTTCACCTAACGATGCAGCTTCGGGATGGAACGGTTCCTTTAAAGGAATGAAACAAAACCCTGATGTTTTTGTATATACTGTTGATATCATTTGCGATAACAGCACTACACTCACACTAAAGGGAAATGTGGCGTTGATACAATAAAAATTGTTCAACGAAAATAAAAGTCTACTTGTCGCAGTTAGTTCTAAACTTTTTAATGGCGGCATAAATAGCTTTAACAGAATTCCGGTCAAGGTCTTTTGCCTTTTCAGAAAGATCTTCATAGGCCACCATTAATTCCTCTCCATCTTCCGATTTCCGGGAATCTACACCCTGTAATTTTTTTGATTCCATCCAGGCCTGGTGCACCTCGGCAGAAACCAATTCTATATCTGGAAGTTCCATAAAATTATTTTTTAATTATCATCTTTTAAAAATAGCACAAACATTTTTTCAGGCAATTCATGCTGCTGCATTCAAAAATTTTATCCTTTCAATCTATTTATCAACGATACATATTCTTCCATCGCTGCATCTTTTGTTTTCCCTTTAATTGACGCCCAAGCGTCGTATTTTGCTTTACCAACAAAATCAAAAGGGTTGGTGGGGGCTTCTGTATTTATATCACCATCGGTGCCCTGTTTGTATAAAGAATATAATTGTAGCAGGGTATCATTATCAGGTTTAGCAGGCAGGTTTTTACTTTCGGCTACAGCTTGTTCAAATTGTTCTTTTAAATCCATAAACTATTTTTTACGAAGCTAGTTTTTTTTAAGCAAACAAAACAAGGGGGCTTTTAAAAATGACACAAAAAAAAGCAGAGATTAGAAAACCTCCGCTGCTTGTACTATTCCTTAAAACCAGTTTAAAAGGGCCGGAAAAATTATTGCTTTAAAATACTTTTTGATAAAACATTTTCGCCATTGGTTAATATCAATTTATAAATACCATAAGGTAAATGGGATGTGATATTAATAGTTTGTACGCCTTGTGCTCTGATATCAATTTGGCCGGATTGAACTGACTGGCCTCCAGCAGCAGTGAGCGTGTAACTGTACTTACCGGTATAAAAACTCCCGGTATATAAATCTATTTTATTACTCACAGGGTTTTGAAGTAAATAAAATTCCCTGGCTGCACTTTGCTGTGGCGCAATGGTAACAATACCGGAGTATTTTACAGCGGCCCCACCATCCATAAATCGCAGGCGGTAAAACACTTTATGATAAAGTGAAGTAACATCATCGTAGGTATATAAAGCTGTAGCGTTATTATTTTTTGCCGGCATCATCGTTATGGTTGTAAAATTAATACCATCATTACTGCGTTGTAATTCGTAATGCTGAATATGTTGTTCATTGGCAATCGTCCAATTAATTTTATTAGCCGTTACTGCCCTGGCACCACTGAAATTAATGATACTAATGGGCAATACCAGTGCAGTGCTGCCTAAAGTAAAATTATTATTAAAAGAGATAGTGCTGTTTGATGTAACTGCACCTGTAGTAGTTACACTGCCTGTGCCGCTACCACCAATATTTGTCCATAAACTACCGTTATAATATGCAGCCCTTATATTACCTGTTATAACCTGCGGAACGGGAACTTTACTGTTATCCCACGTCATGGTTACCCTTGCTGAAGTGCCTAAAATTTTATTTACAGTCCAGTATTCGGCTGTATCCACCAATACCAATGGTGATAATAAATTTATATAATTAGGAGTAGGCCCGTTGTTATACTTTACATTAAATTCGCTGTTTGCACCAAGGCTGGTTAATGCAAGTGTTCTTAAATACACCGCATTACCTACAGGAAAAATAAAATCAGTAGTGCCCCTTTTTTTAACCCAGCCATTTACATGTTTACTATCATCTGTACCATTGTAAGCTGCACCAGATTCGTACACCATAAAATTAGGTACAGCCGAAGTAGTTATTAGCCCATTAATATAACTATGCACCCCGGTTACACTAAGATTATTATTTAAGGTAAAGCCTGTAGAATTATTGGTTTGCAGGTTAAAGGTTTTAAAGGTTTGTGTGCCGTTTACAGCCTGAGGAATGGTGCCATTTAAATAAAGGGTACCAGTACCGGTTGCCATGGCCGGTTGAAAATTATTTACATCCTGGCTAATATAAAAATTGCCATTATTAGTTAACGACGCTGTGGTGGCATTATTTAAAGTACCATTTAAAAAAACAATATCGCTGGAATTTGTTACAAAAAGCGCCCCATTATTTTGCATGGTAACCTGGGCAAACCCAACTTTTTGCATAAAAAACAACGCCAAAAAAAACAGGTGGTAAGGTTTTGCCTGCCTATAGCGGGCAAACGCAGATTCTTTAACTTTTACAAAATTTTTTGCACACTTAGGAATAATAAATAGCCGGATTAAAATATATGGTATACTGTATACTAAGGCAGATGATTTATAAAAGAGGGTCGTAATTAAAAACTGAAATTTGCTGTTGCTTTTCATATAAAGGTTTTATTTAGGATACTGATAAGGCAATATTGGATGGATTGCTTAATTTTTACTATTGTAAATTTCGTCAATTTATAACCTACAGACCGTAGTGATAACAGGTTAAACCTTGTAGAAATTTTTCGACGTATGGTTACCGGTGTAAACTTTAAATAAAAAAAAAGAGTACCAAACGGCACTCAAAAAAATAATGTATTTGTAAAGTTACTGCCCTTAAAACTTATAAGCTGTAGCCAGCTCTTTAAGTTCCAAAATATTATTCACGTTTAATTTTTCAAACAAACGGGCCTTGTGCGTACCAACAGTTGAAGTTTGAATATTTAAAGATTGAGAAATATCACTTACCGTTTGTCCGTTTAAAAGTAACGATACAATTTCAAATTCCCGTGGCGAAAGTTTATTAAATGGGTTATCCGTTCTGCCGGCAATTGAATCTTCAGCAATTTTATAGGCCAGTGTTTCACTGATATATTTTCTGTTATTTAAAACAAGGTTTATAGCCTTTATTATTTCTTCTAACGGAGATTCTTTGGAGATAAACCCAAAAGCACCGGCTTTCATAAATCTTTTTGCATAAGTATTTTCGGCACTAACAGAAAATACCAGCACCTTGGCCGAAGGGTATCTAACACTTATATATTCCATCAGCCCTATTGTATCCGTTTTAGGCATCTGGATGTCCATCATAATTAAATCAAACTGGTGCTCTTTTAATTTTTGGGTGGCTCCGTCGCCATCTGATGCTTCGTAAATTTCGGACTGCGGGTAAATTTCTCCCAGTAATAATTTCATACCAGACCGAACAATAACATGATCATCAACAATTAAAAATTTTTTCAAGTACGATTAGTGTTTTAGGATTATCAATATAATTTATCAAAATTAAAAACTATGCACATCTGTGTATTATAACTAAAAAATGTATATAATGTTTACTAAAAAATAAATTTTTAATTAATAAAAATTGTATATAATAATACACCTACTGCTAAGAGATAGAGAAATTCGTGCCGGCCATGCTGTTATGCCTGCATTTACAAATTATCTACCTGATAATTTTTTTAAGAGAAAGGGAAAAATGAATTCTGTGTTTGATAAACTATTGTGAAAATAAGGTAATAATTTCCATTTAATTAAAAATTACTAAATAAAAATAAAGTAAGTGGAAAACTAATTGCTCCACAAACCTAAACCAATCGTTCCCAAATAATAACACCAACCAGGGCATTTTCTTTGTCTACACTTAAATAAGCAATATAAGGCACCCTGTCAAGCGTACCCGCAATTTCTTTTAAAGAATATTTTTCAGCATTGGTAAAAAATGCATGGGGATCAGGATATAGTACAGTTTTAAAAGAAATCAGGATATTTTCAACCAAACCATCAGCCTGTATTTCAATGTTATAGTCGGGGATGATAGTGTGTGAAATTTGTGTAAACCCATTGCTTTTAAGCCAGTTTTCAATATGAGATAACCCAATTGCGGGAAGATTATTAAAATTCATAAATTAGTGATATAGAGGTTCATTAAAAATCAAATATAGCTGATAAAGTGTAAACACCAAGTATTTTTACGATTAAAGACCGTAATTTCCGAAGATAGATTTTTATGGTCGATTAATGTTTAATATTTTTAAAAAATACTTTAAACAAAACCGATGTAAGTGGGAAAATTGTAAGAATGAAGTCGCAGGTTTAGGGACAGGTTCATCGAATTACATTATTACAATGCTGCTTTACAGGTACCTGCTTTATTAGTACTGCAGATTTTAAAACCGTAAACCAGTATTTGTAGCCTATATACGAGATACTTTTGAAATTGTATTTAATAAAGCTGAATAATCAGGTTACTTGTATCGGTTGTTTTATAAAAGAGAAATATTTTTTAAAAGTATAAGCAACGCATAGGTTGCCAAAATCTTTTAATGCTAATGGTTGAGGTTTTAGGTAAAGGCATTGACATAAAAAATGTCTAAAAAAATTATAAAACGGTTATGTCCACGAATGGTCTATAATTTTTTTTAAGGAAACCAACAGATCATCAAACCGGCTGGGCTTTTGCAAATAATATGCAGCGCCGTATTGCAGGGTTTCTTCAATGTCTTTATTATCGGAAGATGTACTGTAAATAATTACAGGAATATGCTGCAACGCGGTATGCTTTTTAATTTCGGCAAGGCATTGTTTACCATTCATGCCGGGCATATTTAAATCTAAAAAAATAAAATCAGGTAATTGTTTCATACCATGCAATAATTTTTGCAACGCTTCCTGGCCGTTAAAAGCCGTTACGCAGTCACTAAAATTATCAATCAGCTGCAAGGCTTCTAAAAACAATTCCTGGTCATCAGGATCGTCGTCAGCAATAAAAAATATTTTATTCAATTTTACTGGCGGGGTTTAAGGTTTGCAAAATTTAAAATACCGGTTAATCCTGCATTGAAGTATATTCGGTACTTCAATGCAATAAAAAAAATTCCTATTGCGCTTTATTAAAAAACAATTTAAACACAGTGCCTTCATTTATTTTAGAATGAACATCTACCGAAGCATTATGCGATTGCAAAATATTTAATGTAGAAGCCAGCCCAAGCCCCATACCATTTTGTTTGGAAGTAAAATAAGGTTCAAACAAACGGGAAAGATTTTCATCGCTGATGCCATAGCCATTATCTTTTATAGAAACAATATACTGGCCATTTTTTTGCTTAACGGCTATGTGCAGTTTCCCTTCATTATCATTCATGGCTTCTACTGCATTGATAATAATATTAAGAAATGCAATTTTCAATTTTTCATTATCGGCCATTATCCAGGCAGGAGTATCTACATAATCTCTTTGCAAATCAATGTGGCGCAGCTTAATCCTGTCTACGGCATCATTCAGGGCTTCGTCTAAAATAGATTGCAACGATTTTTTTTCTACCGTTACATGATTATCTTTTGATGAATTTACGAGTTCGGCAATCAACCCTTCAATTCTTTTACTGTTGCGGTTTATAATATCAAGGCAAATTTTAAATTCATCCTCTCCCAACTCATGATGCATTTCTTCGGCAGATAACATGATATTGTTTAAGGGATTTCTTACCTCATGCGCCATCATCCTTACCAGCCTGTTGGCCAGCCCAACTTTTTCCAGCATCAGTGTTGATTTTTCTGCTCTTTTTAAAGCAGTAATATCGTGTATAATACCCTGAATATATTTAGCGCCATTAATATCAGTTTCCCGTGACAGCGTAAGAATGCAATATTTTTTTTCGCCACTTTTTGTCAGCAGCTCTACTTCTTTATCAGATACATCGCCTTTTTCCTGCAACTGCATTTTAATAATGCCTGCATCAGTTTTATTAACCAGCAGCGAAGCCAGATTTTTTCCCAGCAGTTCAGTACGGTTATATTCCAGCAGCTTTAAACAGGCATTATTTACTTCAGTAAATGTTAGTTTTTCGTCGGCAACAAAAACAATATCTTTTGAACGTTCAAAAATATTCCTGAATTTTCTTTCACTTGCCCGCAGGGCTATCATAGCAGAAGCCCTTTCTAATGAATAGCGGATACACCGTTCCAGTTTTTCAATACTCAACTCCCCTTTTATCAGGTAATCAACAGCGCCGGATTCAATAGCCTGAATTTCTATGGCACGGTTACCATTGCCCGTAAGTAAAATAAATGGCTCTTCGCAATTATTATTTATAGAATCTATAATTAACTCCATACCCGTTTTTGCTCCTAAAAAATAATCTACCAGGTATAAATCATATTTTTTTTCGCAAATTAAATTTGCTGCTTCCTGATAAATATTGCACCAGTCAATTATAAACTGATGTCCTTCTATTTTGTTCAGGTACTGCTTAATTATAAAAAAATCATCTTCGTCATCATCTATAACTAAAATACTTACCGGAGAATTTTTCATACTTGTAATTGTTTTATAAAAATTATTTTACAGCTTTACGCTCTTTTTAAGGGTAATGAAATAATAAAAGTACTGCCTTCGTTTTCTTTACTTAATGCCGAAATAAATCCATCGTGCTTTTCTACAATTTGTTTACACAGGGCCAGCCCAATACCCGTTCCTTCATACTGGCTGTTGCCATGCAGGCGGCTGAACATTTCAAAAATCTGTTCTGCATACTTTTGGTCAAATCCAATACCGTTATCCTGAACAAAAATTCTGCAATACTTTTTGCCGTTTACTTTTTTATCTCCTTCCTCCTCTGCAAAAATGGTAATTACAGGCTCCTGATCTTTTTTATGATACTTTAATGCATTTCCAATTAAATTAGAAAACAGTGGCCGCATCAGGCCGGGGTTAACCTCCAGCGAAGGCAACGATTTTACATTGATAATTGCTTTTTTTTCATGCACCATGGTTTCTTTATCTGCAATAACTTCCTGCAGAATAATATTTAAATCGGTATTAATAAAACGACTGCTGTCGTTTGCCAGTTGCGAAAATTCAAGAATGTCTTTGATTAATGTTTGCATGCGCTCTGCTGCATTTTGTATACGGCTTATATAACGCACCGCATCATCATCAAAAATGGTTTTGTATTTAGTATACAATAAATCAGTAAAGGTTCTTATTTTTCGTAACGGTTCCTGCAAATCGTGAGAAGACATAAAGGCGAAACGGTCAAGATCTTTATTAGCCGTTTCCAGGTGATCAATATTCTGCTGCAGTTTGCGGTTAAGTTCTTTAATATAATCTTCCGAAATTTTTCTTTCATTAATTTCATTCTCCAGGCTTTTATTAATAGCCATTAATTTTTTTTCCTGCGTTACCAGCTGGTAATTTTTGGTGTACAAATCAATAAACACACTTACTTTAGTGCGTAACAACTCGGGGTTAACCGGTTTATAAATGTAATCAACAGCGCCGGTTCTATATCCTTTAAACATATTTTCTTCTCCATAATTATTTGCTGTAATAAATATGATGGGGATATGTTTTAATTTTTCTCTTTCATAAATTAATTCCGCTGTTTCAAAACCATTAAGATTGGGCATTTTTACATCCATGAGTATTAATGCAAAATCAAATTCGGTTAATAAGATTTTTAAAGCTTCCCTGCCAGAGCCAGCTTTTATCAATTGGTAACCATCGGGTTCTAAAATGGTTTCCATCGAAAACAAATTATCAGGCCGGTCGTCTACTAACAGAATCTTTTTTTTCATGTTCAAATTATTTATAAAACCAGATACGCATTAAAGAAAGTAATTGATCAATTTTTAAAGGCTTTGTTATATAATCTGAAGCGCCTGCCTCAATACATTTTTGCCGGTCTCCCTTCATAGCTTTAGCGGTAACGGCAATAATTGGCAATGTACTGTTCTTATGTTCCCGTCTTATTTTTTGTATCGTTTCATAACCATCCATTTCCGGCATCATAATATCCATTAACACCATATCAATTTTAGGACTGTCGGTTGTAATTACTTCAATAGCTTCTTTGCCGCTTTCGGCAGTAAGTGCATTTATACTCAGCCTTTCAAATACAGTGGTTAATGCAAAAAGATTTCTTACATCATCATCCACCACCAAAATATTTTTGCCGGTGAGTATATCATTCTTAATGCGGATATTCTCAATAATTCTTTGTTTATCGGGCGGCAATTCTTTATGATTAAGGTGCAGGTGAATAATACTTTCTTCCAGCAATTTTTCAAGTGAGTTTACGCCTTTTAACAAAATGGTATTGGAAGTACGGTTGATATGGCTGAGTTCGGCCTTATCAAAATCTTTTGCAGAATACATAATTACCGGTGTAATTTTTTTCTTAAACTGCCCTACTTTATTTACCAGTTCTATACCGGTTATATCCGGCAAAGTATAATCCAGGATAATACAATCATAATCGCTGCTCTTTAATTGTTCAAGCGCTTTTTTGCCGGTGGGTGCAATGTTTACATTTACATTACCAAACGAAACCATTTTGGCAATTTGCGAAGAATCAATTTCATTATCTTCTATAAGCAAAACATTTTTTGCAGTTTTTTTACTTACAAAAAGAATATCGTCGAACAATTCATTTAATGATTCGGAATCAAGCGGCTTTAATAAAAAATTTCTTGCACCTCTTTTTAATGCCAGGCTTTTATTTTCCTCGCCACTTACTAAATAGATAGGTATATGGCGGTAATTCACATCATTCTTAAGCATATCCAGTACTTTCCAGCCACTGGTATCGGGTAATTTTACATCAAGCGAAATAGCCACCGGCGTAAAGCGGTTAATAAAATCAAACACTTCAATATAACTTACCGCAACAATAGCTTTCATTTTATTCTGGTGTGCTCTTTCAATCATTATTTTACCAAAACGCAAATCATCTTCTACAATTAATAATACTTTATCGGCTGGCAAAATATTTGTACGGTCATCACCTGTATCGTTAATCATTTCGCTAACCACACTTAAATTTTGTGCATCACCGCCACCGTTAGTTACCCTTATTGAATTTAACAATGTATCAATTCCTCCTTTATCTTCTCCTAATTTATATTGATGCAGGGCACTTAAATTTCCTGATGCTTCTTTTGTAATAACACCCGTTGCATTTTCTACCGGTAAAAATAAAGTAAAGGTGCTGCCATGCGATAAATTACTTTCCAGTTCAATACTGCCCCCCAATAATTCGGCAAGGCCACGGCTGATAGATAAACCTAAACCGGTACCTCCATATTTACGGCTGGTACTTCCTTCTGCCTGCTGAAAAGCTTCAAAAATTATATTTTGTTTTTCATGTGGTATACCAATACCGGTATCGCTGATAGCGAATGCCACTACCCTTTTTGCACCATCCAGGTTATAGTTGCTTTGTTTCCAGTTGCGTTGCGCTTCGTAAATTTTTAATTTTACTTCGCCTTTTTCGGTAAACTTAAAGGAGTTGGATAACAGGTTTTTTAAAATCTGGTTAAGCCTTTGCAAATCTGTTTCCATGGTTACCGGTAAACGCTGATCGGTTTCAATGGTAAACCGTAAATGCTTTGCTTCGGAAATAGGTTTGAAAGTTGTTTCTACAAATGTGGCAATTTCTGCAAAACGTACCGGAGAAATATTTGCAGAAATAAAACCCGATTCAATTTTAGAAAGATCGAGAATATCATTAATCAATTGGATCAGGTCGTCGCCGCAGGAGTGAATAGTTTTTGCGTAACGAATTTGTTTATCATTTAAATTCCCTTCAGCATTTTCGTATAATTGCTGGGCAAGAATAAGCAAACTGTTCAGCGGTGTTCTTAACTCATGGCTCATGTTGGCCAAAAATTCTGATTTATATTTTGAAGTTAACTGCAGCTGTTCTGCTTTTTCTTCCAGCGAACGCCGGGCATCTTCCACTTCCCTGTTCTTATCTTCTACTTCATTTTTCTGTTTTACCAGCAGCAAGGCTTTATCCTGCAACTCGTCGTTGGTACGGCTCAATTCTTCCTGCTGAATTTTTAATTCGCCGGCAAGCGATTGTGACTGCGTTAATAATTCTTCGGTACGGGAATTGGCTTCAATGGTGTTTAACACTATCCCAATACTTTCGGTTAGCTGGCTTAAAAAATCCAAATGTGTTTGACTAAAACTATCCAGCGATGCCAGTTCAATTACGGCTTTCACTTTATTTTCGAACAGCACCGGTAAAATAATTAAGTTTGATGGCTTTGCTTTTCCTAAGCCCGAATTTATTTTTATGTAATTAGAAGGCACGTTGGATAAAATAATTCTTTCTTTTTCAAAAGCCACCTGCCCTACCAAACCTTCGCCAATGGCAAATTCTGCAGGCAAATTTTTATCAGTTTTATAACCATAAGCAGAAAACAAACTGAGTTTTACATGTTGCGTTTCTTCATCTTGTTTTAAAATATAAAAAGCACCCCAGTGTGCAATTACCACCTGTGCCAATTCGGAAAGGATACGTTGGGTTACAGTTTTTAAATCTCTTTGCCCCTGCAGCATTTGTGTAAACTTTGCAAGGTTAGACTTTAACCAATCCTGCTCCTGGTTTAGTAAAGTAGTTTCTTTTAAATTGGCGATCATCTGGTTGATGGTATCTTTCAATGCTTCCACTTCGCCTTTTGCTTCTACCCTAATGGTTCTTGTTAAGTCGCCTTTTGTTACTGCCGATGCCACTTCGGAAATGGAACGCACCTGCGTAGTTAAATTTTGCGCCAGCTGATTTACGTTCTCTGTTAAGTTTTTCCAAATGCCCGATGCACCGGGTACGCTTGCCTGTCCGCCCAACCGGCCATCCACTCCCACTTCACGGGCCACTGTTGTTACCTGGTCGGCAAACAATGCCAGTGTATCAATCATTTCATTTATAGTATCAATCAACTGCGCCACTTCGCCCCTTGATACAATAGCTAACTTTTGTTTTAAATTACCCGTTGCAACTGCGGTTACCACTTTTGCAATACCACGTACCTGATTGGTTAAGTTGGATGCCATCATGTTTACCGAGTCCGTTAAATCCTTCCAGGTTCCGCCCACGCCTCTTACTTCTGCCTGTCCGCCTAATTTACCATCAGTACCTACTTCACGGGCAACACGGGTTACCTCAAATGCAAAAGAGTTTAGTTGTTCCACCATGGTATTGATGGTATTTTTCAAATCTAGAATTTCTCCTTTTACATCAATGGCCACCGTTTTAGAAAGATCACCTGAAGCCACGGCCTTAGTTACTTCTGCAATATTTCTTACCTGACTGGTAAGGTTACCCGTCATTTGATTTACAGAATCGGTTAAATCTTTCCAGGTGCCTGCAACACCGGGTACAAAGGCCTGTCCGCCCAACTTTCCATCGGTACCCACTTCACGGGCCACACGGGTTACTTCGGAGGCAAATGCACGAAGCTGATCTACCATGGTGTTCAATGTTTCTTTCAACTGCAAAATTTCTCCACGAACATCCACTGTAATTTTTTTACTCATATCACCATTTGCTACCGCAATGGCAACCTCTGCAATATTTCTTACCTGTGCTGTAAGATTACCCGCCATTTGGTTTACAGAATCCGTTAAATCTTTCCATGTTCCTGCAACACCCGGTACGTTTGCCTGGCCACCGAGTTTTCCTTCGGTACCCACTTCCCTTGCAACACGGGTTACTTCCGATGCAAAACCACGAAGCTGATCCACCATCGTATTGATGGTATTTTTTAATTCCAGGATTTCGCCTTTTACATCCACACCAATTTTTCGGCTAAGGTCACCGTTAGCAACGGCTGTTGTAACCTCTGCGATATTTCTTACCTGCGATGTAAGGTTACTTGCCATTTTATTTACAGAGTCCGTAAGATCTTTCCAGGTTCCTGCAACACCAGGCACATCTGCTTGCCCGCCCAACTTTCCTTCACTACCTACTTCCCGGGCAACACGGGTTACTTCACTACCGAATGCATTTAATTGATCCACCATGGTATTGATGGTATTTTTTAATTCCAGAATTTCTCCTTTTACATCCACTGTAATTTTTCTGGAGAGATCGCCTTTTGCAACAGCAGTGGTTACCTCCGCAATATTTCTTACCTGCCCGGTTAAATTACTGGCCATACCATTTACAGAATCTGTTAAGTCTTTCCAAACACCTCCTACATCTTTTACCGCAGCCTGCCCGCCCAATTTCCCTTCACTACCAACTTCACGTGCCACACGGGTAACTTCCGATGCAAAACTCCTTAACTGTTCCACCATCGTATTGATGGTATTTTTTAATTCTAATATTTCACCTTTTACATCCACATCAATTTTTCGGGACAAATCGCCTGTTGCCACAGCGGTAGTTACTTCAGCAATATTTCGAACCTGACTGGTAAGGTTACCCGCCATTATATTTACGGAGTCCGTAAGATCTTTCCATGTACCTGCTACACCGGGCACCTGCGCCTGACCTCCCAGTTTTCCTTCACTGCCCACCTCACGTGCCACACGGGTTACTTCCGATCCAAATGAATTTAACTGATCCACCATGGTATTGATGGTATTTTTTAATTCCAGAATTTCTCCTTTTACGTCCACTGTAATTTTTCTGGAGAGATCACCTTTTGCAACCGCTGTGGTTACTTCTGCAATATTTCTTACCTGGCCTGTTAAGTTACTGGCCATACCATTTACAGAGTCCGTTAAATCTTTCCATGTACCGGCCACACCTTTCACCTGTGCCTGTCCGCCGAGTTTTCCTTCGGTACCAACTTCTAGCGCCACCCTGGTTACCTCTGATGAAAATGAATTCAACTGATCCACCATAGTATTGATGGTATTTTTTAATTCCAGAATTTCTCCCCTAACGTCCACCGTTATCTTTCTGGATAAATCTCCTTTTGCCACGGCCGTTGTTACCTCAGCAATATTTCTTACCTGCCCTGTTAAGTTAGATGCCATCTGGTTTACCGAGTCGGTCAAATCTTTCCATACACCACCCACACCTTTTACTTTCGCCTGTCCGCCTAATTTCCCTTCACTACCTACTTCTCTTGCCACACGGGTAACCTCTGCAGAAAATGAATTTAGCTGATCCACCATGGTGTTGATGGTATCTTTCAATTCTAAAATTTCTCCTTTTACATCCACTGTAATTTGTCTTGATAAATCACCTTTTGCCACAGCGGTGGTTACCTCAGCAATATTTCTTACCTGGCCTGTTAAGTTGGATGCCATCTGGTTTACTGAATCCGTTAAATCTTTCCATGTACCCGCCACGCCTTTTACCTGTGCCTGCCCACCCAGTTTTCCTTCGGTACCCACTTCCAACGCCACACGTGTTACTTCAGATGAAAATGAATTCAACTGATCCACCATGGTATTGATGGTATTTTTTAATTCTAAAATTTCTCCTTTTACATCTACCGTAATTTTTTTGGAAAGATCTCCTTTTGCTACGGCAGTAGTTACTTCTGCAATATTTCTTACCTGGGCGGTAAGGTTACTACCCATTTGGTTTACCGAATCGGTCAAATCTTTCCATACCCCGGCCACCCCTTTTACTT
The DNA here is from genome assembly GCA_043756235.1 of Ferruginibacter sp. GTDB lineage: Bacteria > Bacteroidota > Bacteroidia > Chitinophagales > Chitinophagaceae > Ferruginibacter. The sequence continues at coordinate 14,091 of JAYURK010000140.1, read as the reverse complement.
TTGCCTGCCCTCCCAATTTTCCTTCGCTGCCCACCTCACGTGCCACACGGGTAACTTCCATTGAAAATAAATTCAATTGTTTTACCATGTCATTTACTTCTTTGGCAATACGTGAAAATTCTCCTTTTAAAGTATGGCCACCAATTTCCAATGGCATTTCCTGCGAGAGGTTGCCTTTTGCCACAGAACTGATTACATGCGCAATTTCGATGGTGGGATGAACAAGATCGGAGATCAATGTATTGAGGGCATCAACACCGGTACCCCAGGATCCTTTTGCATTAGGTACTTCAATACGTTGCGTAAGTTTACCTTGTTTACCAATTATATTACCTGCCTTGGTAAATTCGTACATCATTCTTTCATTTAAAATAATGATGTCGTTTAATGTATCACAAATTTTCCCGTTAAGCCCAAGTTCGTCGATGGGCATACGAACCGAAAAGTTGCCATTCTTTACCTCGGTTAACACAATTAGCAATTGCTTGCTGTTGAAACTTTGTGCGGCAGCAGCGTTGGCAGCATCTGGCATTTTTTTTTCATCAATGCCATTTATGGCTTTCCCTTTTTGCAGAGCAGCGCTAAATTTTAATGCTTTGGTTTTTGTACCATTTTTATGCGGTACAGTGGATTTAAGTTTGGTTTCAGTATTCCCCATAGAATTGCTATTATTTATTTATTCAGCCATTACAAAAAATAAAAAATGGTTTTCCTGATCACAGTATATTTCCTCAGTATGTAGAATTAATTCCACAGGCTTACCAGGTACACAGTTAAATACAGTTGGCGTATTAATTGCGAGGATTTATAACTGTATACTAATGCAATAACTATTCCCTGTATGAAAACAACCCAAAAAAATACCATTTTTATTGTTGACGATGATCCGGATGACAGGCAGATGATACTGGATGCTTTTTTAGAAAACAATTCGGCAATTGACTACGTTTTTATTGAGAACGGTGAGCAGTTGATGGAAACTTTAAAAGCTACAGATGCAAAAAATTATCCTTCTTTAATATTATTAGATTTGAATATGCCGGGCATGCTTGGCCTGCACGCTTTAAAAGAAATTAGGGATAATAAAAAAATTGCTCATATACCTACCATCGTTTTAACTACCTCCACTTTTGCGCAGGATAAAAGTTCTTCTTATAAATTAGGCGCCAGTTGTTTTATTCATAAACCACAAACCTATGGTGAGCTTTTAGAAATTGCTGCAGCGGTAATAAGGTTATGGTTTAAATAACTATTTTTTAAAATAATAAAATAGAGAACATCAGGTGGGAAGAAGGAAGGAAGGATGTGTTTGCTGTAGCTGCCTAAATATTTCTGGTATAATAAACAGGTGGTTAAATGTGCTTAGCAGCGAAAATAAAAAAAGGCTCACTTTTGTGAACCTTTGTGGAGAGTATCGGGGTCGAACCGACGACCTCTTGCATGCCATGCAAGCGCTCTAGCCAACTGAGCTAACCCCCCAAATTTGTTATAAGGATTGCAAATATAAAAGCATTGCGCAATCTCTCAAAATGTATTTAAAAAAAAGCTCCGGCAAACCGGAGCATTAATGATAAAATTTATTTTTTAATCGCCCCAAATTTCATCCTTACCTTCCAACCACAATTTTACTAAATCGGTAGTTACCGATTTAGGTCGCTCTAAAGGCAGGGCCAAAGCCCTGTCCCAAATTAAACTGGCCAACACACCTAATGATCTTGATACTCCAAATAACACAGTGTAAAATTCATACTCCACCATTCCATAGTGTACTAACAAAGCGCCACTATGTGCATCTACATTTGGCCAGGGGTTTTTTATTTTGCCCAACGATTGTAAAATGGGCGGCACAGCATCGTAAATATTCCAAACGGTTTGCACCAGCGTATCATCGGGCATATGTTTTTTTCCAAATTCCATTTGCGCCGTAAACCGTGGATCGGTTTTACGTAAAACTGCATGGCCATAACCCGGTACTACTTTTCCTTCGGTTAAAGTTTTTTTCACGTAATCTTCTATCTGCAGTTTTGTTGGCAGCTCGGTTCCTAACTCTTCTCTTAATTCATAAATCCATTTAATTACTTCCTGGTTGGCCAGGCCGTGTAATGGGCCTGCAAGCCCGTTCATACCGGCTGCAAAACTTAAATAGGGGTCGCTTAAGGCAGAACCTACCAAATGGGTGGTGTGAGCAGAAACATTTCCTCCTTCATGATCGGCATGAATGGTCATGTATAAGCGCATAAGTTCTTTAAAAGATTCATCTTCGTAACCCATCATGTGGGCAAAATTACCCGACCAGTCTAATAAACCGTTGGGTTGAATATGATCGCCATTTTTATATTTACGCCGGTAGATATAAGCAGCTACTCTTGGCAGGCGTGCTATCAAATCCATTGCATCGTCAAACACAGCATCCCAATAATCTTTTTTATTCATCCCTGCTGCATATCTTTTACTAAACTGGCTTTCGGTTTGCAAAGCCATAATGGCTACCACAAATTGTGTCATGGGGTGTGTACTTACCGGTAAAGCTTCAATGGAATCGAACACATGGTTTGGTACATGGCTGCGGCGTTGCCAAACGCTGGTAACATGCTGCACATCTTCTTCGTCGGGTAAATCGCCTACCAGCATCAAATAAAATAATCCTTCGGGTAATGGTTCGGAGCCATTAGGTGCTTTAGGTAATTTTTGTTGTAATTCCGGTATGGTGTAGCCTCTAAAACGAATACCTTCCTGTGCATCCAGCAATGAAGTTTCGGTTACCAGTCCCGTCATCCCACGCATGCCCTGGTATACCTGGCTCAATGTAACTTCGCCAATTTTTTTGTTGCCGTGTTCTTTAAGCAAAGCTTTAATTTCGGCAGCAACGATTTCTGATTTTACCCTGAATTTATCTTTAATTATTCCCATACAGCAAATGAAATTTATTGGAATGAAAAACTTTAATCGAATAAATATTTTAATGTTCTTTTAAAATATGTTTAAAATTACGGCGTGCCGCTTTGTAAAACAAAAGTTTCAAAAGAAAGTTTACAGTTTAGTAAAGCCTGAAGGGTTAAAACTATTTGGGGGCTTTTTTATACAGGTAAAAAGCTAATAGTCCAAAAAAGAAATTAGGTGTCCAGGCTGCAAGAAAAGGCGTAAAGCTGCCTTTGGTGGCAAACACAATAGTAAAACGGCTGAATAAAATATACAGCACACTTATTACAACACCCAAAGCCAAATGCAATCCGCTGCCACCTCTTACTTTGCGTGAGGCCAACACTGCACCAATAATGGTAAGTATCAATACCGATACCGGGATGGCATCACGGTTATATCTTTCTACTAAAAGTGCATTCAATCCTTCGGAGCCCCTGAGCTTTTCCCGTTTTATAAATTGATTAAGAACAGGTGTGGGCATCTGGTCTTTTAAATATTCATCTTTGCGTAAATCAACCGGTTTAAAATCGTAACTCATTTTTAACTCGGGTATACGTGTAATGGTTTCCGTAATACCTTTAAGTGTTCGTTCTGTTACATTCACCAGCCTCCATTTACTGGTAGCAGTGTCCCAGTTAAAATTATCGGCTCTTAAATTATATAACAATTTGTTGTTAGAAAAACGCTGTACAAAAAAACCGTTTCCGTTTTTAGAAACGGTATCATAACCAGCAATACCGATGTAAGTATTACTGTCGTTTCTAAAATAAATATGTTGTTTGTAAGTGTTGCTGGTACCGTTATTACCAAAATTCGGATCAATATATGTGGCCTCAAAATCGCCCCATTTTTTATTGGCCTTGGGCACTACATACTGGTAGCCCAACCATAACAGCACCGATAAAAACAACCCACCAACAATATAGGGTAATAAAAACCTGCGGTAACTAACACCACTGCTTAAAATGGCCACCACCTCTGACCGGGTTGCCATTTTTGAGGTAAAAAATATTACGGCAATAAATACAAACAGGGGAAAAAGCATGGCATCAATACGGGGTATAAAACCAAAATAATAATCGGTAATAATTTTAGATGCCGGCAATTTAGATTTTACAAAGTCATCTGTTTTTTCGCTGATATCCACCACCACCACAATTACCGTTAATAACAACAGGCAAAAGAAAAAAGTGGTCATGTATTTTGACAGTATATAGCGATCTATTTTTTTTAACATTGCAATTAGCTGTTAGCAGTATTTATTTGCTTGGCAAATGTAGCTGAAAAACGTTTTGTGCCGAAACTGATATTGATAACTATATGTGAAGATTGGAAGGAAGTTTAGGGGTTTAGAGGTTTAGGATCAAGTTTTAATATTTTTAACTTACACACTTTATGGGATAGTGTGTTAATTTGCAAAATAAGATTTATCTAACTCCTAACTCCTAACTCCTAACTCCTAACTCCTAACTCCTAACTCCTAACTCCTAACTCCTAACTCCTAACTCCTAACTCCTAACTCACTCACCGCCTTCGCAGCAATCCACCCTGTTGTCCATGCATTTTGAAAATTAAAGCCACCGGTAACCCCATCCACATTTATAACTTCGCCTGCAAAAAACAATCCCGGAATAATTTTGCTTTGCATAGTATTAACCTCAATTTCATTTAACTGAATGCCGCCACTTGTAACAAATTCTTCTTTAAAAGTGGTTTTACCTTTTACCTCAAATTCCTCCATGCATAAATTTTTAATTAATTTATTTTGATCTTTTGCAGGAAGATCGGCCCAGCGCAAATTTTCATTTACACCTGATTGCTGTAATAAATATTCCCATAAACGGGCTGGCAAACTAAAGGGATTGCGATTAATAATTTTTTGTGCGGCAATATCAAAACGCAGTTGCTGCATTTTTTCCCTGAGCGTATTTTCATTAAAAGCTGGCACCCAGTTGATACTTATTTTAAAAGAATAATTTTTTGCTTCCAATTCCCTTGCGCCCCAGGCCGAAAGTTTTAAAATTGCAGGTCCGCTCATACCCCAATGTGTAATAAGCAACGGCCCCTGTTCGGCAAGTTTTGAGCCCATTATTTTTACTGCAACATTTTCTACTGTTACACCCATTAATGCAGTAATACTGTTACCGGGCATGTTAAATGTAAATAAAGAAGGTACCGGCGCTTCAATGGTATGACCCAATTTTTTTAACCATTCAAATTGAACGGCTTTAGGGTAACCGCCACTGGCAACACCTACATAATCGGCTACTACAGTTTTTTCATTGGCTAATTGCAAAGTGAAAATATTTCCTGCTGGCTGTTCTGAAAATTTCAATTGCTGAACTTCTGCATTCATTAAAATTTGCACGCCAAATGTATTAGCTTCTTTTACAAGGCAATCAATAATGGTTTGCGAAGTATTACTAACAGGAAACATTCTTCCGTCGGTTTCGGTTTTTAAGGCTATTCCTCTTTGCGCAAACCACTCAATAGTATCGGTTGTAAAAAAATGATGAAATGCTTTTTTTAAAAAGGCATTACCCCGCGGATATTTTTTTATCATGTCAGCAATACTGTAACAGGCATGTGTTACATTACAGCGGCCACCGCCACTTACTTTTACTTTACTTAATAACTTACCCGATTTTTCGATGATGGTAACCTGCAATGCAGGATTCATTCTAGCAGCATTAACTGCACAAAAAAAACCTGCGGCACCCCCACCAATTACTACAAGCTGTTTAGATTTCATGCTGTATTTTGTATCTTGATAATTATACCGCAAATTAACCTTTAACTCCAAATAATGCTATGGCTGCTTCCATTACAAAAAAACAACTTCGGGCTATGCCGGTTATTCCTTACGAAAAAGTAAGAGAACATATAAAAACAGGCAATATTTTTTTCAGCAGTGGCAGTTATGCTTTTTCGGGAGTGATACAAAAACTTACCAAAAGTACCTGGAGCCATGTGGCGGTAGTTTATAAAGATGAAGAACTGGGCAGGGTGATGGTTTTAGAAGCAGAGCCTTCGGTAGGTATCAGGTTAATCCCCATATCGAAATACTTAAGAAATTATAAAGATAAAAACCGGCCTTATAAAGGGCAGATAGCAATTGCTAAATTAAATATTGATGTAGAAAAAGAAAAACTCAACCGGGGTATTAGTTTTGGTTTGGATGAACTGGCAAGGCCTTACGATAATTTTGAGATTGTAAGAATTATGGTGCGTATTTTATTTCATATCAGCCGCAGAGAAAGAAACCGAAATTATATCTGCAGCGAACTGGTGAGAGACGTGTTTGCAAAGTCGGGCATTATTATGCAATATAAAGATACTTTTATAAGCCCTGATAATATTTGGCGTGATGACAGGGTGGAATTAAAGTACCGGATACTGTGAGCGTGAAGGTCAGTAGTGAATGGTGAATGGCCAATGGTGAAAAACACCGTGCAAAAATTAAATATAAAAACGTATGGTTAATATTCCGAACAAAGGTTAGCATTTGCTTTTTCAGCAGCTTCTATTTCAGTAAATGAAGAAAGAATATCTGCTTTACCTCTTTGAATGCAAATATTATGCTCGTAGTGTGCAGATGGTTTTCCGTCTTCGGTTTTTATCGTCCATCCGTCCTTGTCATGATACACATTTTTTGTGCCCATATTAATCATGGGCTCAATGGCAATTACCATACCTTCTTTTAATTTAGCGCCTGTGCCTCTTTTGCCATAATTAGGTACTTGTGGTTCTTCATGTAATTTTCTTCCCAAACCATGACCTACTAATTCTCTAACCACACCGTAACCAAATTCTTTTTCGGTGTATTGCTGTACGGCATAGGCAATGTCGCCTACACGGTTGCCATGAATGGCTTTTTCAATTCCCTTATATAACGATGCTTTAGTAACCCTTAATAATTGTTTTTCCTCGGCAGAAATTTCTCCCACAGCAAAAGTATAAGCGCTGTCGCCATGAAATCCATTTTTAAAAACACCAACATCTACCGAAACTATATCACCCTCTTTAATGGGCTCTTTTGTAGGAAAACCATGTACTACTGAATCGTTAACTGAAATACAACAGGCAAAAGGAAAATCCTGGTACCCTTTAAAAGATGCAGTAGCACCATTATCTAAAATAAATTTTTCGGCAAACTGGTCCAGCTCAAAAGTAGAAATACCTGGCCTGATTATTTTGGCTACCTCTGCCAAAGTTTTACTCACCAGCAAACTGCTTTCTCTCATCAATTCAATCTCTGCTTTTGTTTTATAATGAATCATATACCTAATCCGCAAACTGGCGGAGCATTATTATTTTTGTAAATAAATTTCAAAACAAACCCCGACTAATTTGTCGGGGCTTAATTAATTATTTTAAGTCCCCAAAAGGGGAAATTGGAAACAAATTAAATTGTTGTTGCTGCCTGTCTGCCCTGAATTCTTCCACTGCTCATTAAACCATCGTACTGGCGCATTAATAATTGCGTTTCTATCTGCTGCAAAGTATCTAACACCACACCAACCATAATAAGTAATGAAGTACCGCCAAAGAATGTAGAGAAATTTGGTGTCATGCCTACAAATGCTAATTGACAAAGACCGGGTAAAATTCCAACAAGGGCAAGTAATACAGCACCGGGCAAAGTAATCCGGTCCATAATAGTGCCGATGTATTCAGCAGTAGGCTGCCCGGGCTTAACACCCGGTATAAAACCGTTATTCCGTTTTAATTCATCCGCCATTTGTTTAGGATTGAAAATTAAAGCGGTGTAAAGAAATGTAAAAGCAATTACGGCAATAGAATAAATAACCATGTACCATACATTGGTATGATCATTTAAAAAACTTGCCTGTGTGGCATTACCTAAACCGGTAATAAATGCTATCAAAAATAAAATGGCCTGCGCAAAAATTATTGGCATTACACCTGAAGCATTTACTTTAAGTGGTAAAAAATTTCTTGCTCCACCAAACTGGCGGTTGCCTACAATTTGCTTGGCATAATTTACAGGCACTCTTCTTGTTCCCTGTATCAGCATTATTAAACCCATAATTACTGCAATAAGAAATACAATTTCTATAAGCATAATTAATAAGCCGCCTGCACCTTTAGTAGTTCTTGCACTCCACTCCTGTACAAGTGCCTGTGGTAACCTGTTCAATATACCAATCATGATTATGATTGAGGTACCGTTACCTAAACCTTTATCAGTAATTTTTTCGCCCAACCACATTACAAATAATGTACCTACAGTAAGTAAAATAACTGTAGAGAATTTAAAGAAATCTGCACCGTAAGAAGGTATTATAGCGCCACCGTAAGTTTGTGTTAAAAAGGTAATATAAGCAATAGCCTGAAAAACAGTAACGGCCACCGTTAGGTAACGTGTCCATTGGTTAATTTTTTTTCTGCCACTCTCTCCCTCTTTCTGAATTTTTGCAATTTGCGGAACCAGGATGGTCATTAATTGCATGAAGATGGAAGCAGAAATATAAGGCATGATGCCTAAAGCAAAAATAGAAGCCCTGTTAAAGGAACCTCCCACAAAAGTATCCAGTAAACCCAGCAGGCCGCCAGAAGTTTTGGTGTTATTCTCAGCAAGTTTTGATAATTCGTTGGGATCAATACCAGGCAACACAATATGTGTACCTACTATATAAATGAATATCAACAAAAGCGTAAAAGTAATTTTATTACGCAGTTCCTCAATACTCCAGATATTCCTCAGTGTTTTTATTAACTTCTTCACAGGCTTAAAGCTATTTAAATGTTTTGCGCTAAATTAAAAAAGACCCCGCTAAGCGTGGGTCGGGCAAATATCGGGAAATTATTTAACTATCTCTACAGAACCTCCGGCAGCTTCAATGGCCGCTTTGGCTTTTTCACTAATTGCATTTACTTTAAAAACAAATTTTCCTTTTACCTCTCCATTACCTAAAACCTTTACGCTGTCAAACTGACTAATAATTCCGTTGATATATAAATTCTGTAAATTAAATTCGGTGATACCATATTTTTCAGAAAGATGATCGATCTGCCCAAGGTTTAATACTTTAAACTCAATACGGTTATTATTTTTAAAACCACGCTTTGGTATACGGCGTTGGATAGGCATCTGTCCACCTTCGTGAGCCATTTTACTTTTGTAACCTGCACGGCTTTGTCCACCTTTATTACCTTTGGTAGAGGTACCACCTTTACCACTTGCTTCACCACGTCCTATTCTTTTTTCTTTGTGCGTTGCGCCTTTTGCAGGCTTTAGTGTATGTAATTTCATTTTATTTTTGATTTTGTACTTACGGGGAATCACCCCTCGCTTTGTTTTTAATTTTTAATTTTAACTTTTGACTTCGAATTAAAAATTCAAAAGTCAAAAACCAAAAAAGCATTTACGACAGTTCTTCCACTTTAATAAGATGGCTAACTTTATTAACCATACCTAATATTTGTGGTGTAGCTACAACTTCAACAGTTGAGTTCATTTTTTTTAATCCCAGGGCTACCATAGTTCTTTTCTGGCGCTCCGATCTGTCGATTACACTTTTAACCTGTGTTACTTTTATTTTTTTCATAACCCCTATCCCCTAAAGGAGAATTTGTTTTATATGATTAATGAATAACCCATCCATAACTCCCCTTTAGGGGATGGGGGCTTTATCCGTTAAATACTTTCTTTAAAGAAATACCTCTTGTTTTTGCAACTGCAATAGGCTCACGTAAAGAGGCTAAAGCCCTGAATGTTGCTTTTACTACGTTTGTAGGATTTGCAGAACCAAGATTTTTTGCTAATACATCAGTAATACCTGCTGCTTCTAAAACTGCTCTCATACTGCCTCCGGCAATTACACCTGTACCATGTGCTGCTGGTTTAATAAATACTTTTGCTGCACCTTCTTTACTCAATTGTTCGTGAGGTATAGTGCCATGCATAATGGGAACTTTTATTAAATTCTTTTTTGCATCTTCAATACCTTTTGTAATGGCTTCCTGCACTTCTTTTGCTTTACCCAAACCATGACCAACAACACCAGCTTCGTTACCAACAACCACTAAGGCTGAAAAACTAAAAGCACGACCGCCTTTAGTTGTTTTAACCACACGGTTAATTGCAACAACTTTATCTTTTAATTCAAGATCGCCTGCCTTTACTTTATTTAAAATTAAATTTGCCATTTATATCGATTTACGATTTTAGATTTACGGTTTTAGATTTGTTTTTAAGTATGCAGATAAATCTTAAATCTGCCTGCGGATAATCTGCAATTTTAAAATTGCAGGCCGCCTTCTCTTGCACCTTCTGCAACTGCCTTTACACGGCCATGGTAGATATAACCACCACGATCGAATACTACTGTGGTAATGCCCAATTCTTTTGCTTTTGTTGCAATAGCAGCGCCTACCAATTTACCTTTTTCGGTTTTAGGTGTTTTTTGAGCTGCAATATCTTTTTGTCTTGATGATGCTGCGGCTAATGTTACACCATTTGCATCGTCAATTAACTGAGCATAAATATCTGCGTTGCTTCTAAAAATACTTAACCTTGGTTTTGCTGCAGCACCGCTTATCTTTTTACGGATGCGGTATTTAATTTTTACTCTTGCGCTACTTTTTGAATTCATAACCTTTATTTTAATTGCCCCGATACTGCCGGAACGTATTTGTTTATTAGTTTATTGGTTTAATGGTTGATTAGTTGATTAGTTAAAAGTTTTTCCCGATTAACCAGTTAACGAATTAACCAATTAACTATCTTACTTACCTGCCGACTTACCAGCTTTTCTCCTTAACACCTCACCTGCAAACTTAACACCTTTACCTTTGTATGGTTCTGGCTTACGCAAGCTTCTTATTTTAGCACAAACCTGGCCTATCAATTGTTTGTCGATACTCTCAAAACTAATCATCGGATTTTGTCCTTTTTCCTGAGAAGTAGTAACTTTTAATTCTTTAGGTATTTCAAAAACTATGTTGTGAGAATAACCCAAAGCAAGGTCTAAAAGATTACCCTGGTTAGATGCTTTATAACCCACACCCACCAATTCTAATTTTTTATTGTAACCTTCTGTAACCCCTAAAACCATATTGCTGATTAAAGAGCGGTACAAACCATGCATGGCACGATGGCGAATTTGTTCAGTAGGGCGCAGTACATCTACAGTTCCTTCCTTAACGTCAATTTTAATATCTCTGTCAACCGTTTGTTTTAATTCTCCTTTGGGGCCTTTTACAGTAACTACGTTTTCGCTGTTAACTGAAATGGTAACACCTGCTGGAAATTCTACCGGTTTTTTTCCTATTCTGCTCATGGTCGGTTTTTTAATTTTATTTATAATTCGATTTGTGTTCAGCCACGACTAAGGCTTAATTGTCAAATCATTTGTTACTTTCTTTACCTTTTATTTTTCTACTTCTAGTTTAGAAGTTCAGGGTTTATGGGTTAGTAAATGTTGCAAAGCACTTCTCCGCCTACATTTTGTGCTTTTGCTTCTTTATCGGTCATTACACCTTTTGATGTAGAAACAATAGCAACACCTAAACCATTTTTTACTCTTTTAAAATCGCCGGGCTTTGCATAACTGCGTAAACCGGGGCGGCTAACTCTTTCTAAACTTTGAATAACAGGTAATTTAGTAGTTGCATCATATTTTAATGCAATCTTAATAAGACCTTGTTTTTTATCTTCTTCAAATTTGTACTTTAAAATGTATCCTTTATCGTACAATATTTCAGTAATGCGCTTTTTCAAATTGCTTGCAGGTATTTCTACAATACGGTGGTTAGCCATTTGTGCGTTACGTATTCTTGTTAAAAAATCTGCTATAGGATCAGTAACCATTGTTATTTTAGTTAATTGATTAAATAAATTTTGTCAATGCGATATCCAAGTCCCCCTTCAGGGGGATTTAGGGGGCTTTACCAGCTTGCTTTAGTAACACCCGGTATTTTACCCTGCAGTGCCATATCACGAAATTGGTTTCTTGATAGACCAAAGTACCTCATGTATCCTCTTGGTCTGCCAGTTAACTGGCAGCGGTTTCTTAACCTAACAGGAGATGCATTTTTTGGTAAAAGATCCAAAGCTGCGTAATCGCCGGCTGCTTTTAAAGTGGTTCTTTTGTCAGCAAATTTGGCTACGATTGCTTCACGCTTTCTTTGCCTGGCTTCAATTGATTTTTTTGCCATGATTTTTTTAAATTCTAAATTTTAAATACTAAATTCAAAGCCAACTTAGAATTTAGTGATTAGTATTTTATTTTTTTACATTCTTAAACGGCATTCCCAATTCTTTAAGCAATTCAAATGCTTCTTCGTTGGTATTTGCTGTTGTAACAAAAGTGATATCCAGGCCGGTAATTTTATTTACTTTGTCAATATCAATTTCAGGAAAAATGATTTGCTCCGTTACACCTAATGTGTAGTTACCACGGCCATCAAATGACTTATCGTTGATACCTTTAAAGTCACGTACACGTGGCAGTGATACAGATACCAGCCTGTCTAAAAATTCGTACATCTTAACTCCACGAAGCGTAACCCTTGCACCAATAGGCATATTTTTACGCAACTTAAAGTTGGAGATATCTTTTTTTGACATTGTTGCCACAGCTTTTTGACCTGTAACAGATGATAATTCATCAATAGCAATATCAATTAATTTTTTATCGGTTACTGCGCCGTTTACACCACGATTCAAACAAATCTTGGTAAGTTTAGGTGCCTGCATAACAGTTTTGTAACTGAATTTTTTCATTAAAGCAGGTATCACTTCATTAGTGTACTTATCTGCTAACCTTGGAGTGTTAGATGTTGTGCTCATTATTTAATTACCTCCCCTGATTTTTTTGAAGTTCTTACTAATTTTCCGTTATCCCGGGTACGTTTTACTTTAGTTGGTCCACCGGCCTTAGCATCCCACAGCATTACATTACTGATTGCGATAGGCGCTTCTTTTTTAATGATACCACCTTTTGTATTTTGAGAAGTAGGCTTGGTATGCTTGGTAATAATGTTTGCACCTTCTACCAGTACTTTACCTTTTTCTAAAATTACTTCAAGCACTTTACGGGGCTTATACTCCAATACACCTTTATCATTCTTCTGTGCTTTTCCTTCGCCGGAAATAACCACAACGGTATCGCCTTTTTTTATGCTGTACTTTGGTTTAAATCTTGTGCTCATTTCTTTTAATTTGCAAGTTTGCAAATTTGCAAACTTGCAAATTCGCTTATTTAGTCTTTATAAATTTTATAGTACTTCAGGCGCCAATGAAATAATTTTCATGTAACCCTTATCACGCAATTCACGAGCCACCGGCCCAAAAATACGAGTGCCTCTTGGTTCGTCTGAAGCATTCAGTAACACCACTGCGTTGTCATCAAAACGAATGTAAGAACCATCTTTACGACGCAACTTGTTAGTTGTTCTTACAATAACTGCTTTACTAACAGTTCCTTTTTTTATACCGCCTGCAGGCATGGCATCTTTTACTGTAACCACTATTTTGTCACCGATCCTGGCATAATCCTGTCCGCTGTTTCCCAATACACGGATACACAAAACCTGTTTTGCACCGCTGTTATCTGCTACGTTTAGTCTGCTTTCTTGTTGTATCATTTTATATCGATTTTAGATTTTAGATTGACGATTGTAGATTTTCTTCAACCCAAATCAGTATTTATATTTCTGTTATAGTTTACGAGTAAATCTGAAATCGCAAATCTGAAATCGTAAATTATTACTTTACTTTCTCCACCACTTCAACCAGTCTCCAGCGTTTTGTTTTGCTTAAAGGACGGCTCTCCATAATTTTCACCGTATCGCCAATGCTGCACTCATTCTTTTCATCATGAGCATGAAACTTTGTACTTTTCTTTACAAACTTTCCATAAAGCGGATGCTTTACTTTTCTTTCAACATTAACCGTAATGGTTTTATCCATTTTATTACTGGATACCACTCCTAATTTTGTTTTTCTTAAATTTCTTTCTGGCATTGTTATAAATTTTAGCTTTCGCTATTTATATAAAACTTAATCTTTACTTTTTCCTTTGCAGGATGGGATTACCCTAATTGTAATTTTCTTACTGCGGTTTTCAGTCGTGCAATATCCCTTCTTAATAAACGGATACTTTGCGGATTCTCCAGTGGAGAAATTGCATGAGCGAATGA
>JAYURK010000139.1:0-3918 GCA_043756235.1 Ferruginibacter sp. | reverse complement strand
ATGATGGGTACAATCGGGTGGTCGCCGGGTTTAATATCAAAACCAGCTTCTGTCATTTTACTGCGAAAGTATTTGGTGTTGTATTCTAACTGATCTCTCAGCTCTGTTGTTTCGCTAAGCATATTTAATACGGCAATACTTGCACCCACAATACTTGGTGCAACAGTGTTGCTGAATAAATAAGGACGGCTGCGCTGGCGCAACATTTCTACAATTTCTTTTCTGCCACTGGTAAAGCCACCGCTTGCGCCACCCAATGCTTTGCCCAATGTACCGGTAATAATATCAATGCGGCCAATTACATTTCTGTATTCATGTGTCCCTCTTCCTGTCTTGCCTAAAAAACCCGAAGAGTGACATTCATCAATCATAACTATCGCATCGTATTTATCGGCGAGGTCGCAAATTTTATCTAATTGTGCAATGGTGCCATCCATACTAAAGCTGCCATCGGTTACAATAATGCGGCTGCGTAAATGAGTGCTTTCTTTTAATTTATTTTCCAGGTCGGCCATATTATTATGCTCATAACGGTAGCGCTGAGCCTTACATAAACGTACGCCATCTATTATGCTGGCATGGTTTAAAGCATCGCTGATGATGGCATCTTCTTCGCCAAACAATGGTTCAAACACGCCGCCATTAGCATCAAAAGCAGCGGCGTATAAAATGGTATCTTCTGTGCCGAGAAAATCGGCGAGCTTTTTTTCCAGTTCTTTATGAATATCCTGTGTGCCGCAAATAAATCGTACACTGCTCATACCATAACCTCTTAAATCAATATATTTTTTTGCGGCGGCAACTACTTTGGGGTGAGATGAAAGACCGAGATAATTATTGGCACAAAAGTTTAAGACAGTTTTTCCACCTACAATAATTTCGGCACCCTGCTCGCTGGTAATAATGCGTTCTTTTTTTGAAAGGCCGGCAGCTTCAATTTCGGTAAGTTCGGCGGCAATGCGTTGTACAAATTTTTGGTTCATGTGATTAGTTTAATGAAAGCAAATTTAGGATAAAAAGCCCCACCTGTCATTCCGTGATCTGGCGGATTGAAAAATTTAAAAAATGGTTGCGGAGATTGATGTAGAAAAAATACGCTTAGATAAAAGCCCAATAAAGGTTTGCCGTATAAGTGAGTGACACAAGGATGATGCCCAAAGCTATAAAGTTGGGGCAAAAATAAATTTTTGCCTTTTACTGTAACATTTTATTACTGACCTTCGTATTGTACAAAAACTAGCCTTTTTCCCAACAACCTTGTATGACTGAGAGAGAGTACAACCAATGTGTTAACCTGTATGCAGATAATGTGTACCGCTTTATCCTCAAAAATTTGAGGCATGAAGCGGATGCAAGGGATGTGGTGCAAAGTGCTTTTGAAAAAATGTGGGTAAACAGGGAAACAGTGGATAATGAAAGGTGTAAAAGTTTTTTATTTACGGTGGCTTATCACCAAATGATTGACCACATCAGAAAAAATAAAAGGATTAGTTTAAGAGAAGAATTTAATGAAAATGCCAGAGGAACTGTAGATCCAAAACAGGATACTAAACGCATTTTAAACGAGGCGTTAAGTAAACTGAGCGATTTGCAACGCAGCCTGGTTATGCTTAAAGATTACGAAGGCTACAGTTATGAAGAGATTGGAAAAATTACTGAACTAAACGAAAGCCAGGTAAAAGTTTATTTACACCGGGCAAGGTTGCAATTGAGGGAATATATTGTGAGGGTGGAGAACGTGATTTAACCCCCTCCGCCCCCTGAAGGGGGAACTTTAGCGTATTAAAATTTTAAGGGTTTGATAAAACGAAATTTATAAATTTAAAAAGATACTTAAAACCCCTCCCGGGAGGCCAAATGAATATTAACCGTCATAATTACGAAGAATTTTTTTTACTGTATGTAGATAATGAATTGTCTGCGGTGGAAAGAAATGCTGTGGAGTTATTTGTGCAGAATAACGCAGATTTAAAAGCAGAGCTAAACCTGCTGCAACAAACAGTTTATAAAGCTGATGCTACGGTTTTTGAAAATAAAGAAGCATTACTTAAAGATGAGTTTGCTGCATTACAGCAAAATTTGTTGTGTTATATTGATGATGAATTAAATACTGCTGATAAATTAATCGTAGAAAAATTATTAAAGTCCGACAGCAACGCCGCCACAGAGCTGGCGCTATTACAACAAACCAAATTGCAACCCGATACCGCAATTGTATTTGCCCATAAAAATTTATTGTACAAAAAAGAAGGTGGTAAGGTAATTGGTTTACCCTGGCGTCGTATTGCAGCCGCTGCCATTTTATTAGGTTTTGGTACCTGGGCAATGGTTGCAGCACTTAATAAAAAAGAAGATGAAATTATTGCAATTACTACCAATACTCCTGCAGTAACTGCACCACCTGATAATACTACCATAAACCCGGCCTTAGAAGCGCCACAAAAAAGTATTGCTGAAATTGTACCTGAAAAAAATGATGTTATAACTGCTACCAGTAGCCCAAAAAAGAATGTGCCGGAGAATAGTGTACAGCAAAAAGAAAACAGTATTGCAACAGTAAAAGAAAATAAAAAGCCCGATAATAATTTACCTAAACCCGATTATGAAAAAATTAACACTCCCCGCAGTAACCAAAATGTTATTGCAAGCGTAACACCTGTAATTACTGCAACGGATAAAATAAACTCCGGAAATAAAACTCCGGTTGTAGTAAATAGTAACAGCGCCATTGATGAACCCGTAAATGGTTATGCTTTAACCACCAACTTTGCCCAAAGCGAGGATGAAGAAAATTTTACAACTGCAGACAAAAAGAAAACCCGGTTGGGTGGCTTTTTTCGCAAAGTAAAAAGAGTGGTGGAACGCAATACAAATATTAAAACAGGCAACGGTATTATGGTTGCCGGGTTCGACATCGCCATTAAATAATTTTTAAAACAACAGTACATGAAACAGCTATTTACATTTTTAGCGGCAGTAATTATTTGCTTAACCGCAACAGCACAAACCGACAGCACCAAAAAACAAAAAACAGATACCATACGCATTGGCGGCATCATCATTGTAAAAAATGGTAAAAATAAAACTGATAAAGAGGTTAACATTACCATGGGCCGCAAAAGTAAAGAGCGTAAACAAAACGCTAATGTTAGTACTAACTGGTGGATTGTAGACCTGGGCTTTGCCAATTACACCGATAACACCAATTATGCAAACACCGGATCTTACCTGGTAAACAAACCCGGTGCCCCCGCACTTAACGCCAACGATTTTAAATTGCGTGCCGGCAAAAGTGTAAACATGAACATCTGGCTTTTTATGCAACGTTTAAATTTAATTAAGCACTACGTAAACTTAAAGTATGGCGTAGGTGTAGAGCTTAATAATTACCGCTACAAATCTGCCATTACTTATAAAGAAGGCGGCGTAATTCCTTACAGCGGGGGCATGCAAACCAATGCGCCATTTATTTTCAGGGATTCTGTTTCATTTACAAAAAATAAACTGGCAGCCGATTATGTAACGGTGCCGCTGATGCTAAATTTTACCAGTAATCCATCCAGCCGTAAAAAAGGTATCAGCATAAGTGCAGGTGTAAGTGCAGGATATTTATACGGCCAGCGCAATAAGCAAAAAAGCAGCGAAGGCGGCAAAGATAAAAACCGCGGCGATTACGATTTAAACCGTTTTAAAATGAGCTATGTGGCGGAGTTAGGCCTTGGGTCTATACGTTTTTATGGCTCTTATAGTCCGCAATCTTTTTACGACCATAGTTTAGATATGAAGCCTTACACTTTTGGCCTGCGTTTTAGTAACTGGTAAAATAATATAAACTAGTGTTATGTCAACTTTGAAGCAGCGCATAAACCTCACAGGTTTTATAACGGTTTTCATAATACAAACTGGTTTAGATAAACC
>JAYURK010000138.1:0-36046 GCA_043756235.1 Ferruginibacter sp. | reverse complement strand
TTTTGCCAATTGCCAATTGAAAAACGGGGCTGACCGGTTTTGACAGCATAGCTCTTTGTAAGTATAAGCATGTAGTGCGTTGGATAATTAGCACTTTAATCTGAATATTCAACAACTTAAATGGCAATACTCAGTATGCCATGGCTGCTTAATCGATAGATTAGCATCCATTAGGGCCGCCGAACAGGTTGACCAGTTACCATGTTCCGCCGCCGACTCAACAAAAAAACAGGTTGCTGCAATGGAATGATGTGACCATTGCTTAAGAATATTCATCTAAGGATTTAGTTGGTTGGTCAGGTTCCTGCTATTTCTCTACAATTAATAACTGAATAAACATGTAGAAAGCTTACGGCGAATATGTTTGGACCAGGGTTCGATTCCCTGCAGCTCCACTTAAAAATGCAATAGATTATTAATCACCATTAATCTATTGCATTTAACTTTTTAATTAGCTCATATCCCCCCACCTTGTAATTAAATTTATCTTTAATCAATTTGTCAGCAGCAAAATAATGTGAACGAACTTTCTATTTACAGATAAGGTTAACAAGTACTGTTGTTTAATAATCTTACCTTACAATTGTTTCTTTTAAAATAGCTTTCTGCAATTTTTTTTGTAGAAATTTTACTAAAACATAGAAATCTTTTTCAGAGTATGATATTTATTAACCATTAACATTGTGATGAAAGTAGCTGTACAATTTTTTTTAAGCTTTCTTTTTGTAATGATGGTTAGCACAGAAATTAGTGCAGAGCCCAATGAACCATTTTTTGTACAGCACTACGATAATAGGAATGGGCTTTCCAATAGTTCGATAAACTATATTTTTAAAGATGCCAGTAATTTATTGTGGATAGCAACCTGGGATGGGTTGAATATGTACGATGGAAGTACCTTTCATGTATTTAACTATAGTAAAGAAAATGACTTTAAAAGTATTGGCAGTAATGTAATTCAACAGGTAACAAATGATAAGCGGGGTAATATCTGGATTACCACTATCGAAGGTATATCCCGTTACGAAAAGCGAACAGGAAAATTCTATAACTATTTTTATAACCAATACCAGCGCAGCAGAGTAAGTGAACAGGAATATGCAATGGCAGTTGATACTTCCGGACGGGTGTATTGCCTGAACCAGAAGACCGGCCTTAGTTTGTATGATGAAAAGACTGATAGCTTCACAGTTTGCGCTCTTCCCAAACAAAATGCTGTCATCACTAAATTTTCTTTTGATGAAGCTAACCGTTTGTGGCTGCTAACTGCAAAAGGCGAACTGGAAGTTTATACCGGTAATTCAAAGCAATTTAAAAAATTGAAAACTTACCGGGAGGGAAAAGCAATCGTCAATTTTTTTAACATCAACCACCAACTTTTTTTTAGCAACAACGATGACCGGTTATTCATTATTAACAGCGGTACATTAAATCATATGCAGGTGATGCAAATGAGGCATACACCTACGGCCATTACATTTTATAAGGAACATTACCTGCTGGCATGGTCAACCAAAGGCTATTCTGTTTACGATGCAGCTTTTCAGCCATCCAGTTTTCTCAAAGCAGAAACGCAGCAGATGCAGAACATCAGGATTACCTGCTGGGCACCCGGCAGCGAAGATATTTTGTGGTATGGTACTGATGGAAACGGGATTATAAAAATTTATCCAAAAACAAAATCCTTTGGTACCGTTGCAACTTCAGATAATGGCATGCTTTATAATAAATCGGTAAGGGCATTTTGTGAGGCCGGTGGTAATTTATGGGTGGGTACAAAGGGAAGTGGTATTATGAGTATTCAAAACTTTTGGTCTGATACTGCTGCAGCATACAATAAGCAATACTTTGCCGCACCGGCAGAGCTTGATAATAACTCGGTGTACGCTTTAAAAAAAGGAAATGATGAACTCATCTATATAGGCTCTGATGGAAAAGGCATTGGTGTGTACGACCTGAAAACTAAACAATTTAATAAATGGGCTGCTATAAAAGGGCATGACGTTTATGCCGAATTTGGGTCGGTGTATGCTATTAAGCAAGATGCTGATAACTCAGTATGGTTAGGCACCAGTGGTTATGGTTTAGTACATCTTAAAATTAACAGGGACAAGGCTGGCAAACTTTCGGTGGCATTTCTCGAACGGTTTATTTATAACAATAGTAACTCTGGCCCAGCAAATGATATCATATATTCTGTAGTAGATGGAGATAAAAATCATTTATGGATCGGTTGCCGTTATGGAGGTCTCAGCCTCCTGAATAAAACCACAATGTTATTTAAAACATTTAAAGCATTTACTTATGAAGGCAGTCTTTCCAACAATGATGTACTGTCGTTGTATAAAGACAGTCGTAACCGGATATGGATAGGTACCAGTTATGGGCTCAACTGGATCAATAATGCAGATGCTTTAAAAGAAGCGCCACTATTTCAAAAGTTAACTACTGCTGATGGCTTACCCAATAATACCATTCATGCCATAGAAGAAGATAGTACCGGCCATATTTGGGTAAGCACAAATAAAGGCCTGGCAAAAGTGAATCAGGTGGACCAAAAAATTTCTTACTACCAGCAGGTGGATGGATTACAAAGCAATGAATTTTGCGATGGTGCAGTTTGGAAGGATAGTATGGGTACTGTTTTTTTTGGCGGCACTTATGGCTTCAATCATTTTCTACCGCAAAATATTCGTAAATCTTTATCGCAACCCAGCCTGTTGCTATCATATATTTCCATTGGCGGTAAAGCGGTAGCCGAAAACGGTTTTAATGTACTGGATTCATCTCTTGCAAAACCGCTGGATTATTCTATTAACAGAAGTGATAATTTTTTTGAACTGGATATTAAAGCTGTAAGTTTTTTAAATGCAGAAAAATGTGAGTACGCTTATTATTTAGTTGGTTATGATAATGCCTGGCATTATGCCGGCACCAATGGTAAGATAATATACAGTAACATACCACCGGGCAATTATTCGCTTAAAGTAAAATGGAGTAACGGCGAAGGGCTTTGGGCGAAAGAAATGCAGCTACTGACACTTGAAGTAAAACAATACTTCTGGCTAACTGCCTATGCATATTTTGTGTACACTATGTTGTTATTTGCAATGATATTTGGTTTTTACCGGTACCGTAAAAATAAAATGGAGATAAAACACCAACTGGCAGTAGAACATGTACTTAGAGAAAAAGAAGAGGCCATACACGAAAACCGCCTTGGTTTTTTTACCAATATTGCCCACGAGCTGCAAACGCCTTTAACTTTAATTATGGGTAGCTCGGAACGTTTTTTACAAACTACCACTACAAATAAGGATCAAAAAAACAAACCCTATTTTTTATCACTCATACATCAGCAGGCATCACGGCTTACTTACCTGGTACACCAGTTATTGGAATTTAGAAAAGTGGAAGCAGGTTTTTTTAAGAACCAGTTTAGTTATTTGAATGTGTCGGAATTATTATTAAACCTTGCAGAGCCTTTTATTCCTTTAAGCGAACAAAATAAAATGGAGTACGAAATTTATATTGCAACTGAAGTAATGGGTTGGGTAGATAAAGATAAAATTGAAAAGATCGTCTTCAATCTTTTATCAAATGCCTTTAAACATTCAGAAAAAAATGAACAGGTAATTTTTGCTGTAAGCGAAAACAATACCACAAAGCAATTGGAGATAGCGGTAACTAATTCAGGCAGCCAGTTGCCCGAAGGAAAACTGGATCAGTTGTTCGATCAGTTTTATGTTGCAAATGACAATGCAACAGACAGCGGAAAATTTGGAACAGGCATTGGTCTTGCCTTTACCAGACAACTGGTTAACTTACTTAATGGCACTATCAGTGCAAGGAGTGAAAATGACAGGATAATTTTTAAAGTTTGCCTGCCACTGGCAAAAGAAAAACCTGATGGCGTTATTGAAACCCGGCAGGTGATAAGCGATCAGCCTTCTTATTTATACCGCACTATTACAGCTTATGCCGAAACCGTGCTACCGCTGTCAACAGCAGAAAATAATAAGCTGGCCTTTATTGAAAATTTGGAGGAAAATAAAAGAAAAAATTTGCTTCTGGTAGAAGATGATGCTGACATTCGCTTTTTGCTTAATGATATTTTAAAAGATGAATACATTATACATCAGGCTGAAGATGGAAGAAAAGCCTTGGAATTTTTGGAAAAGATAATTCCGGATATGGTTATTTGTGATGTAATGATGCCTAACATGAACGGGCTTGAACTATGCAATAAAATGAAAAATGCTCCGGCAACCTGCCATGTTCCGTTTATTATATTATCATCACGGGGAAGCGAAGATCATCATATGGAAGGTTACGAAGTAGGCGCAGATGCTTATATTGCTAAACCTTTTCATACAGCACATTTAAAATTACGCATCCGCAAATTGCTGGAGAACAGGCAAAAATTACTCGATATTTTTCATCATGATAAGTTATCAGAAATGCTGGTGGAAACAGACCTGCCTGCAGGGGATAAAGAATTTATAGTGCATTTAGTTAAGGTGATTGAAGAACATATCAGCGAGCCGGAGCTGAATGCAGTATTCCTGGAAAAAACTTTCAGCATGAGTAAAATGCAATTGTACCGAAAATTAAAAACCTTAACTGGTATGACGCCTGGAGAATTTATTAAACACATCAGGTTAAAACAAGCCGCACAACTTTTAGCAGCTACCAGTTTAAATGTAACAGAAATTTTTTACCGTACTGGCTTTAATAACCAATCATACTTTTTCAGAGAATTTAAAAAACGGTATAATTGTGCGCCTAATGAATACAGGGAAAGACAAACCGTATAAAGCATAAATAAATTTCCAGTATCATATAATGCCATAAAGGCGGCGCATAAAATGTTGTGCTGTATTTGCCAAATCTTTATAACGAAGTTTTTTGTGTAAAATAAAAAATCCGGCTTATCCATTTGTTGGCATTTTTTGAATTGCTTAATTCTCCTGTAACAGTTTCTTTTTCAACCTGCTTAAAATTAATTATAATTTTTTGCAAGCTGCAAGCAGTTTGTTATCACAAAAAATGTTATCATAGTACACAAAAATGCAAGCATAGTGTACAAAACCTGCCTTGCTGTAATAGTAGCTTTGATTAACAATTGCTGCTAACAGATGAATAATAATATTTCATTACTACTGTGCTCTCTTTTTCTCCTGTATTTACTTACCCGCTTTTTAAAAATGGGTAAATCGTTGTCGGCCAAAATGGCGTACTTCAAAACCGATGGCTCTCTTTCATTATCCCCCATCTCTTTAACAGCAGCTTTTTTTTACAATCCCGGCATCAAAATTTTTATAAATATTAAAACTTGTAATTATGAAAAAAAAATTCAACAACATCTTTCACTTTAAACTAAAGCAAGTAGTTGCAGGTTTAAAACTTGGCTGTTGCTTTATTATCCTTATGATGCTGCAACTTTCGGTAGCAGCACAAACAAATATTGTTTCCGGAAAGGTAAAATCAGCAACCGGTGAGGCACTCAGTGGAGTTTCAATTAAAGTAAAAAATTCTTCCATCGGCACAGCAACCAATGCAACGGGTGATTTTAAAATATCAGCACCTGCAGATGCAATTTTAGAGATCAGCTCAGTAGGATTTGTCAAGCAGGAACTATCTGTATCGGGCAGAACTGAACTGCTAATTGTTTTGGAAGCAGCTACTAACACACTTAATGATGTAATTGTGGTAGGTTACAGCAGCCAGAAAAAAAGCTCTATCAGTGGTGCCGTTGCTACGGTGGATATGAAAGATCTTACTAAAACAAGAATAGCGGATGTTGCGCAGGCATTGCAGGGGCAGGTTGCCGGTGTGTTTGTTGCAGCCAATACAGGCGCTCCCGGCGACGGTATTAAAGTACGCATAAGAGGCGAGGGTACTTTAGGAGTAAATGATGCATTGTATGTAGTAGATGGTGTGCCAACCCGTGATATTTCTTTTCTCAATCAGTCGGATGTAAAATCGATCACTGTTTTAAAAGACGCTTCAGCAACTGCTATTTATGGTTCAAGAGCTGCTGGCGGGGTAGTGGTAATTACTACCCACGGCGGACAAAAAGGAAAGCCGGTAATTAATGTGGAATACAACGCCGGTTTCTATAAAGCCACTAATCTTCCGGAAATGTTAAATACCGATCAGTATTTAACAATAAAAGATAGGGCATGGCATAACACAGCAGGAAATTCACCCACTGCTATAAGTCCGTATGCTGCAGACAGAAACAGGCCGGGCATTGCAAATACCAATTGGCAGAAGGAATTGTTTAATACAGGTAAATCGCACAATGTTCAAATATCAGCAAGCGGAGGTTCGGATAACACACAATACTTAATTTCTGCAGGTTACTTTGGCCAGGATGGTATTGTGGTGGAAGATAATGATAAATATCAGCGATTTAATTTCAGGGCAAACATTAATTCCAGTCTTAGCGACAGGGTAAGAGTAGGTACTAATATACAGGTAAGTTATGCCAAGCAGGATAAATTATCCTCCAGTGGCGATGTGCCAGGCATCATACGCCATGCGTTAATTCGTCCACCAGTTTTAGCAGTATTTAAAAATTCAACCGACGCTGGCTATACGCAACGCAATCCTTATACCGATCTGCCATTTTATACAGGAAATAATAATGGATGGAGCCAGATTTATGAGTACAGCTCTAACCCAATTGCCATAGTTCATTTTACAAACGATAAACGCAATACTTACCAAACGTTTGGTAATGTATATGGCGAATATGCTTTTTTGAGAGACAAAGCTTTAAAATTTAAAAGCAGTATTGGTGTGGATATCAGCTTTGGCCATAACAAAAATTTTGCTTCCAATTTTGGCGATGCCAACATCAGCGATCCCACCCACCAGTATTTTGGTATGGGCCGCAATAACCGCCCCAATAATTTAGATGAGAACAGAGGGCAGGCAATGACTTTTACTTTAACAAATACGCTTAATTATTTAAAAACAATACAGCAAAAACATAGCATCAATGCTTTGTTGGGTACCGAAAATATTACCAGCAAATCATCTGCAATAGGTGGCAGCAGGCAAAATTTTAATAACACAACTTCTGCCTTTCAGTATTTAGATTATGGCAATACCGCTAATGCATACAGCTCCGGTTCTGCAAATAGCTTTGCCTTACTTTCTTTTTTTGCATCGGGTACTTACGGGTACGATAATAAATATTTTGCCACTGCAACAATGAGGGCGGATGCATCATCACGTTTTGGACCTAATAACAAATGGGGCTACTTTCCTTCTTTAGCTGCTGGCTGGGTAATTTCTAACGAAAATTTTATGACTGATATTGATTGGGTAACCAATTTAAAACTAAGAGCAAGCTGGGGTAAATCGGGTAACCAGGAAATTCCTAACAATGCTTATGAAACACTGGTTTCAGAATCGGGTGGCGTAGTAAATATTGTACGTTATGGTAACCCCGATATTAAATGGGAAACTACCACCCAATCCAATGTAGGGATAGATATGGGAATATTGAAAAATAAATTATCTTTTTCGGCAGATTATTTTGTAAAAACAACCAACGATATATTATTAACAGTAGGGTTACCCGCAGTTTCTGTTGGGGTTATAGACAGAACTTATGTTAATGCAGGCGAAGTAAGCAACAAGGGGTTTGAATTTGGAACACGTTATCAAAATTACGATCATGCATTCAAATTCAGCATCAATGCAAATATTGCAACGCTAACCAACAGGGTAAACAAACTGCACGAATTTGTAAAGAATATTATTGATGATGGTACGCATACAAAAATAGAAGTGGGACAACCCATTAGTGCTTACTATGGATTAATGTTCGATGGTATATATCAAAATACAGGCGAAATAACTAAAACTTTATTTTCAAATGCAAATGGTGCACAACCGGGCGATATTAAATTTAAAGATATCAATGGCGATGGTCAGATTAATGCAGATGACAGAACTTTTATTGGTAACCCAGTTCCAAAATTAACGTACGGTTTTGCTTTTTCTGCCGACTACAAACGTTTTGATTTTTCGTTTTTATTTCAGGGAGTAAACGGTGTGGACAGGTATAATGATCTGAAACAAATATTAAATTATGATAGCCGCCCTTTTAATTCGATGGTATCTGTATTAAACAGCTGGAATGGTGAAGGCACCAGTAATACTATTCCCCGGGTAACTTTTAATAATAATGGCGGGGGCAATGTATCAAGCGTTTTTGTGGAAGATGCTTCTTATTTAAGATTAAAAAATATTGAATTGGGCTATACATTCAATACTACCCTTTTCAGAGGTAAAAACTTGCGCTTGTATGCATCGGGCCAAAATTTATTTACCAGTACAAACTATACAGGCTTAGACCCTGAGTCAACTTCATTGATAGATAAAGGAACTTACCCGCAATCAAAAGCATTTATTGTGGGTGCAAAAATTAAATTATAACCAATCATTTTTAAAATGTTTATTATGAAAAAATTATTAGTAACAGGTGTTGCCTTTTTGGTACTGGCTGCGGTTGGTTGTAAAAAAGAACTTACTACCGAAGCAATTGGTTTAACAACACTTGAGCAGGCCAATACCACACCCACAGTGGCCAGTGTGGAGAATTCAGTAACCTCATCATACCAGCTTCTGTCCAGCAGGTTAAATATACTTGCCGAATGGGATTGGGGTGGCGGATTGGTATTTCAAAACGATTATGTAGTGCAGGATATCGCTTCGGATGATATGGAAAAAAAGTGGAACCCCGATGGCGATCAGCCCTGGATGGATGAAATCAACAATTTTACTTTTACTTCTACCAATGGCGGCCCTAACGGTTTATGGAAGTATAATTACGAAGGAATAAAAAGACTGAATATTGCCATTGCTTTATTAACAAGAACTGATATTGAAACATTGACTGGAATTGCAACGGCAAGAAAAAATCAGTTACTGGGCGAAGCTTATTTTTTAAGATCGTACTATTATTTTTCATTGGTTACCAATTTTGGAGACGTTCCCTTAATTGTAGCACCTGTAAAAACTTTTCAGGAAGCATTTGAGGTGGCAGTAAGAGCTAATAAAAATACGGTGTGGGATAAAATTAAAGCCGACCTGGTTTTAGCAAAAGCATTATTACCCAACACAAAATATTCTTCTGCTACCGAAAAATGGAGAGTAAGTAAAGGTGCTGTTATTGCTCTGCAGGCAAAAGCCGCTTTGTACACCGAAAAATGGAGCGAAGTAATAACATTTGCAACCGAACTGGAAAGCCTTGGTTTTTATAGTTTGAATGCAAATTATTTCAGCAGTTTTAATACTGAGTTTACTGATAATGAAGTGATCCTTGCTTACGACCATCAGAACAACCAAACCCCAAGAAAAGGAAATGGTATATGTGCGCCATTAGACTGGGGCTTTTTTGCACCAAGTACTGATTTCTTAAATGCATTTGAAGCCAATGACCCAAGAAAATTATATACCGTGGATGTGGCCAACAAAAACGTAAATAAAATGCTGGGTACAATTAATGGTACTAATAAAGGCAATGATGATGCGCCTAACAATAAAATTTACATTCGCTTTGCCGATGTATTGCTTTGGAAAGCGGAAGCCTATTTGGAAACAGGTGATAATGCCAATGCCATTGTATACATTAATAAAATAAGAACAAGGGCCAGAACAACTACAACTATTACTGGCGGCACAGTTCCTGCCGGTTCATTATTAGACAGGCCGGCCGCTACCGATAAGCCAACCATTAAAAGTTGGTTGGTATTGGAAAGAAGGTTGGAACTTGGTTTTGAAAATCAAAGAATGCAGGATTTGAAAAGATGGAAAACTGCAAAAGCAGTAATGATAGCGCATGGCAAAAACTTTTTGGATAAACATTATTTATACCCCATTCCACAAACTGAAATTGATGCGTCTGCCGGAACATTAACACAAAATACCGGGTATTAATTACTTCTAATAATGATTAGCCCCGGTTTACTAATTAAAAATTGGGGCTAACTTTTTATTGCAATTACTATAATAACAATTGTATGAAAGATATAGCAAAACGCTTTGCTGCAAATCCATTATTATCTCCGGCCAGTTTAAAAGCAAGTACTAAAGGGCTTCAAATTACCTGCCTGCTCAATCCCGGTGTATTTCAATTTCAAAATAAAACATGGCTTATTGTACGGGTGGCCGAGCGGCCTGCGCAAAAAGAAAATATTATTTCTTTTCCAATACTTACTACAACCGGAAGTACAACAATTATTGAAATAAAAAAAGATGATCCTGAATTAAAAGCAACAGATGCCAGGGTGATCAATTATAAAGGCGTTGATTATTTAACCACACTATCGCATCTGCGTTTATTATGCAGTGATGATGGCGTAAACTTTTACGAGCCGGAAGGTTATCCTATATTAACGGGCGAAGGGATGCTGCAAACATTTGGCATAGAAGATTGCCGGGTTTCATTTTTAGAAGATAAATATCATTTAACTTTTACTGCAGTATCTGGCAATGGTGTGGGTGTTGGTTTACGAACCACAACAGATTGGAAAAATTTTCAATCGTATGGTATGATGTTGCCACCGCATAATAAAGACTGCGCCATTTTTGAAGAAAAGATCAATGGACTGTATTATGCATTGCACCGGCCAAGCAGTGTGGATATTGGCGGCAATTATATCTGGATCACTTCATCACCCGACGGAATTCATTGGGGAAATCATCAATGTATTATTACAACCCGGGAAGGCTTATGGGATAGCGCAAGAGTTGGCGCAGGAGCAGCACCTATCAAAACAGAAAAAGGCTGGCTGGCAATCTATCATGGCGCCAACGAAAAACACCAGTATTGTTTAGGTGCTTTTTTAATGGATAGCAACGATCCTTCAAAAGTGATTGCAAGAACCGAAGACCCAATTATGGTGCCTTTAGCAAGTTATGAAACAAGTGGTTTTTTTGGTAACGTGGTTTTTACCAATGGCCATATTGTTGAGCCCGATGGAGATACTATTACTGTTTATTATGGAGCTTCTGATGAATTTGTTTGCGGAGCACATTTTTCTTTACAAGAAATTTTTTCATTATTAAAATTCAACCATGCTTAATAAACTGAAAATAGAAATTGATCATTTTAAAAGCCAGCCGCATAATTTCCGGATATTGATCTTAACTAATCTTGTTTATGCATTTGTATTACCGGTGATAGATACTTTTGTTGCCGCATATATTATGCGTAACACCAATGGCGATATTACCAAGGTAGTTATTTATCAACTTACCATTTATACCGGCATACCACTTACTTTTTTATTAAATGGATGGCTTTTAAAACATTTCGATATTCGTAAATTATATTCTGCAGGTATGATGCTGAGTGGTGTATCGATGGTAGTTATGATGTCTTTGCAGGAACTCAATACAGCTGGTATTGCATCTGCAGGAATGATCATGGGTTTAAGCTTTGGGTTTTACTGGGCCAATAGAGACTGCCTTGCTTTGTCTATTACAAATGATGGCAATCGTAATTATTATTATGGTATGGAAACTTTATTTTACACGGTCATTTCTGTTATTATTCCTATTACCATTGGCTTATTTATCGATTCGCAAATTAGCGATGCACAAAAACATAATGCCTATTTAATTATTACCGGGGTAGTTTTTTTAATTACCGTTGCAGCTTCGGTGGTTTGTTTCAGGGGTAACTTTAAAAACCCCGGCGAAAAAAAATATATCTTTTTTAAGTTTCATCCGCTTTGGTATAAACTATTAACGCTTGCCTCACTGAAAGGATTAGCCCAGGGGTTTTTAGTAACAGCACCAGCCATGTTGATATTGAAATTTTTTGGTAACGAAGGTGCATTGGGGTCGGCCACTTCTATCGGTGCAGTTATTGCAGCGATCATTATGTATATATTGGGAAGAATTTCCAAACCATCCGACAGGATAAAAATATTTACAGCAGGGCTTGCAATGTTTGCCATTGGGGCAGCAGTGAATGGTGTTTTATTTAGCCAGCTTGGCGTGGTGATCTTTATTTTATTATTGCTTATTGCTAAACCGCTGATGGATCTTGCTTATTTCCCTATTCAATTTCAGGTAATCGACATTGTTTCTAAAATTGAAAAGAGAAGTGAGTTTGCATATATTTTAAACCACGAAGCAGGTTTATATGTTGGCAGGTTTTCCGGTGCAGCCACTTTTTTGCTGATGGCTAAATATGGCTCGGCAGAAATTGCATTACGATATGCCGTAGTTATTATTGGGGTACTGCAATTGTGTTCCATCTTTGTAGCAAAAAAAATTATTGCACAGGGAAAAATATTAATGCCTGAGGGCGGGCAGGTTAATGCAAAAGTATTGGGCACAGTAGCAGAAGCATTGGTATAGTATCATTATTGTATTTACATTATACTACAAACAAAATTAGCTATGAAACGAGTTTTTAAAATTATATTATTGTTTTTTCCTTTAGTTTTTTGTGCTGCATTTTTAACGGCACAGGTTAAGCAACAACAGCTGGCACGTGTTAACCAAATGCCGGCATTGCCGCAGCCACTGCAAATTATTGATTATAGAAAGCTGGCGCTTCAGTTTGATAAAACTGTATATGACTTTAATGCCAAAGGAAAATTTTGGCCATTGGTTTGGATGGACAGCAGCCAAAAGAACTTTCCGCAAAATGTAGTTGGTTTGTATACTGCCATGGCAGATGTTAGGCAGGGCATTAATAACAAAGGAATGTTTCATGAAGCATTGGCAACCATGGGGGCAGTGCTGGGCGCTAAGCTGGTAGGTATTGATAAAACAAACCAGCAGGGATTGAACTATGTGGGTATGTTGAAAAATTATTTTAATAAAGAAACAGGCTGGAATATAATGATGAATAACACCTGCCCCGAAGTGGCATTACTGGGCGGAGGTTATGGCCGTGACTGGTGGTATGATGTATACCCCAATGTTTTGTTTTATGCTATCTATGATAAATATCCCAACGAACCGGGTTTTACTGAAATTGCTAAAACAATTGCTGAAAAATTTTATGCGGCAGATTCAATATTAAATGGTAATTATAATTGGTCTTATTTTGACTACGGCAAAATGGTGCCAATGAAAAATAATATTTGCGCTCAACCCGATGTGGCGGCAGGCCATGCATGGTTGTTATACGCAGCGTATAAAAAATTCGGCGATACAAGATATTTAAAAGGCGCATTAAATGCATTATCTGCATTACAAGCGCAACCCATTAATCCCACTTACGAATTGCTGATGCCTTTTGGCGCTTATTTGGCTGCACGAATAAATGCAGAACAGGCCAAAAATTACGACCTGCATAAAATGCTGGACTGGAGTTTTGATGGTACTGCAATTTGCCGCGAAGGATGGGGAGTGCTGGTGGGCAAATGGCATGGTATCGATATTTCGGGCATTGTGGGCAGTACGGTAGATCATGGCGGCTATGGTTTTTTAATGAACACTTACGATGCGGCATGGCCGCTGGTTCCTTTGGTGCGCTACAACCAGTCGTATGCAACAGCCATTGGCAAGTGGATGTTAAATGCAGCTAACGCATCAAGGTTTTTTTACCCGCAATACATGCCCAATGAACATGAAACTATTCCGCAACTGGCAGCAGTTACAAAAGGCGTAATAGGGTATGAAGGGATAATAAAACAATCATCTTACAAGGAACATGAAAATTTAAAAGGTCCGGTAGCGCAGGGCGACGGCCCACTTTGGGTGCCGGGAAAAAACCCGCCGGAATCGCAGTTTAGTGTATATGGCAGCGGGCACGTGGGCATATTCGGGAGTATTATTCGTACTACAAACGTGAACGGTATTTTACAATTAAATTTATTGGCTACCGATTTTTATCATGATACTGCTTATCCTTCTTTTTTATATTACAATCCTTATACTACCAGTAAAACAATTTTAATAAAAACGGAAGCCGGTAAAAAGTTTGATCTGTATAATACGGTGTCCGGAAGTTTTATTGCCAGGAATGTCTCTTCTGTTGCACAAATAAAAATACCTGCTCAAAATGCCACAGTAATTGTTTGTGTTCCTTCAAACAGCAAAATCACTTATGAGGGAAATAAAATGCTGGCTAATGGAATTGTGGTGGATTATATGTTTCATAAATCAACCCGTAGACAGAATTAACTTGTGAGGTAAGTAAGGGCTCAAATAAAGAAACTTAAATTTATTACCCTGTCACCTATTAATGTGAAATATATAAACCACAACTTAAGTTTTGTTATAAAAAAGCCACAATCAGTTTTATTTTTTTCAAAATGTTGCCTATATCGAAATCATTTTTTAAAATGCTCCCTGCAGCTCCACATTATAAAAATCACCTTACCGGTGATTTTTTTTCTTTATTTCCACAATCATTTTTAAAAGTTAAACTTTACTTTTTATCTGGTAGAATAACTAAAAAAATGCAGATGAAAATACCTTTAACTACTTAACTCCATGTGTAATGCTTACCAGATGAGGTTTAAACTTGCTCGTATAAAAATTTCCTTATTTATCAATAATTCTTTTTTATAACTTGTTGTATTATTTGTGGGATTACTTTAAATGCTGCTAATATGTCAACTGCTCCTTCAGCCGGGTTGGGTGTAAAAAGATTATTATCATTAGATGTAATGAGGGGCATTGTTATGTTATTACTTGCCGCAGAAAGTTGCAGGATATACGATGCATTGAATGAGGTTAACAGCAACAGCTTTTTTAATTCATTGTTGCAGCAGTTTTTTCACCATCCCTGGCATGGCCTTCGTTTTTGGGACCTTGTGCAGCCCGCATTTATGACTATGGCGGGCACCGCCTTATATATTTCTTATTACCAAAAATTACAAAAAGGTATTACCTGGCAGCAAAATTTTAAACATATTTTATGGCGGGGTATTAAATTATTTTTACTGGGCACCGCATTGCATTGTGTGTACAGTGGTAAATTAGTATGGGAATTGTGGAATGTGCTTACACAATTATCTTTTACTACCATCATTGCCTATTGCATTATACAACGCACTTATGTTTTTCAATTAGCAGTAGCGGTTTTGTTGTTATTAATTACAGAAATGTTATACCGCTATGTTTTAATGCCCAACTTTAATCAGCCCTTTGTTGATCAGCATAATTTTGGTAACTGGATGGATATGAAATTAATGGGAAAAATAAATCCGGGAGGTTGGGTAGCTATAAATATAATTCCTACAGCAGCGCATACCATTACAGGTGTATTAGCTGGTAAATTACTGATCAGCCAGTTAACAGAAATTAAAAAATTGCAATGGCTGATAATTGCAGGCATTGTGGCTTTGTTGCTGGGGTTTGGTATAGATTGGATTAATGTAACACCCATCATTAAACGTATCAGCACCAGTTCTTTTGTATTGGCAAGTGCAGGATGGGTGCTGCTGTCGATGGCGTTTTTTTATTGGTTAGTTGATACCATGCATATAAATAAATACAGCCGGATATTTGTAGCCGTCGGCATGAATGCAATTTTTATCTACCTGTTTTTTGAAACAATCGGTGCACAATGGCTTAACCATACTACAGGCATTTTTGTAAAAGGTTTTTTAGCACCGTTATCTGTTGGTAGCGCAATGCAAAATGTTGTAACTGCACTGGTAACATTATTATTGGAGTGGAGTATTTGTTACTGGCTCTGGCAAAGAAAGATTTTTATTAAGATATAATTTGGTTTGCTTTTATAAATATTACTGCACGGAAGTTGTTTTAGACTGTGCTTTTAAGATCATAACCAAAAAAAACTATTGTACAACTTTACAAATACTCCTTAAATTTATTAACATGAAAAAATTTATTTTAATTTTTTTATTGCATAACAGTTACTGTGGTTTTGCACAGCAAAATACTGTTGTAAGGGAATATAAAAAAGTTTTCACTACTTACCCTTTCTCCGATGCTGACCCTATACCAAAGCCCGGCTCAAAAATTTATCCCTATTACCGTTTTGACGGTTTTACGGCCAAGCCCATTCAAAAAGAATGGAAAGTGGTGGAACTGGAAAATGATTATATAAAAATTACCATTCTGCCTGAAGTGGGCGGCAAAATTTGGTCAGCTACCGAAAAATCTACCGGTAAAGATTTTATTTATAATAATCATGTAATCAAATTCAGGGATATTGCCATGCGTGGGCCATGGACAAGTGGTGGCATAGAAGCCAACTATGGCATCATTGGCCATACACCCGGCTGTGCCTCACCGGTAGATTATACCATCGTAAAAAAAGAAGATGGCAGTATAAGTTGTGTTATAGGATTACTGGACCTGTTGACCAGAACATCGTGGCGCCTGGATATAAATTTACCTAAAGACAAAGCATACATTACCACCAGTTCTTTTTGGTTTAACGCAACTGCATTGGAGCAACCCTATTACACCTGGATGAACACTGGTATTAAAGCAGCGGGTAATTTAGAATTTATTTACCCCGGAACAAATTATTTAGGTCATGATGGTGAACACAACGACTGGCCGATTAATAAACTAATCGGCAGAAATCTGCGGTTTTATGAAAACAATAATTTTGGCGGCTATAAATCTTATCATGTGTTTGGCAAGTACACCGATTTTTTTGGCGGCTACTGGCACGATGATGAATTTGGAATGGGGCGTTACAGTAACCATGATGATAAGGCCGGCAAAAAAATATGGATATGGGGATTATCGCAGCAAGGTATGATCTGGGAAAAACTATTGACAGATACTGACGGGCAATATGTAGAAGTACAAAGTGGAAGATTATTTAACCAGTCGGCTGAGCACAGCATGTTCACGCCTTTTAAACACCGCTCTTTTGCACCTTATCAGTCAGATGTGTGGACGGAGTATTGGTTTCCTGTAAAACAAACAAAGGGGTTTGTAAAAGCTAATCAATATGGAGCAGTAAATGTAAAAGAGGAAGCGGGGTGGTTAAAAATTTATTTTTCTCCTTTACAAACAATGAATGATAAACTGGAAATTTTTGAAAAAGGGAAATTAATTTACACAAAAAACATTTCAGTAAAACCCATGCAGCTGTTTGCAGATTCAATAAAAATATTGGCAGATAAAAATAATTTGCAGCTCAGCATTGGGCAAGATAAACTAACGTGGAATTCGTCACCGGCAGATGATGACCTGCATCGGCCCATGGATACACCGAAAGATTTCGACAACAACTCGGTTTACGGGTTATACCTGCAGGGCAAAAATTACATCAGCTACAAAGATTACATAAGTGCAGAAGAAAAATTTAAAGCATGTTTAGAGAAGGATCCCAATTATGCCCCGGCCTTATGTGATATGGCAGGTTTACAAATCCGGCAATTTAAATATGCTGAAGCAATCGCAACAGCCAGCAGGGCTTTATCCATCAATACTTACGATGCTGCCGCTAATTATCATTATGCTTTGGCAAATGCAAAGTTGGGCAATATGGCTGATGCCAAAGATGGTTTTGATATTGCGGCTTCCGGTATCGAATACCGGAGTGCTGCTTATACCGAACTGGCTAAAATATATTTTATTAACAGGGAAGAAAATAAAGCGATTGAATATGCTCAAAAAAGTTTGTTAAACAATAAAAACAATATTGAAAGTTTACAGTTGATGGCTCTGGTGTACCGATTACAAAATAATCCAACAAAAGCAAATGAAATATTCAATGAGATTATAACAATGGATCCATTAAATCATTTTGTTGGTTTCGAAAGATATTGTTGGGATAAGAAGGAGCAATCGAAAACAGTTTTTGTAACTAATATACAAAATGAATTTCCACAGCAAACTTTTCTTGAACTGGCCATTTGGTATTACCATCTGGATTGTAAAGCGGAAGCAATTAAATTGTTGTCGCTGGCGCCACCCAGTGCAGAAATCATTTATTGGAAAGCATTCCTTCAAAATACACCTGTTGATTTGGGTATTATAAAAACAGGAACCGATTTTCCTTTTAGAACCGAAACTGCCGAAGTGCTGGAAGTATTAATTAAGACAAACGATGAATGGTTGCTGAAATACCACCTTGCCTTAATTGAATGGAACAGAAATAATATTGCCAAAGCAAAAAAATTGTTTTTAAGTTGTGGTAATCTGCCTGATGATCCAAATTTTTATGCGGCAAGAGCAGCTTTGCCTGGTGAGCATAAAACAGCTGCGGCAAATGATCTTAAGCAAGCTATTAAGCTGGATGCACAACAGTGGCGGTATATAAAGTTGTTGGCCGAACATTATATAACTCAAAAAAATTATGATACGGCTTTGGCTATTGCGCAATCTTTTTATAAAAATCACACTGGTAATTATATTGTTGGCATGCTTTACGCCAAAACATTGTTGCTGAATAAAAAATATGCTGCGGCAGATGCTTTTCTTACTAAACTTAATATTCTTCCTTTTGAAGGAGCCACTATTGGCAGGCAATTATATCACGAGGCAAAATTAATGCAGGCAGTTGCAGAAATTAAAAAGAAGCAATTTAAAAAAGCATTGCAATTTATTGCAGCTGCAAAATTATGGCCGGCGAATTTAGGTGTGGGTAAACCATATGATGAAGATATTGACGAAAGGCTGGAAGACTGGATGAGTTATAACTGTTACAGCAGTTTAAAAAATACAACAGCTGCAGATCAATCACTGAAAAAAATAATTGCCTTTACTCCCAAAGTTGATAATACAGTAATGAATTTTTTACCGGCCAATCAATTAATTTCAGCATGGGCAATAGAAAAAACTTCTGCTGCAACTAATGCTACTGAATGGCTGCAGCAGCAGGCAAAATTATATCCCACCAATAAAATTATGCAATGGGCTTTGCAGGTATATACACAACAAACAGTTGATATTTTATCAGCAGAAGATAAAGATGGTGAAGTTAGGATAATAGAACAGCTTGAGGTAATGAAACAATAAAAATTAACTGGTACAACAGTTAAGGTAATTGTTATAAATAAAACTGCTTAAGATCTTATTGCTGATGCATTAACTTTGTCACCTTCCATAAGTAGTAAACAAATAACTTAACAATCTTTAAAAAATAATTTGTAAAAATGATCAAAAAGAATATCGTTGTTTTGATTTTATTTTTTGCTCTGGCTGCATGCAAGCCAGAAAGGGGCGGTGGTATTACTAATCCGCCACCTTCCTCAACGCCAACTGGTTTTGCAAAAGGCGCCGATATAAGTTGGATTACACAAATGGAAGTTTCGGGCAAAAAATTTTATAATGCTGCTTGCGCAGAAATGGAGTGTATAACAT
This sequence comes from Ferruginibacter sp., assembly GCA_043756235.1. GTDB lineage: Bacteria > Bacteroidota > Bacteroidia > Chitinophagales > Chitinophagaceae > Ferruginibacter. Next base: position 16,756 of record JAYURK010000138.1, on the reverse strand, counting down.
CAATAAAAACACTCGACATGAACACGGTACGGCTGCGTGTTTGGGTAAACCCCGCATTTCAATAAATCTTATTTTTTTGTATTAATTTACAAACAGGGAAATCAATAAGCACCTGTTGTAAGCTTAAAAGTATTCCTTAAACTAATAAACACACAGGCTCATGCAAAAAATAAACAGCATTTTTTTTTTAGTACTTCCTTTATGTCTAATAACAGCAGCATCATTTTCGCAATCACGCCAGCATATTAATTTTGATAACGACTGGAAATTTGCTTTTGGTAATGCTGCCAATCCTGAAAAAGATTTTAATTACAGTATCCGTACCATATTTTCTAAATCGGGCGGGGCAGCGGGTACAGCCGTTGATCCAAAATTTAAAGACAGTGCATGGCGAACATTAAATCTTCCACACGATTGGGCGGTGGAATTACCTTTTGATTTTGTTGATAATTTTGATGTAGAGTCTCATGGTTACAAACCAGTAGGTGGTTTATTTCCGGCAACAAGTATTGGCTGGTACCGCAAACATTTTACTGTTGCAAAAGCCGATTCGGGACAGCGTTTTCAAATGCAGTTTGATGGAATTTTCCGGGATGCCAACATCTGGATAAATGGGTTTTACCTGGGCAATAATAAAAGTGGATACGTTGGTATAAATTATGATGTTACTGATTTTATAAATTATGATAGAGAGAATGTTATTGTTGTAAGGGCGGATGCTACACAATACGAAGGTTGGTTTTACGAAGGCGCAGGTATTTACAGGCATGTATGGTTAAACAAATATCAAAACACCCACATTGCAACTGACGGCGTATTTGCTTATTCAAATATTAATAACAACAAAGCAACGTTAACAGTAGAAACTGCTGTTGCCAATGAAGATTTTGCTGCTGCCAACTATTCCCTCAATACTTATTTAACTGACAGAAGCGGTAAAATAATGGGTACAGCAAAAGAGCAAAAAATTTCATCAAATACAGGCGAAGAAAAAATTTCCAAACAAAATATTGTTTTCAATAATCCAATTTTGTGGTCGCTGCAAAATCCATATTTATACAGGGTGGTTGTTGAATTAAAAAAAGATGGAAAAATTATCGATTCAAAAAAAATGCGTTTTGGTTTTAGAACTGTTGAAATAAAACCCAACGGTGTATTTTTAAATGGTAAGCATATAAAAATATATGGAACTAATAATCACCACGATCATGCAGGTGTAGGAAGTGCACAGCCCGATTACTTACATTATTACCGTGTTGGGCTTTTAAAAAATATGGGCGTAAATGCATACCGTACCAGTCATAATGCACCCACACCCGAATTGCTGGATGCATGCGATAGCCTGGGCATGCTGGTAATGGACGAACAGCGTTTGTTAAACAGTGGCCCCGAATATATGAACCAGTTTGAACGCTTAGTAAAAAGAGACAGGAGCCATGCATCAGTTTTTATGTGGAGCATTGGTAACGAAGAAGGATGGATACATACCACCACAGTTGGAAAAAGAATTGCACAAACATTTGTTGCCAAACAAAAATTATTAGACCCCACAAGAACCTGTACTTATGCTGCTGACGTAGCCAATGTATTTCGTGGCGTTAATGAAGTAATTCCGGTACGCAGTTTTAATTACCGCCAGTATGCCGTGGAAGATTATCATAAAGATCATCCCAATCAACCAATACTGGGGACCGAGATGGGCAGCACCGTTAGTACAAGAGGAGTTTTAGAAAAAGATTCTGTAAGAGCATATTTACCCGATCAGGATATTACAGCACCATGGTGGGCAAGCACTGCAGAAACCTGGTGGAAATTGGCAGGGCCAAATGATTTTTGGCTCGGTGGTTTTGTGTGGACGGGTTTTGATTACCGCGGCGAACCAACACCGTACAAATGGCCTAACATAAATTCGCATTTTGGTATTATGGATATGTGCGGCTTTCCTAAAAATATTTATTACTATTATCAAAGCTGGTGGACCGATAAAGATGTGCTGCATATTTCTCCGCATTGGAACCACCGCAACGAATGGGGTAAACCTGCTAAAGAAATTGATGTTTGGGTTAATACTAATGCCGATGATGTTGAATTATTTTTAAATGGAAAAAGCCTGGGCAAAAAAGATATGCCACGCAACGGCCATTTACAATGGAAAGTAAAATTTGAGCCCGGAAAATTAGAAGCCGTTGCTTATAAGAAAGGAAAAAAACTTACAGCAAAAATTGAAACAACTAACGCTGCTGCAGAGGTGGTGCTTACGCCTTACAAAACTACAATGCTTGCCGATGGTAAAGATGCTGCTGTAATAAATATAACTGTGGTTGATAGAGAAGGACGTGAAGTACCCGATGCAGACAACATGATTAAATTTAATTTAGTTGGCGATGCAAAAATTATAGGTGTGGGTAATGGTGATCCCAGCAGTCATGAACCTGATAAATGCGCCGATGGTGCATGGCAGCGACCATTGTTTAATGGTAAATGTCAAATAATAATTCAGGCCGGTACAAAACCAGGTATTATAAAGTTTGATGCACAGGCAGCTGGTTTATTTACTGGCTCAACAGATATAGTAATGGTTGATACCGAAAGTGCAAATACATTTACCATTGATAAAACTTACGAATTAAAAGGCGAAGCGGCAAAGCCACGGGTTACAGATAAAATGTTGGGTGCAGATATTTCTTTTCTTCCTGAACTGGAAGCAAGAAGAATGAAATTTTCGGATAATGGAGTGGAGAAAGATGCGATACAAATTTTAAAAGATCATGGATTTAATTATGTACGGCTTCGTATTTTTAATGAGCCTGCAAACGACAGTGGTTATTCTCCCCAAAAAGGTTTTTGCGATTTGGAACATACAATGCAAATGGCAAAACGTGTAAAAGCAGCTGGCATGAAATTATTATTGGATTTTCATTACAGCGATTACTGGGCCGACCCGGGTAAACAATACAAACCTGCTGCATGGAAAAATTTATCTTTTACTGATTTAAAAAAAGCATTGTACGATTATACTAAAAAAGTAATGGAGGCATTAAAAGTGCAGGGCACCACGCCGGATATGGTACAAGTGGGCAATGAAATTAATCACGGTATTGTTTGGCCCGAAGGAAATGTAATTAATATAGACGGCACCGCACAATTATTGAATGCAGGAACTGCAGCCGTAAAAGCCGTTGACCCAAATGTGGTAATGATGTTGCATGTTGCATTGGGCGGGCAAAATCACGAATCAGTTTTTTTCATTGATAACATGATTGCAAGAGGGGTGCATTTTGATGTAATTGGCGAATCGTACTATCCAAAATGGCATGGTACATTGGATGATTTGCGTGATAACTTAAATGATTTAGTAAGCCGCTACAATAAAGATGTTATTGTAGTAGAATATTCTGCATTAAAAGAAGCAGTAAATAAAATTGCTTTTGAATTACCCAACGGAAAAGGAAAAGGCACTTGTATTTGGGAACCTTTAAGTACCTGGGAAAAAATATTTGATAACAATGGAAAATCAAATGAATTATTGTTGGTGTACGATGAGTTGAGTAAAAAGTTTATAATGACAAAATAAAAACTAAAACTCTTTTTTCATTTTTTTAGATATTGCTGCTTACAATATAAAATAATTTTCTCTTTTACTTTGTAATCAATACATGGCGTCTTACAAAAATTTGTTAGTTTTATTTTTTGAGCCGGGCAAATGGATTTCTATTGGGCTTCATTGGCGTCGCACTCTTCAACAGTAAATCTTTATTCAATACTGAGCGAAGTCGAAGTGTTATATAAGCGTAAAAATTGGCCCGCAGATTTCGCAGACTAAGCAGAAAAAATCAGCGATATCAGCGTAATCTGCGGGCAAAATAAATAGTATGACAAAAATAAAATTTGCAACGCTCCTTACTGCATTATCCATTGTTGCAGCAGTTAATGCACAAACCCCTTCCCAAGTTTGGATAGCCGATAGCGGCGATGGCACTTACAAAAATCCCATCATTCATGCCGATTACAGCGACCCCGATGCCATAAGAGTTGGAGATGATTATTATTTAGTAAGCAGCAGTTTTAATCAAGCCCCCGGCCTACCCATTTTACATAGTAAAGATTTAGTAAACTGGAAAATTATCGGGCATGCATTACACCAGCAGCAGCCAATAGAACATTTTAGTAAAGTGCAGCATGGCAATGGTGTTTGGGCGCCTTCAATCCGTTATCATAAAAACGAATTTTATATCTATTATCCCGATCCTGATTTTGGTATTTATCTTACCAAAGCCAAAAATATTTTGGGTCCATGGACGGAACCTGTTTTGGTGCAAGCCGGAAAAGGATTGATTGATCCCTGTCCGTTATGGGATGATAACGGAAAAAATTATTTGGTACATGCATTAGCCGGCAGCCGTGCCGGAACAAAATCTGTTATCTTAATAAAAGAATTAAATGCAGCAGCTGATAAAGTAATAAGCGATGGTGTTTTAGTATATGATGGCCACGAATTAGATGCCACCATTGAAGGGCCTAAAATTTATAAGCGCAATAATTATTATTACATTTTTGCACCCGCCGGTGGTGTAGCAACGGGTTGGCAAACTATTTTACGCAGTAAAAATATTTATGGTCCTTACCAGAGAAAAGTAGTTTTAGAACAAGGCACTACCGCTATCAACGGCCCACACCAGGGCGCATGGGTACAAACACAAACCGGAGAAGATTGGTTTATACATTTTCAGGATAAGGATGCTTATGGAAGAATAGTTCATTTACAACCAATGAAATGGAGTAACGACTGGCCGGTAATGGGAGTTGATAAGGATGGTAACGGCATCGGTGAGCCGGTAATAAGTTACAAAAAACCAAATGTTGCAAAAAAAATTTCCATTACTGCACCACAGGAATCTGACGAATTTAATGACGCAAAGTTAGGATTGCAATGGCAATGGCATGCTAATCCAAAATTAAACTGGGCTTTCAGTTATCCATTAAAAGGCGTTATTCGTTTCAACAGTATTTTAAAACCCGATACTGCAAAAAGTTTATGGGACATTCCTAATATCCTCACACAAAAATTTCCTGCAGAACAATTTACAGCCACAACTAAATTTTTATTTACACCAAAAACCACTGGCGAAAAATTTGGACTGGTAGTTTTAGGAATGAGTTACGCTAGTATAGTAGTAACCAAACAAGCCGATGGCATTTATTTAAGCCATACCAAATGCATTGATGCCGAACACGGCAAACCCGAAGTGGAAACTGAAATGACAAAAATTGCTGCCGGCGATTTTTACTTTAAATTAAAGGTAACCAAGGGCGCAGTTTGTACTTTTAGCTACAGCAGAGATGGTAAAACATTTACTGATATTTCCGAAATTTTTAAAGCAACACCGGGTAAATGGATTGGTGCAACAATGGGTTTCTTTTGTACAAGAACACAGGTTATTAATGATGCAGGCTTTGCAGAAGTGGATTGGTTTAGGCTGGAGAAATAGAAAGAAGTAAATAAAGTATAAAAGTTTATAAGTACAACATATTCCATCATCTCAAAATTTATAAACTCAGTATACTTTATAAACCTTAAATACTTTTTTTTACTTTTCCCTGCGTCCTCTGCCCCTCAGCGTGCCCATCATTTCCCCTTTTCCACAAACTCCTTCCTGTACTGCGATGGCGTAATTTTTTTTATCTGTTTAAATTGTTTAGTAAAATGTGCCCAGCTGTTGTAACCGCTTTCGTAACAGCAATCCATTACAGGTTTATCAGTAGTAGTTAATAATTTGCAGGCATGGCTGATGCGTAAATCCTGCAAAAAATTAAAGTAAGTTTTTTTTATATTTTTTTTAAAAAAGCGGCAAAATGTAGGTATGCTCATACCTGCAATTTGTGCCACCTGCTGTAAGGTTACCGGCTCTAAATAATGTTTAAACGAATAATCAATTATCTTATCAATAGCAGGATTAATATTGTTATCCGCCGATGAAAAATCTTGAGTAACACGAACAAAGTTTGATGAAGTACTCATTTTTTGCAATGATTGCAGCAATAAATTTATCCTGTTAAACCCTTTGGCACTTTCCATTTCAATTAGTAAAGCGGTAATTTCTTTTTTTAATTTATTTAATAACTGCACTGCATCATTTTTATTTAAGAGTGCAAATATGTTTTTCATTTCCGGAGCTAAAAAAAAACTATTCCCAAAAACATCTTTCCTGAAATGTGCCGCAATAGCATCGCCTGTAATTTTATGGTGCCGTTTGCGAAACGAATGCGGAAGGTTACCGGCGATAAAATAAATATCTCCGGTTTTATATTCGCCCACATAATCACCAATTAAAGCCGTACCATGGCCTTCAGTTATTAAAATCAATTCATACTCCTCGTGCTTGTGCCAGCTCGTTTCAAAATTTGGCGTGCGGTATTTGCGGCAGGCAAACGAATATTGTTCTTCTGTATGTATTTTTTGAATAAGTGTTTTCATCTTTATAAATACTATATTATCAGTTGATGACTGTTAAATTAGTATAATTTGATAATATACCATCAATTTATTTAAAAATAGCAGTTGTGTATACAACGAAAAAATTAAAAATTTGATATTCCAAAGCAAGCTATAATTAAGATTGAAAAATTGGATACTGTAATGTCCTGAACGATGTACATATGAAATCAACAAAAGCTTTTTTATTTGATTTAAACGGAACAATGGTGAATGATATGCCTTTTCATATAAGGGCATGGCACAATATTTTTCACCAGCACGGTAAAATGTTTACATTAGAAGAAAGCAAACGGGAATGTTATGGCAAAAATGAAGAAATTCTGGAACGTATTTTTCCGGGAAAATTTTCGCAGGATGAAAAAGATTTGATCAGCCTTAATAAGGAAAAAAAATACCAACAGGATTTTCTGCCGCATTTAAAATTAATTAACGGGCTGGATGAATATTTAAAAATAGCTGATGCATCAGGAATTAAAATGGCCATTGGTTCGGCTGCCATTTTATTTAATGTAGATTTTGTGCTGGATGGATTAAACATACGTAATTATTTTGGCGCCTTAGTAAGTGCCGACGATGTGGAAAAAAGTAAACCCGATGCTGAAACTTTTTTAAAAGGGGCTGCAGCATTACAGGTTGATCCGCAAAATTGTATTGTGTTTGAAGATGCCCCAAAAGGAGTAGAGGCGGCATTAAATGCCAATATGAAATGTGTAGTAATAACAACGATGCATACAAAGGAAGAGTTTGCTGCTTATCCGAATATTATTGGTTTTATTGAAGATTATAATGATGATATTTTAAATGAATTACTACATTAATTATGAGTACTGCTGCTTTTGTAATTGGCGTTGATTTTGGAACGGATTCCGTTCGTTCAGTTTTGCTGAATGCAATTAATGGAGCAGAAATGGCTTCATCGGTTTTTTATTATCCAAGATGGAAGGAGGGCAAATTTTGCAACGCCGGTAAAAACCAATTTCGGCAGCATCCTTTAGATTACATGGAAGGTTTGGAAGCCACCATAAAAAATTGTTTGCAAAAGGCCGGACCCGATATTGCAAAAAATGTAAAAGGTATTTCGGTAGATACCACAGGTTCTTCTCCTATCGCTATTGATAAAACCGGAACACCTTTATCTTTATTACCTGGCATGGAAAATAATCCCAATGCCATGTTTGTATTATGGAAAGATCATACCGCAACTAAAGAAGCCGAAGAAATAAATTCGCATGCAACAAAATTTCCCGTTAATTATTTAAAATTAGTTGGTGGCATTTACAGCAGCGAATGGTTTTGGGCAAAGCTGTTACATATTTTAAGAGCGGACGAAGCCATACAAAAAAATATATACTCTTTTGTGGAGCATTGCGATTGGATTCCGTTTTTATTAACAGGTGGTAATGATGCAGCAAAGTTAAAACGTGGTGTTTGCAGCGCAGGGCACAAAGCATTATGGGCTGAAGAGTTTGGGGGCTTGCCTCCCAATGATTTTTTTAAAGCACTTGACCATTTGTTAGACGGCATTACAGAAAAATTATTTACCGAAACCTATACAGCAGCACAATCGGTTGGAACTATCAGTAACGAGTGGGCGCAAAAATTAGGTCTGTCAGCGGATGTAGTAATTGGTGCAGGCGCATTCGATTGCCACATGGGTGCAGTAGGCGGACAAATTGAACCTTATTATCTTAGTAAAGTAATGGGTACATCAACCTGCGATATTTTAGTAGCCCCCATTGACGAAGTAAAAGATACTTTGGTTAAAGGGATTTGCGGCCAGGTAAATGGATCTGTTATTCCGGGTATGATTGGAATGGAAGCAGGACAATCAGGCTTTGGCGACATTTATGCCTGGTTTAAAAATTTATTAAGCTGGCCGGTTAATCAATTTGTAGTTGATGAAAAGGAAAGAGAAAAAATAACGGATAAAATAATTGAAAATTTAGCAACAGCAGCCGCCGCTGTAGAATTAAATGATAACGATGAGTTGTCGCTCGATTGGATGAACGGCAGACGAACACCTGATGCTAATCAATTATTAAAAGGTGTAATTGCAAATATTAATTTGGCCAGTGACGCACCAAGAATATTTAAAAGTTTAGTAGAGGCCACCTGTTTTGGGAGCAAAGCAATTGTAGAGCGTTTTATTAGTGAAGGCATTGCCGTAAAAGGAATTATTGCTTTAGGCGGCGTTGCATTAAAATCAACTTATGTAATGCAAACTATGGCAAATGTTTTAAACATGCCCATACGCATACACAGCAGCGAACAAACCTGTGCCAATGGTGCAGCCATGTTTGCAGCAACAGCGGCTGGTATTTACAATAAAGTAGAAGATGCCATGAATGCCATGGGGCAGGGCTTTCAAAAAACTTACGAGCCACAAAAAGATAAAGTGGATTATTATGCAAAGCGGTATAAAATGTATTTGGATTTAGGAAAGAAAATTGAAAATAATTAATCATAAAAAATGTTAATCCCCCTTTAGGGGATAGGGGTATGAACAAATATCAACACCTGCAACAGGAAGCATACGAAGCCAACATGCAGTTACCCAAACTGGGGCTGGTACTTTTTACATTTGGTAATGTTAGCGCTGCCGACAGAAGCCTTGGTGTATTTGCCATTAAACCAAGCGGCGTTGCGTATGAAGAATTAACGCCGGAAAAAATGGTGATCGTAGATTTTGATGGTAAAACTATTGAAGGTAATTTGAGGCCATCATCCGATACATTAACGCATGCAGTATTGTATAAGCATTGGGAAGCTATTGGCGGTATCGTTCACACCCACTCTACTTACGCCACCGCATGGGCGCAGGCGCAAAGAGATATCCCGATATTTGGAACAACACATGCCGATTACAATACGGTTGATATTCCCTGTGCGCCACCCATGGATGATGAAATGATAAAAGGCAATTACGAATACGAAACCGGTTTTCAAATAATAAATTGCTTTAAAAAAAATGATCTAAAATATGAAGAAGTGGAAATGGTGCTGGTAGGTAATCATGCACCATTTACCTGGGGAAAAACTGCTGCAAAAGCCGTGCACAACAGTGCTGTGCTGGAATATATAGCAAAAATGGCTGTGCTGACAGAACAAATAAATAATAAAGCGCCACGGTTAAAAGATGCTTTAATAAAAAAACATTTTGAACGTAAACACGGGCCCGATTCTTATTATGGTCAGTAAAAAAATCCCCTAACCCTGTCGGCGGATGCAAACCCCGACAGCGGTTAGTTAGCGTATTTAATTATTAAAACTAATTCAACATTTTTAAAATAAAACTATTGCTTATTATGAAACATTTCCATTTCAACCTCTTTGTTGCTGCGCTATTTTTATTTTCCTGTAATAACAGCACAGAAAACACTGCGTCTAAAACTGAAACAAAAATGAGTATTACAGAAAAACCTTTTGGTACATTTAATAACGAAGCGGTTACTGAGTATACTTTAACCAATGCCAGTGGCATGCAGGTAAGTATATTAAATTACGGCGGTACCGTTACAAAAATTATTACAAAAGATAAAGAAGGAAAAGATGGCGATGTTATTTTGGGTTACGATTCTTTAAGCGGTTATTTACAAAATGGCAATCCATATTTTGGATGTTTGATTGGAAGATATGGTAACCGTATTGGCAAAGGAAAATTTACTTTGGATGGAGCGACTTACACTTTAGCACAAAACAATAACGGCCAATCTTTGCACGGCGGTATAAAGGGTTACGACAAAGTAATGTGGACAGCAGCAAAACAAAATGGCGACAGCAGTTTAAAATTAACTTACTTAAGCAAAGATGGAGAAGAAGGTTATCCGGGCAATTTATCGGTAACAGTTATTTATACATTAACAGCTGATAATGGGTTGAAAATAGATTACACCGCAACAACTGATAAGGCAACTCCCATAAACCTCACCAATCACTGTTATTTTAATTTATCAGCAGGAAAAGATTCCACCATTTTAAACCATGATTTAATGCTGGCAGCAGATAAATTTACTGAAGTGGATGCTGTTTTAATTCCTACTGGAAAATTACCTGATGTAAAAAATACGCCGATGGATTTTACATCAGCAAAAAAAATAGGCAAAGATATTGATTCGGTAAAAGGAGGTTACGATCATAACTGGGTGTTAAATAAAACTGGCAATACTTTAGAAAGCATTGCAACATTATACCATGCAGGCAGCGGCCGTTTTATGGAGGTGTTTACTACGGAGCCTGGTGTACAATTTTACAGTGGCAATTTTTTAGATGGTACATTAACCAATTCAAAAAATAATCAAAAATATGTGCTGCATGCAGGCCTTTGTTTAGAAACGCAGCATTTTCCCGACGGTCCAAACCAGCCAACATTTCCCAACACTATTTTAAAGCCGGGAGAAACATATACACATACTTCTTTGTATAAATTTTCAGTGAAATAAATTAGAGAAGTCTTCTTTTTTAAAGAAGACTTCTCTGGAAAAATTACTTTGTATGAAAAATTATTTTTTGTCAATTGCAATATTTTTAAGCTTGCCTGCAAGGGCACAGCAAAAAGATTATGCCATTAAAGAAGTAAATTTTACGCAGGTAAAATTATCTGATAAATTTTGGTTGCCAAGGATAGAGATTAACCGCACGGTAACTATACCAGCATCTTTTGAGCGTTGCGAAAATACCGGCCGGGTAAAAAACTTTGTAATGGCTGCTCAAAAGCAAGGGAAGTTTTGCACTACTTTTCCATTTGACGATACGGATATTTATAAAACTATTGAAGGCGCTTCGTTTTCATTAGCGGTACATCCGGATAAAAAATTAGAAGCTTATGTAGATTCCTTAATTGTAATTATTAAAGCTGCACAAGAACCCGATGGTTATTTGTACACTGCAAGAACTATTGATCCCCTAAATGTTGGCGGTTGGGTAGGAAAAGAAAGATGGGAAAAAGAAAGAGAACTCAGTCATGAATTATACAATGCCGGCCACATGTACGAAGCTGCGGCTGCACATTTTCTGGCAACTAAAAAAAGAAATTTTTTAGATATTGCTTTAAAGAATGCCGATTTAGTGTGCAGTGTTTTTGGCCCCGGCAAAAAATCTGTAGCCCCCGGCCATGAAATTGTAGAAATGGGTTTAGTAAAATTATTTCGCCTCACTGGAAAAAAAGAATACCTGAATACTGCAAAGTTTTTTATTGAAGCAAGAGGACATTACCCCGGCTATGATGCAAAAAGTAACGACAGCTGGAAAAATGGATCGTACTGGCAGGATAGTAAACCGGTTGTTTTACAGGAAGAAGCGGTAGGCCATGCCGTTAGAGCAGGTTATTTGTACGCAGCTGTTGCAGATGTTGCTGCGCTAACAGGGCATGACAGTTTAACCGCTGCAATAGACAAAATTTGGGATAATGTAGTTAGTAAAAAAATGTATGTGCAGGGCGGATTGGGAGCAAGAGGCGATGGAGAAAGATTTGGTGAAAATTACGAACTGCCCAACAGCACTGCTTACAACGAAACTTGCGCTGCTATTGCCGGCGTGTACTGGAATTACAGGATGTTTTTATTACATGGCCATGCTAAATATATTGATGTGCTGGAAAAAATGTTGTACAACGGATTGATCTCCGGAATTGGTTTAGACGGTAAATCTTTTTTTTATACCAATGCCATGGAAGTGCGAAACAGTTTTAATCATAAAGATTTTGAGGGCGCAAGATCGGGCTGGTTTGAATGCAGTTGCTGCCCCACTAATTTAACCCGATTAATTCCTTCGGTGCCGGGTTATATGTATGCACAAAAAGAGGATAATTTATTTGTGAATCTTTTTATGAACAGTACTGTTGATGTAATGGTAAATAATAAATCGGTTAAAATTGAACAGCAAAATAATTATCCATGGGATGGCAATTTAAAATTTATTATAAGCACCGCAAAAGCCAATGCATTTAATTTGTTGATAAGAATTCCGGGTTGGGCCAATAACAGCGTTGTACCATCCGATTTGTATAAGTTTACAACGGTATCAAATACTAAAATTGTAATTAAGGTAAATGGAGCGGTAACAGATTATACTATTCAAAATGGGTATGCTGCAATAAATAAAAACTGGAAAAATAATGATGTAGTAGAAGTATTGTTGCCCATGGAAGTAAGAACGGTTGCAGCTAATGAAAAAGTTACCAGTGATATTGGTAAAGTAGCCTTGCAGCGTGGCCCAATTATTTATTGCGCCGAATGGGTTGATAATAATGGTAAGACCAGCAATATTTTAATGCCTGCCAATACAGATTTTACCACCGAATATAAACCAGCAATATTAAATGGTATTACAGTTTTAAAAGCCGAGGTGCCTGCAGTAATTATAAATAATAACGAAAGTATTTCAACAAAAAAACAAAATTTTACAGCCATACCTTATTACAGCTGGGCCAACAGGGGCAAAGGCGAAATGACGGTGTGGTTTCCAACACAGGTAAAAGATATAGAGATCTTAACTAAATAATACAGCGCTTACAGAGAAGTCTTCTTTTAAAAAGAAGACTTCTCTAATTGGAGCTCTCATAAAAATGTAAAAATGAAAAATAGCATCAGTACAAGAGGATTAGAAATTTGGTTTGCAACCGGCAGCCAGAATTTATATGGAGAAGAAACTTTAAAGCAGGTGGCAAAGCATTCCACCCAAGTGGCAAAATCATTTAATGATGCAGAAGCTATCCCTGTTAAAGTTGTTTTTAAGCCCGTTTTAAAATCCACCGAAGAAATTTACAATTTAGTGATTGATGCCAACAGTAATAAAAATTGCATTGGCATTATTACCTGGATGCATACTTTTTCTCCTGCAAAAATGTGGATCAACGGATTGAAAATTTTACAAAAACCATTATTGCATTTGCATACACAATTTAACCGTGATATTCCATGGGGCAATATTGATATGGATTTTATGAACCTCAACCAATCGGCTCACGGCGACCGTGAGTTTGGATTTATGATGAGCCGCATGCGTATGCAAAGAAAAGTAGTGGTGGGGCATTGGCAGGATAAAAATGTAATTGCACAAATTGCAGGATGGACAAGAGCCGCCTTAGGGTGGAACGATTGGCAGGGCGCAAAGTTTGTTCGCTTTGGCGATAACATGCGGTATGTTGCTGTAACTGATGGCGATAAAGTAGAAGCTGAATTAAAATTTGGTTACAGTGTAAACACCTGCGGCATTGGCGATTTGGCTGGTGTAATTAATAATGTTAAAGAAACTGCTGTTACAAAATTGTGTGATGAATATGCGGAGCTGTATAAATTAATGCCTTCTTTAAAAAAAGGAAACAACCAGCATCAATCTTTACGTGATGCGGCTAAAATAGAAATTGGTATCCGTAAATTTTTAGAAGATGGCAATTACAAAGGCTTTAGCGATACATTTGAAGACCTGCATGGTTTAACACAATTGCCCGGCATTGCAGCACAACGTTTAATGGCCGATGGTTATGGTTTTGCAGGCGAAGGCGATTGGAAAACAGCTGCATTGGTAAGAGCCATGAAAGTAATGGGTACAGGGTTGCCCGGTGGCAATTCTTTTATGGAAGATTATACGTATCATTTTGAACCGGGAAACGAAATGGTTTTAGGAAGTCACATGCTGGAGATTTGTCCCAGCATTGCTAATGCAAAACCCAGTTGCGAAATTCATCCTTTGGGCATTGGTGGTAAATCCGATCCGGTGCGGTTGGTTTTTAATGTTGCCCCAGGCCCTGCACTAAATGCATCGTTGATGGATATGGGCAACCGCTTCCGGTTATTGGTAAATACTGTTGATGCAGTAAAACCAAATTTTGAATTACCAAAATTGCCAGTTGCAAGAGTGTTGTGGAAACCGCATCCCAATATGCAAACTGCATGCGCCGCATGGATATATGGCGGTGGTGCACACCACACGGGCTACAGTCAAAATTTATCTGCAGAAAATTTAGAAGATTTTGCTGCAATGGCCGGAATTGAATTTGTTTTAATCGGTAAGGATACCAATCTTTACAATCTTAAGAACGAATTGCGCTGGAATGATGCATCTTTTAAATAATACCAAAAACATTTTTCATATTTAAAATCAAGACTTGCTATGAATGGACTCTCAGGATTGGATACACTCGTTTTTGTCATCTATTTTATTTTGGTGGCAGGATACGGCTTTTGGGTTTACCAAAAAAAGAAAAAGGCATCGGTATCAGCATCGCATGATTATTTTTTGGCAGAGGGTTCACTTACATGGTGGGCAATTGGGGCATCGTTAATCGCATCCAACATTTCTGCAGAGCAGTTTATTGGAATGAGCGGTAACGGCTATTTTGTAGGTATTGCCGTAGCCGCTTATGAATGGATTGCTGCACTGGCGCTTATAATAATTGCAGTTTGGTTTATGCCTGTGTATCTTAAGAATAAAATTTACACCATGCCGCAGTTTTTAAAACAGCGGTATAACGAAACAGTATCGTTAATAATGGCCATTTTTTGGTTATTGTTATACGTGTTTGTAAACCTTACATCAATTTTGTATCTGGGTGCTATCGCCATCAGTGGTTTAATTGGGCCTGATTATTTACACCTTGTTATGGTTGGGCTGGCAGTGTTTGCATTAATAATTACTTTAGGTGGTATGAAGGTAATTGGATATACCGATGTAATACAGGTAGCTGTTTTAATTATTGGCGGCTTTGCAACTATTTATTTTGCATTAACTATAGTTAGCGAAAAATTTGGTTTAGGCAGTGATGCTATTGCAGGGTTTAAAACATTAATGGCGCAAGTGCCAGACCATTTCCACATGATTTTAGATAAGCCAAATGAAGCCATAGTAAATGCGGCAGCAGGCGGTGATAAGGCGGCGCAAAATTCTATTGATAAATATTTAATTCTGCCGGGTATTGCAATGTATTTTGCAGGCCAGTGGATTGTAAACTTAAATTATTGGGGGTGTAATCAATACATTACTCAGCGTGCATTGGGTGCCGATTTACAAACTGCACGTAAAGGTATTTTGTTTGCAGGCATGTTAAAATTAATGATGCCGATTATTGTAATGCTCCCAGGTATCGCAGCTTTTGTACTGCATGAAAAAACGGGCGGCCTGCAAAAAGAAATGCTTGACGCTAGTGGCACCGTTAATCAGGACAATGCTTACTCTGCCATACTCAGTTTTTTGCCTTCTGGTTTAAAAGGTTTGTCAATTGCTGCATTAACGGCAGCCATTGTCGCTTCGCTGGCGGGTAAGTTAAACAGTATATCCACCATTTTTACGCTGGATATTTATATGAAGTATTTTAATAAGAAAAATGCAGTAACAGGAGGCGAAGGAGCAGAAAAAAATATGGTATGGATTGGAAAGATTGCTGCATTAGTATGCATTACCATTGCTGTGCTGTTTGAATGGAATGACCTGCTGGGCATTAACAGCAAAGGCGGCTTTACGTTTATTCAGGAATATACCGGATTTATAAGTCCTGGGGTATTTGCAATGTTTATACTTGGTATGTTTTGGAAACGCACCACTGGTACAGCAGCGATAGTGGGATTACTTACGGGTTTGGCCGTTATTTTATTTTTTAAACTGGCAGCGGTAAATGTTTTTGGCCACGAAACTTTATTATACACTGCGTTTAAAAACAGCAGCGGGCATTATGAAATACCATTCCTAATCAGTATGGGCTGGTCGTTCTTTTTTACCATGGCAATAATGATTGGTATCAGTCTTGCAGGACCTAAAATAAATCCAAAAGCATTTGAGCTGGATAAAACTATGTTTAAACTTAGCCCTCCAATTATTGCAATGATTGTGGCAACATTGCTTATACTGATAGCCTTGTATGTTAAGTTTTGGTAGATAGGATATCTTAAAGTAGTAATAAATAAAAAATCCCTCTGCAATTTTTTGCAGGGGGATTTTTATATCAAACTTCAAGTGCAAAAATTAATTTATTGGCTTACCAAAAAATGTAATCTTTGTAAACATCGATTTTCTTCCTGCCTTACCTTTACTCAAATATTCCTTTACAAATAAATCATGTTCATCAATTAGTTTAAGGGCATCAGTAACTCCTTTTTTTATCGCATTTAAGTTGGCTACATTATCAGCACTTACCTCTGGCAGGTTGTGCAGCTGCTCCTGCGCTTTAAGTAGTCAACCCTTAAAAACCCAATTTAAATTTAAAGGATTAATCTGGTAATAATATTTTGTTTCGATTAAGTGCAAAAGTGTTTTTAAAAAACGGAACAA
>JAYURK010000137.1:0-36108 GCA_043756235.1 Ferruginibacter sp. | reverse complement strand
ATGCTTACATTGCTTCTGCCGCCAATGTAAATGCCCCAAAAGGTAGCGAGGTTTTGCCCATCAAATTTAACGTTGGAAATATGCTGGTTGCCATTGGTACCTTCGGGCGAACTTGCCACCAGCATGGCCTGCCAGTCTGCGGTAAGGGTACTTTTAAGTACCGATGTTACGCCATCGCCTTCAATGCTAACGCCGGGTTTTAATAAACACTGCAGTGTTTCAATATAAGTACCGGCATTTACATGAATGATATCGCCATTGCCAGCAACAGTGGCGGTGGCTTTGTACAAAGTTTTCCAGGGGTTAGCCGCAGTACCGTTACCAGTAGCATCGTTACCCGAAGGGCTGATGTAAAAAGTTGTAGCACTAACTGAAATTGTGGAAGTAAGTAATAAAGTGAGCAGCACCAAACATAGGGGCGCACTTTTCCATTTAGGAAATTGGAATGTTTTCATTGGGACGATTTTTAGTTTTTAATTGGATATTGAAATAAGCCTCTACATGATTAAATCATTATAAAAGTTTGAATGTAAAATTACAGCAGCATAAAATTTAAAAATGTAGTAATAATTACCAATCATTTGTAGAAAAAAGTTTATTAATGCTGATGAAAAATATGTTTAAATGATACACTTCGCCTGCATTAAAATTGCTTCTTCAATTTTAAACTGTTATTTTTTACTGGTTGTGGGTAGTAGTGGGTAAATCTTAATTGGGTACAGGTAAATTCAGTTGGTTAATTAAACCGTTTTATATCTGACCAAATTTTTATGTTGATGTAAAAAACGAAAAGCAGCAATCACATTTTTGCCTGTACGGTTGTGGTGATGATTTATTTTCATAAGATGTTCTTTTAATTTTAAAACGGATTTGTTATTATACATCAATTATTATACCAGTTGTAATTTTTTATGCTGTTTTTAAATTGCTGAATTTATCAATATAAAAAATACATTTTTCGTGTTTTTACTTCGGAAAATTTATTATTAGATAATATTAATCCTGTTTAACTTATTATTTTTAAAATATCATGTTATTATCAGCTCCTTTTTTGAACGCAGGCGAATTTTAAATATTTTAAAAACCAGATTTTTTTATTTTTAAAAACTTTTACAGATAGCAAAAGTCTTTTGTAGGGGAAAGCTATATACTAATACGTAGTGTAAATACTACAGACTAAAATAATTTACTGCAATTAAAAGAAGTATTAATGCGGGGACATTTACTTTTCAAAAAGTTTAGCCACACCAAATGCTGCTGCTGCAGCCATTGCGCCAATTAAAGTTACCCTTAATGCGCCCCACCATGGATTAACACCTGTGATGCTGCTTTTAAAATAACCAAATACAAAAAGACATGCTAATGTTGCAATAGCAGAAATTTTTAAAGCTTCAGCGGGGTTACTGATAAAAAAATAGGGGCTTAAAGGAATGATGCCTCCGGCAACATACGAAAGCCCGATGTTTAAAGCACTTTTAGTGGCACGTTTAGGATCAGGTGTATCTAAACCCAATTCATATTTCATCATAAAATTTACCCAGCGGTCTTTATCCTGCGAAATTTCTTCAGTAGCCTGTTGCTGCAATTGCGGGCTTAATCCAATGTTAGCAAAAAATTCTTTAGTCTCTTCAATTTCACGATGCCGTACATTTTCTACTTCATCGTATTCTCTTTTCTGTTCACTTTTATAATGATCCTGTTCAGTTTTACCAGCAAGATAACCACCAAGGCCCATGGCTATACTGCCGGCACAAATTTCTGCAATGCCCGCAATAACAATGATACTGCTGCTGGTTACAACGCCGCTTAAGCCTGCCGCTAATGCAAACGGCACAGTTAAACCATCGCTCATGCCAATTACAATATCTGATAAAGCCTGTGAACTTTTTAAATGTTTTTCAGTGTGATCGTGGTGCAGGTGTGTATCCATGTAAATTTTATAAAAAATAATTTTTAAAAATAAGATTTTAAAATCTCTTAATCTAAAAGCATTTGCAAACTTTTATTGATGATGGCAACGCATTCCAATATTTGTTCTTTGTTAATTACTAAAGGGGGGGCAAAACGAATTTTATCACCATGGGTGGGTTTGGCTATCAAACCCATTTCTTTCATGTGCAGGCAAAGATCCCAGGCTGCTTCGGGGTTATGGTGTTTAATAACAATGGCATTCAGTAATCCGCGGCCACGTATGTCCGTTATATAAGGTGATTGCAGTTTATGCAATTCATCTCTTAATAACTTACCCATGGCGATTGCGTTTTGCATCATGCCTTCTTCTTTTAATACCTGCAGGGCTGTAATGGCAACAGCACAGGCTAAAGGATTACCGCCATAAGTGCTGCCATGTTCACCTGGTTTTATGGTGAGCATAATATTGTTATTGGCCAATACAGCGCTAACCGGCAATACACCGCCACTTAAGGCTTTACCTAAAATTAAAATATCGGGTTTTATATTTTCAGCATCGCAGGCCAGCATGGTGCCCGTTCTGGCCAACCCGGTTTGTATTTCATCTGCAACCATCAGCACTTTATATTCATCACATAAAGTTCTTATGCCTTTATAATAACCATCGTCCGGCACCAGCACTCCAGCTTCGCCCTGGATGGGTTCAAATAAAAATGCGCAAACACTTTTATCCTGTAATGCTTTTTCTAATGCAGCTAAATTATTAAAAGGGATAATTTCAAAACCATTAAGAAATGGCCCAAAATTATTTGTTGCCGATTCATCAGTACTAAATGAAATTACTCCCGTTGTTCTTCCATGAAAATTTTGGGTACACACCACAATTTTTGCTTTATCGGGCTGTATACCTTTTACAGTGTATCCCCAGCGGCGGCTGAGTTTAATAGCCGTTTCCACAGCCTCTACACCGGTATTCATTGGCAAAACTTTATCGTAACCAAAATATTCGGTTATAAATTTTTCATATTCTCCCAGTACATTACTGTGAAATGCCCTGGAGGTTAACGTTAATTTTTGAGCCTGCTCTATTAAACTTGCAATAATTTTTGGATGGCAATGCCCCTGGTTAACGGCCGAATAGCCACTTAAAAAATCATAATAACGTTTGCCATCCACATCAAACACATAAACACCTTGGCCGCGGTTTAATACTACCGGCAGTGGATGATAGTTGTGTGCGCCATATTGTTCTTCTAAATCAAGATAATGTTGTGCTGTTGCAGATAAAGCAATGGTAGAATGCATAAAATAAAATTGTAAAATTGAAAAAAATAATGGAGTTGTTTCTCCGCAGGAACGGAGAAAAGCTAATTATATACTTCGATGATTCAGCAAATCGAGGTTGCTGCTGAGAAAAGTTACTATGTTGTATAAATTACTGATAGTTGTAAATTTGGTGCAAGATAAAACTATTTTATGAGTTATACAATTCCTGCGCAAACACATATAGGGCATGTACATTTAAAAGTTGCAGACCTGGACAAGGCATTACATTTTTATAAAGACTTGCTGGGTTTTGAAATTACACAACGTTATGTCGACAGTGCAGTTTTTATTTCGGCCGGTGGATACCATCATCATATTGGTTTAAATACATGGCACAGTAAAAATGCCGCACCTGCACCGGTAAGGTCGGCGGGCCTGTACCATGTTGCCATTGTGTATCCCACCAGGAAAGACCTTGCAGTAATTTTAAAAATTTTAATGGAGGCTGAATACCCATTAACCGGCGCATCGGACCATGGCGTATCCGAAGCAATTTATTTAAATGATCCGGATGGTAATGGCGTAGAATTATATTGGGACAGGCCTAAAGATAAATGGCCAATTAATACCGAAGGAAAATTATGGATGGGTACAGCTGCACTGGATATTGAAGGACTGCTGGCAACAATAGATTAAGCAATTATTTTTATAAAATAATTTTCATTGTTAAATAAACCGGCAGGCACCTCATTATTAAAAATTCCAAAAACGGTGCTGCCACTACCACTCATTGCCGCATATACCGCACCTTTTTCGTATAGCTTTTGTTTAATATTTTTTATAAGAGGATATTTTTCAAAAACTGGTTTTTCAAAATTGTTTTGTAATTCTTTTTGCCAGGTGGTAATAGGCTGCGCAATTATTTGTTTTATCGATTTTATTGGTGGTGCAGGGGAAAGTTTCGTAAATGCCCACGCTGTATTGATATGTATTGCCGGATTGATCAATACTATTTTGTAAGCCGCAAGGTCAACATTAATTTCTGCTAAAATTTCGCCACGGCCCGTTGCGTAACAAGGTTTATTGATGATGAAAAAAGGGCAATCGCTGCCAAGCTGTGCGGCATAGTTGATGAGTTGGTAATGGGAAAGGTTAAGATTGAATTTTGTATTGAGTAATTGCAATGTAAAAGCACCATCAGCAGAGCCACCACCCAAACCTGCACCCATGGGAATTGTTTTTAAAAGATGCAGTTGTACTTTTGGTATTTGCGGAAAATCTTTTTTTAAAAGATGATAAGCTTTAATACAAATGTTATCAGCAGCAGTGCCAGCTATGGTTAAGCCTGATGAAGAAAATTCGATTTCAATAGGTGAGTTAACAGCAGGGATAATTTCGAGAGCATCTTTTAAACCAACAGGATAAAAGACTGTTTCTATATTATGAAAACCATCTTCTCTTTGATTAAGAATATGCAAGCCCAGGTTTATTTTACAATTGGGAAAAGCAAGCATGCATTAATTAATTGATAATGGAATAAATGATAGTGGATAATTTATTATGGCGTAAAGGAATGATTTTTTTTAAACAAAGCAACACGGGTTGTGTTGCATTTAAAATATTATTAATTAATCAATAATAAATAATCGATTACTTTTCCTTTCTGGTTTTTATTTCGTCTCTTATTGCAATAGCCCTGATATAATCTTCATGATCCAGTACATCGGCAAGCAGGGTATTTAAATCTTCCAGGCTCATCGATTTTAAATCGTCGCTTCCGCCGGTTTCGGTAGTTACGGGTTGTGCTTTTT
Organism: Ferruginibacter sp.; assembly: GCA_043756235.1. Classification (GTDB taxonomy): domain Bacteria; phylum Bacteroidota; class Bacteroidia; order Chitinophagales; family Chitinophagaceae; genus Ferruginibacter. Next base: position 31,120 of record JAYURK010000137.1, on the reverse strand, counting down.
TCTTTTTACCATCATCTTCCATTAAAATGCCGGCCTGGTCTAAAATAGTATCGTATGTGTACACCGGGCAACCAAACCTTACAGCAAGTGCCAGTGCATCAGAAGTTCGGGAATCAATTTCCACAGTATCGTTGGCAGAGCTGCAAACCAATTTGCTGTAAAAAATTCCTTCCTGCAAATCGTTTATCACCACTTCGTGCAGCTCCACATTAAAGGCCATCATAAAATTTTTCATCAAATCATGTGTAAGCGGACGGCTGGGGCTCATACGCTCCAGCGCCACTGCAATTGCCTGTGCTTCAAAGCCGCCAATTACAATTGGTAAACGGCGCAATCCATTTACTTCTCCCAAAACCACGGCATATGAATGTGTTTGCGTAATGCTGTGAGAGAGTGCTACTATTTCCAGTTCTATTTTTTTCATACCACTATCCTCCAAAGGGGAACTAATTGTGTTTTATAATAAAGCAAATATAAAAACAAAAGCCTCTCAAAACTAATTGAACGGCTTTAATATATTTAAAATATAATCTTCTCCATAATCAAGTTCTCCGCCGAGGCGGACGGAGGGGTTTACGCCCCCTTCAACTTCCTCACCGCCTCAATTATCTTCGGCATTACTTCAAATGCATCGCCTACAATGCCATAGTCGGCTGCTTTAAAAAATGGCGCTTCGGGGTCTTTATTTATTACCACAATTACTTTACTGCGGTTAACACCAGCCAAATGCTGTATGGCACCGCTAATGCCAATAGCAAAATATAAATTAGGGGCAATGGCTAAACCTGTTTGTCCTACATGCTCGTGATGCGGCCGCCAGTGTACATCTGCAACGGCACGGCTGCAGGCAGTAGCAGCGCCTAATAATTTTGCAAGATCTGTAACCAAACCCCAATTCTCGGGGCCTTTTAAACCGCGGCCACCGCTGATAACCAATTCAGCTTCGCTTAAAGGTATTTCACCAACTATTTTATTTGTTGCTGTGACAGTAACTTTTGGCGCATCAACAGTTGCTGCAAATGCTGCAACTTCGGCAGTGCCTTCCGTAGTTACAATATTATAAGAGTTAGGGTTTAGTGCAATTATTTTTACTGCAGTGTTTACGGCAATATTTGCAAAAGCTTTACCACTGAAAACATTTTTCTTTACCACAAATCCATTGCTGGTATCGGGCAAAGCAATAGCACCACTTACAAGACCTGCTTTTAATTTTGCACTTAACCGTGGCGCAACAGCTTTGCCATTTAAGTTATTACTAAATACAACCACCGTGGCGCCGGTTGCAGTAACTGCCTGTGCAATTACATTGGTATATACTTGTGCATCCAAATGATCAACAATTTCATTTTTAACAGTATGCACTTTTTTTAATCCGTATTTGCCTAATGCAGCAAGGTCATCAGCCACGTTACCTAAAACAATGGCTTCGGCAGCAACACCTAATTGTTCTGCAACTTTTGCTCCGTAAGCGGCTGCTTCAAAAGAAGATTTTTTTATGTGGCCTTCCGATTGATCTAAAAAAACTAATACTGACATAATTATAAATTTTGCCACCGACTATTTTACCAATGGCTGTTATGAATTTAATACGTTGAATAAAGAACTAATAGTACAAGTGAGCCCCGCCACGGCGGGGACGATGTACCACAATGAACAAATGCTTGTCTCAAAAAAGACACTAACAAAATTAAAAGAATTTACAATTAACAATAATTAATCCAACCTAAGTTCCCCTTTAGGGGACAGGGGCTAAAACACCTTCGCTTCCTCATGCAGCAACCTCACCAATTCCTCCGGCGTTTCGGCACTTACTAATTTAACACCCGCTTTTGCCGGTGGCAAATCAAAAGATACAATCGAAGTCAACGCATCAACAGCAACAGGCTCCTGAACTTTTAAGGGTTTACTTCTTGCACCCATAATACCTTTCATGTTGGGAATGCGCTGTTCGGCCATTCCTTTCTGGCAGCTAACGGCTACGGGCAGCCCAACTTTGCAGGTTTCTTCGCCGCCTTCAATTTCACGTACAATAACGGCGGCGCCATCAGCTATATCAAACTTTGTAGCAAGCGAAACGTAAGGCATGTTTAATAATTCGGCCACCATACCACCAATGGACGATCCATTGTAATCAATGGTTTCTTTACCGGTAAAAATTAAATCGTACGCACCTGCCTTTGCCACTTCGGCAATTTGTGATGCGATATAAAAACTATCATGACTGTCGGCATTAACCCTGATGGCTTCATCGCCACCCAATGCCAATGCTTTGCGAATGATGGGTTCGGTATCGGCACCGCCAACTGTTATTAAATGAATAACGGTGGAAGCGTCGGCTTCTTTAAGTTCGATAGCACGTACCAATGCATACCATTCGTCGTACGGATTAATGATCCATTGCACGCCGTCGGCAGCAAATTTCGTATTGTTATCTGTGAAGGTTATTTTTGCCGTAGTATCTGGCGTTTTAGAAATACAAACTAATATTTTCATAATTGGTTGTTTATGCAACTAAAAGCAAAGATAAGAGAAGGGAATTAAAATTTAAAAATAAAAAATAAAAAATTGAGCAGGATAGAAAAATTACTGGAATACATGAAGACCTCCGATAAGGATAGCTTTCTGCAACATGCGCTGGCACTGGAATACATTAAGGTAGATAAGGACGAGGAAGCCCGTAAATTGTTTAACGAAATTTTGCTGCGGGAGCCTACTTATATCGGGTCTTATTATCATTTGGGTAAATTGTTAGAGCGTGCCGGAGAGTTTGAAAAAGCGATTAAAGTTTATGAAAGGGGCATGTGGGAAGCCAAAAGAGTGAGCGATAACCATTCGTATAATGAGTTGATGGGAGCGAAGGAGGATTTGGAGGAGTGAGGCCCCTGCCCCCTAAAGGGGAACTAAGATCGAAGAATATTTGCGGCTTGTTACTACTTTTAATTTTGTGAGAGTTTTTTTTTGAGCCGGGCATAAAATCTTTTTTCAACTTCGGTGGCGTCGCACTCTTGTACTATTAGTTCTTTATTCAACTTTTTCAGAAGCGTATGGGAGCATTATTTTTCAAAATAATTTTAAACTAACAAACTAAATTCTCCGCCAGCTGGCGGAGACAGGGGCATGAATTTATTGGAAAAATTTAAATCGTACATAAAAGAACAAAATCTTTTTCAACAAAAAGATAAATTATTGCTTGCTGTAAGCGGCGGCGTAGATTCTGTTGTATTATGTGAACTGTGCAAACAGGCTGGTTACGATTTTGTAATGGCACATTGTAATTTTCAATTGAGAGGAGCCGATAGTGAAAGGGATGAAAAATTTGTAAGGGCATTGGCAGAAAAATATGGGGTGAAAATTTTTGTTGAAAAATTTGATACTGCAGCAATAGCCAAACAAGAAAAAAAATCGATTGAAGAAACGGCAAGAGATTTACGGTACAAATGGTTTAATGAATTAATTGGCAATAGCAAAACGCCAACACGAAACAGCCAAAAAGCAACTGATAATAAATCAGCAGAAAATACTACCCCATTGCCCATTGCAAATTGGATACTAACAGCACATCATGCAGATGACAATATTGAAACGGTATTGATGAATTTTTTTAGGGGCACCGGCATAAAAGGATTGCATGGTATTTTGCCCAAACAAAATAATATTATAAGGCCATTGCTTTTTGCAAATAAAAAGGAATTGTACGCTTTTGCCACTGCAAATAACCTGGATCATGTTACAGATTACACAAATGAACAAAACGATTTTACCCGTAACTATTTCAGGAATGAATTAATACCGTCACTAAAAAAAGTTTTCCCCGAAGCGGATGAAAATATTTTAAAAAATATTACAAGGTTTGGTGAGGCGGAACAATTATATAACCAGGCCATTGCGTTGCACAAAACAAAATTGCTTGAACAAAAAGGAAACGAAATTCATATCCCGGTTTTAAAGTTGCAAAAAATAAAACCACTGGCCACAGTGATTTATGAAATTATTAAAGACTATAATTTTACATCGCATCAAACCGAAGAGGTAATTACATTATTGCAAAGCGAATCGGGCAAATATATTCAATCAGCTACCCACCGCATTATAAAAAACAGGAAGTGGTTAATTATTTCTCCCAGTCAAACTATATCAGCCCAAAATATTCTAATCGAACAAACTGATAAACAAATAAATTTCGGCGAAGGCAAATTACAAATTGAAAAACATTCGACATTTAATATTAACCATTCGCCATTAATAGCCCAGTTTGATCTTTCTCAAACCAAATTCCCTCTTTTACTCCGCAAATGGAAACAAGGCGATTATTTTTATCCGCTGGGCATGCAGAAAAAGAAAAAACTCAGCCGTTTTTTTATTGATCAAAAATTATCGCTTACCCAAAAAGAAAAAGTGTGGGTAATAGAAAGTAACAAAAAAATATTGTGGGTAATTGGTATGCGGATTGATGACCGGTTTAAGATTACTGATAAAACAAAAGAGGTGTTGCAGATAAGTTTTTCTTAAAATGAATTGGTCACCTAAATCCACCACAACTCTTGGAGGGTTGAGTTTAAAATTTTGAAAAGTTTTCAGAAAACCCTCCAAGAGTTTTGCGAAGCCATTAACCCGATCTAACTCTTGGAGGGTTGAGTTTAAAATTTTGAAATGTTTTATAAACCCTCCAAGAGTTTTGCGAAGCCATAAACCCGATCTAACTCATGGAGGGTTGAAAATAATACTTTGAAATGTTTCAGAAAACCCTCCAAGAGTTTTGCGAAGTCATTACCCGATCTAATTCTTGGAGGGTTGAATTTTAAATTTTAAAAAATTTTCAGAAAACCCTCCAAGAGTTTTGCACTCCGTCAACCCACAATAACTCTTGGAGGGTTGAAAATAATACTTTGAAATGTTTCATAAACCCTCCAAGAGTTTTGCTCGAACAGCGTTTTGTGAAGTTGAATAGACTTAAAACGTAGGGTGCAAAAGTTTTTCAATAAAATCTTTAAACAATTCTGGTTTTAGCACAGCTGTAAAAGCAAAACCATAAACACTGCCCCATAAATGTGCATTGTGGCCAATATTATCGCCACCACGTTTGGCCATATAGGCACAATACCATAAATACAATACGCCAAATAATATGTTGGGAAGTGCCAGAAAGCTTATTCCAAATAATAACACCCCCTTTGCCCAGGGATCAAAAATCAATGTAGAAAATAAAACTGCTGAAACTGCACCAGAGGCGCCCAACGCTGCATACCCGGGGTTTTGCCGGTTTTTAAAAAAATCAAACAACGACGAGGCAACAAGTGAAGTAATGTATAAGATTATCAATTCTGCGGAAGTAAACAATTGAAATTCTGCAAATCTGCCAAATGAATAAAAAGTAAACATGTTAAAAAACAGATGGATAAAATCGGCATGTATTAACCCATGACTGAAAAAACGATAATACTGTGCAGCAGTGCTCATCCCGTATGGATAAAACACCATTTTGTTTTTAAGGTCGTTATTATTAAAAGCCAGTAAAGAAACGCCAACGGTTATGGCCAGAATGGCGAAGGTGACAGGGAATAAAGAAAGTTGATCCATAAATAAGAGTGATTAAATTATTTTATTGATGATGATATTTTTCATTTTTAATAATAGTGCATGCTCTGTACACCTGTTCTGCCAAAATTAATCTTACTATCTGATGCGGAAAAACTAAATTAGATAAACTCCATTTATAATTAGCCCTTTTCATAACCTCATCACTTACGCCAAAAGCGCCGCCAATTAAAAATACCATTTTCTTTATACTATCATTTGCCCGTTGCTCAATAAACTTTGCCAGCTCTTCACTTTTCATTTGTTTGCCCCTTTCGTCTAATAAAACCAGGTAATCCTCTTTTTGTAAAAGATTTAAAATGGCTTCGCCTTCTTTATTCTTTAAATCGATTGAGTTGAGTGCGGCACTATTTTTTGGTGGCGCAATAATATGCCATTCGGCAGAATAATAAAAACAGATGCGTTTGGTAAACATTTCCACACCATCTTTTACATAAGGCTCGTGTGCTTTGCCAACAGATAAAAATTTAAATTTCATTGGTGAGTGGTGAAAGGTGAGTGGTGAATTGTCAATGTGAATGAATTAAACTACGAAACAGTTTTTGCTTTCGCAACAGCAGCAGACGAATCTCTTATAATCAATTCTGTCTGCAGTGCTTTCGATTCAAATTCGGTAACAGGCCTTTTACTTTCAATCATACTTATTAATAATTCTGTTGCCACCTGTCCAATTTCAAATGCAGGTTGCCGTACAACAGAAAGTGACGGATTAAACAATTCGCCTACATTAGTATTAGTAAAACCTATCACTGCAATATCATCAGGGATTTTTTTATTCAACTTTTGCAGGGCTTGCATACAGGTGGTGGTAATTCTGTCGCCGGCAGTAAATAAAGCATCTGCTTTTTGTTTAAGTTTAAAAACTTTTTGTAAAGCTTCTTCCACTTCGTCATAAATCATTCCGCCATGATAACAATAGTGCACTAATTTTTCATCGTATTCAATATTGTTTCTCAGTAATGCTTCTTTATATCCATTCAGCCTTTCTTCCGAAATAGATAAATATGGTGCACTGGTAATATGTGCAATTCTTTTAAAACCATTTTTAATTAGATGTTCTGTAGCATCATACGCACCTTTAAAATTATCTGCAATTACTTTATGCGTAATTATTTCGTTGGCTACACGGTCGAAAAAAACAATCGGCAAACCTTTTTCATACAATTGCTTAAAGTGCGTATAATCCTGTGTTTCGCTGGAAACAGAAACCAATAAACCATCAACCGACCTGGAGGCCAGGTGATCTACAATTACACATTCTCTTTCAAAAGATTCGTGGCTTTGAGAAATGATAACATGGTAACCCCTGTTGTATGCAATAGATTCAATGCCATTAATAGCCTGCGAAAAAAAATTGTTGGCAATTTCGCAAACCACAATGCCAATAGAATGATTACGCCTTTCTTTTAAACTTAATGCAATGGGGTTGGGGCGGTAATTTATTTTTTCGGCATACTCCAGCACTAATTTTTTGGTTTCCGAACTTATCTCGTAACTGCCCCGTAACGCCCTGCTAACAGTAGATGTAGATAATCCCAATGCTTTTCCAATATCTTTTATAGTAACCGGTTCAAATTTCATTATTATTTTTTCGTGGAAAAAGTGCCACTTTTTTAATTGAAGTTAAGGCATTTTAGGGGTACAAAATAATGTGTCATCGTTATCGGGAACGTTTGCGTAAAAATAGTATGCAACAGCAAATTTTTGCTGTAAAAAATGGGTTAACATTGGGTGAGGATTGCACCACATTTTAATGCTCTTTTCTAATTAAAAAATTAAAATGTTATTACTGTTTTTTTACAAACTAAACACTGCTATATGAATAAGTTGTTAGTATTACTCATTATTTTTTTTATTTTACCCATTACCTTGCTGGCACAAAATAAAACCATTAAAGGTAAGGTTACCGACGAAAGCGGGGCGCCGCTTACCGGGGTTAACGTAATAGCAAAAAATGCAAAAAAAGGAACGCAAACTGATAAGGATGGAAATTTTTCCATCACCGTAACCGCAACGGGTTCGGTTGATCTTGTTATTTCATCAGTTGGTTATGCTTCAAAAATTATTACTGTTACCGGCACCGATGCAGTTACAGTTGAATTAATTAAAGAAGCCATAACGCAGGAAGATGTGGTAGTAGTAGGTTATGCTACTATTAAGAGAAAAGATTTAACGGGAACTGTATCTTCTGTTAATGCAAAACAGTTAAAAGATATCCCTTTGTCTTCGGCAGCAGAGGCCTTACAGGGAAGGCTAGCCGGAGTTCAGGCCATTGCTTCCGAAGGGGCACCGGGTGCTGATGTAATTATAAGAGTAAGAGGTGGCGGATCCATTACACAGGATAATTCTCCGATGTACATTGTTGATGGTGTGCAGGTAGAAAATGCGCTTTCAGTTATTTCACCACAGGATATTGCCACAATTGATGTATTAAAAGATGCCTCCACCACAGCAATTTATGGCGCAAGAGGTGCCAATGGCGTAATAATAATTACCACTAAAGTTGGCCGTGCCGGTAAAACACAAGTAAGTTATAACGGATCGTTAGGTACAAGAGAATTGCCCAAAAAACAGGAAGTGTTAAGTCCTTACGATTTTGTGGTTTGGCAATGGGAAAGAAGCCGCGGCGCTGCAGACAGTGCAACATACGGAAGAACTTTTGATACCCTGGCCAATTATAAAAATGTTGCTCCCATCAATTGGCAGCAGGAAGTGTTTGGCAGAACAGCAAAATACCAAAATCATAATGTTTCGGTAAACGGTGGTAACCAATCTACTTCATTTAATTTAAGTTTAACCGCTAACAGGGAAGATGGTATTTTAATTGAGTCTGGGTTCGACAGAAATTTGGTAAATTTTAAATTAGATCATAAAGCATCTGATAAATTAAAAGTGGGTATTACTGCCCGTTACCTCGATCAAACAGTTAAAGGATCCGGCACCACCAACAGCGGTACAAGAGCTACCAACCGCTTAAGGCATACTATTAATTACCGCCCTTTTGAATTACCCACAGCAACAGGTGGTATTGATGATTTTGACGAAGCATATTTTTTGGCTTCATCGGGCGCCACAAATCCTGTAATACTTACCCGTGCAGAATACCGCAATCAAACTACAAAAGCAACTTACTTAACCGGGTATTTTAATTATAACATTTTAAAAAATCTGGTATTTCGCTCTACTCTTGGTTTTGATAATACTGTAACACAACAGGATTTATTTTACAGCAAAATAACTGGTACAGCCCGCAATGCAGCATCGTTGCCCGTAGCTTCCATCGGCGAGCAAAATAACCGCAGTTTAAATAATTCCAATACGCTGCAATACACCGTAAATAATTTTAAAAAACACCACAATTTTACTGCGTTGCTCGGGCAAGAGATTATTGATGTGAGGGTTCAAAATTCTTTTTTTGAAACACGGTATTTTCCTGCAGATATTTCGCCGCAAAAAGCTTTGGCAAATATGGGGTTGGGTTCGGCACCAACAGGTTCTACTCAACCTTTGCCTTCCACTTTTATTAATCCACCCAGCCGGATAGCTTCTTTTTTTGGAAGATTAAATTATGGTTATGATGATAAATATTTAGCCACTTTTAATTTACGGTCAGACAGGTCATCAAAATTTGCTGCCAGCAATGGTAACTTAATTTTTCCATCAGGTTCCGCTGCATGGCGCTTTACTAAAGAAAAGTTTTTTGAAAATATAACCTGGTTGAATGATGGTAAAATAAGGTATGGTTATGGCGCTGTAGGTAATAACAGAATTGGCGATGCACTTTTTTTACAATTATATGGTGTAACCGGTCAGTATGCCATTAATCATTCTATACTTCCCGGTTTTGCACCAACGTCATTGTCTAATGAAAATTTAAGATGGGAAAAAAATACTACCCGTAATATCGGCCTAGATCTTTCGATGTTTAATAACAGGTTGCAGTTTACCATGGATGTATATAAAAACTCCGCCAAAGATTTATTATTAAATGTAGATGTTGCGCCAACCCTTGGGTACACTTCTCAAATACAAAATATAGGAGCCACCAGCAACCGGGGTGTAGAGTTTCAGATTAATGCAACACCGGTATCTTCAAAAAATTTTACATGGAGCTCCAACTTCAACATCTCCTTTAATAAAAATAAAGTGGAAAATTTAGGTGGCGTAAATCAACTGGAAAGAAACTCCGGCTGGCAGGGCAGCGATGGTGTGGCAGATTACCTGGTTAAAGTGGGCGAACCTGCCGGTTTAATGTATGGCTTTGTTACAGATGGTTTTTATGGCATCAACGAATTTGATTACAATACCACTACGCAGGTGTACACCATAAAAGCTGGTGTGGCAGCAAACGGCGTGTATGGTACACCGCAACCCGGCATGCTTAAATGGAAAGACCTTAATGGCGATGGTGTAATTACTGCAGATAAAGACAGGCAGGTAATTGGAAATGCCAATGCAAAATTTACTGGCGGCTGGAACAACCAGCTGGCGTATAAAAACTTTGACATGAGTGTGTTTGTAAATTTTGTTTACGGTAATGATATTTATAATGCCAATAAAATTGAATGGACAGATGGCGCATTTGGTAATTTAAATATGCTGAATATTATGAAGGATCGCTGGACAAATATTAATGCTTTAGGTCAGGTAGTAAAAGATCCTGCAGAACTTGCAGCATTAAATGCTAATGCAAAAATATGGAGCCCTGTACGGGTGCAGCGCTGGTGGTTACACTCCTGGGCTGTTGAAGATGGCAGTTACCTGCGTTTTAATAATCTTACGCTGGGATATACTTTGCCAAAAAATTTGATCACTAAAGCAAAAATATCCAGCTTAAGGGTGTATGCGACGGTAAATAATTTAGGAACTGTTACCAACTATACCGGTTACGATCCGGATGTTACTGCAAGAAGAAGTGATCCATTAACACCGGGTGTTGATTTTGCAGCTTACCCAAGATCAAGAACAATGGTATTTGGTTTAAACGTTACTTTCTAAAAAATAAAATATTTTTTTATGAAAAATAAAATGGCTCAGTTAAAAACAGTTGCAGTATTAATTGCACTGATAACGATTTTAGGCAGTTGTAAAAAATTTACCGAAGTAGAACCGGTTTCTCAATTCAGTATAGCGCAAACTTTTTCTGATGTATCCAATGCAACCTCTGCATTAATTGGTGTGTACGATGAGTTGCAGGGAGATAATGGATATGGGATCCGCATCAGCATGTATTATCCTTACGACAGTGATGAAGGAATTGTGAGTGGAAATATTGATAATGGAAGAAGGGGCGTGGGCCGCTATCAATTATTATTAACCAATTCAGAAATTGCAAATCCATTCAGGCAATTATACCGTGGTTTGGAAAAAGCAAATTTGTGTATAGAACAAATTCCTTTAATGAAACAGTATACCGAAGGCGCTACTGCAGACCAGGCAATGTTAAAACGTTTACATGGCGAGGCATTAACTTTAAGGGCACAATATTTATTTGAGCTGATACGCAATTGGGGCGATGTGCCGGCACCTATGATACCAGCTTACAAACAAAAAGATTTGTTTCCGCTGGCTGCAAACAGGGATTCTACTTACGATAAAATTTTGGCTGATCTTGCCATTGCAAAAGATTTGGTTCCCTGGAGAACTGATGCAGGGCCAAGAAACGAACGCATTACCAAAGGAGCAGTAAAGGCATTGCGTGCCAGGATAGCTTTGTTCCGTGGTGGTTTTTCTTTGCGCAGCAACGGACAAATGGAACGTGGCAGTAACTTTATTTCTTATTATCAAATGGCAAAACAGGAATGTGAAGAATTAATTGCTAACAGAAACCAGCATACTTTAAATTCTAATTACGAAAATGTTTGGAGAAATGTAACTTCTTTTACCTACGATCCGCAGGGAGAAATTATGTTTGAAGTTGGTGCAGGCGGTGGCAATGGTAACAGCGACAGCCGAATGGGAAATTACGACGGGCCCAATTTAAACAACGCTTCAAGATATGGTGCAGGCGGTGGCGGCATTGTTATTTTACCTAATTATTTTTATTCTTTTGATTCTGCAGATACCCGGCGTGATGTAACTATTACCCATTTTCAGGTTAACACCGCATCAAACATAAAAAGCCAGCGTAGACTGGGAGAATTAAACACAGGTAAATACCGCAGAGACTGGAGAGTGCCTTTATTACCCGGCACTGTTTTAAATGTGGGCTACAACTGGAGTTTAATTCGTTTTTCGGATGTGCTGCTGATGTATGCCGAAGCAGTTAACGAAATTAATAATGGCCCTACACCCGAAGCTAAATTGTATTTTGAAGAAGTGAGAAAAAGAGCTTACCGCGGCAGCACTGCATTAATAGGTGTAACACCATCATCAAAAGATAGTTTTTTTACAGCAGTTGCCAACGAACGTTTTTTAGAATTTGGCCATGAAGGCATAAGAAAATTTGATCTGCTGCGCTGGAATTTATTGGCTGCAAAAATTGCAGATGCCAGAACTAAAATTCAGGCTATACGGGACCGTATTTTGCCTTACAATTTTGTGCCGCAATATATTTATTACAAAAGTACGGGTGAAGAAATTACTTATTATACTGCAACAGACAGTGTTTCTAAACAACCATTTTGGCGGCCAACACAAGTGCCCCCCGCTGGAACAACTGGTACTGCACCTGCAAACGGAGCACCGGCAACTAAATGGGTAAGGGTTGATTGGGCACAACATTTAACAACTGCCAGCGCTATCGATGGTAAACCGTTGTGGCAGGGCTTTGCATCTTTTTTTATACCGGGCAAAAGCGAATTGTTACCTTACGACCAGGCAACCCTGGCGGCATACCAGGGTAAATTGAAACAGAATCCGGGGTATTAATATTTTTTTTCTCATAATGGTTTAATAGAAATGGCTGCCCTGTGGCAGCCTTTTTTAAAGGGTTTGCCAATTTTAGTTTAATGTAAAAGGTAAAGAACAATAGTTGATTGAAAATATTAGTATCATCATAACTGTCTATAGATTCTAAAATTTGATAAAACAGTTAACCAAAAAGAAGTTTTTAAATTTGATAAGTACCTGCAGAAAGCCTTCCGTTATTAAAAAAATAAAATGAAAAAAAAATCTTTCCTTTTACTACTGCTGTTGATGTTTGGAGCAAAACTGTTTTCCCAAACTTCCACCCCACAGCAGTACAAATATGTATTTACTGTTGCCAAAGATGGCAGTGGCGATTATACATTTATACAGGATGCTATAGATGCTTTAAGGGTTTATCCGTTAGCACCAATTACAGTCTATATAAAAAATGGGATGTATAACGAAAAGATAGAACTGCCTGCTAACAATACTGATGTAAGTTTTGTTGGCGAAAATGTGGACAGTACGATTATTATTTTTAACGATTTTTCCGGCAAAGGCAAACACACCACATTTACTTCTTACACTGCAAAAATTTCAAGTAACCGTTTTAGGGCCGAGAATATTACGTTTGCAAACAATGCCGGGCCAGTGGGGCAGGCATTGGCATTATATGTAGATGCAGATAAAGCTGTTTTTAAAAATTGCAAATTTTTGGGAAACCAGGATACTATTTTTGCAAGCGGCGAAAATGCACAACAGCTCTTCGACAATTGTTATATCGAGGGTACTACCGATTTTATTTTTGGGCCATCAACAGCAGTGTTTCAAAATTGTACCATCAGGGCAAAAAAAAATTCTTTTATAACTGCTGCAAGCACGCCCAAAAATAAAAACTATGGTTTTGTTTTTATTGGTTGTAAAATTATTACTGATTCTGCTGTAACAAAATTGTATTTAGGCCGGCCATGGCGTGCAAATGCTAAAACAGTTTTCATTAATTGTCACCTGCCAAAGGCTATTGCACCTGAAGGTTGGGACAACTGGAATAATCAGGAAAATGAAAAAACTTCATTTTATGCTGAATATAAAAATACAGGCGAAGGTGCGGCAATTGCACAACGGGTAAAATGGGCAAGGCAGTTAAACGTTAAAGAACTAAAGTTATATTCGTTAAAAAATATTTTTTCATCAAATAAAAATTTAGCCGATACAGCCTGGTTTTCTACAATGAAATCTAAACCTTTTGATAATAAAGCATTCGTACAAAAAAAACCGCAGCAAATTATTTTGTATAAAGATGGCGTACCTAATTCTACATTTGCACCTGATAAAGAAAATGCAATATTTCGTGATAACGTAACCCGTATTGCCAAAGTAAGTAACCCTTCACTAACTATTTTTAAAGCTGCAAAACCAAATGGCAAAGCTGTTATAATTTGTCCCGGTGGTGGCTACAGCATTTTAGCATTTGATAAAGAAGGAACGAGGGTTGCGGAGGAGTTAAACCGCTGGGGCGTTACTGCATTTGTTTTAAAATACCGCCTGCCCGATGATACCACTAATATTGATAAAAGCCTGGCACCTTTGCAGGATGCACAACAGGCCATTCGTTTGGTACGAACTAATGCAAAGGAGTGGGGCGTAAATAAAAATCAAATTGGTATAATGGGGTTTTCTGCAGGCGGTCATGTAGCCGCAACAGCCGCAACACATTTTAATTTTAAAGCCGATGCAACAAATACAGATACCACTTCTGTTAGGCCCGATTTTACAATTTTAATTTATCCTGTAATTAGTTTCGACACTACTATTACACATAAAGGTTCCAGAAATAATTTAGCGGGTACAAAACCCACTGCAGAAAAAACAATATTTTTCAGTAACGAATTGCAGGTAGATAAAAATACACCACCATCTTTTTTAGTACATGCAGGTGATGATGCCGCAGTGCCGGTGCAAAACAGTTTACGCTTTTACGAAGCCTGCATAAAAAATAAAGTTCCTGCAGCAATGCATTTATATCCAAAAGGCGGTCATGGTTTTGGAATGCTAAATAAAACTACCGATGATAACTGGCTGGAGCGTTTGCAAAACTGGATGAGCCGTTTGTAATTACATTAGGGGGATTATTTTTTTTATTTTTACTTTAAATAAATTTCTGTTCTAAAATAATATGGTATGAAAAAGTATTGCCTTACCGTAGATTTAAAAGATGATGCCGCTTTAATTGCAGCTTACGATGAACACCACAAAAAAGTATGGCCCGAAATTTTACAGAGCATTACCGGGTCGGGTATTTCACAATTAGAAATTTACCGGTTAGGAAACAGGCTGGTGATGCTGTTAGCGGCAGATGATGCTTTTAGTTTTGAAGAAAAAGCAAGGCAGGATGCAGCCAATACAAAAGTGCAGGAATGGGAAAATTTAATGTGGCAGTATCAGCAAGCCTTACCTTTAGCAAAGCAGGGAGAAAAATGGTTGCTGATGCATAAAATCTTTGACCTCCAAAATAGTATTCAAATGTAAATACGGTTGCAGGTTAAAAAATAAATCGGTTGATAAATGGCCCAGCGCAATTGAGGCTTTATAAAACTTTACTAAACATACATCTTTAAACATAAGCTAAACATCATGCAAATTATAAATACTGCTTTATGTTCTTTTGGTATGAGTGGCAGCATTTTTCATGCACCCTTTTTACACCTGCATGCCGGGTTTAATTTATATGGTGTTTGGGAAAGATCAAAAAAAACAGCAGCACAAAAATATCCTGCCATAAAATCTTTTGATACCTACGAAGCGTTATTAAATGATGCGGCCGTTGAACTGGTTATTGTAAATACACCCAACTATACTCATTTTGATTTTACAAAAAAAGCATTACTGGCAGGTAAAAATGTAATTGTAGAAAAACCATTTTGTATTACTGTACAGGAATGTGATGAGTTAATCAATATTGCAAAAGAAAAAAACAAACTGCTGGCTGTTTATCAAAACCGCAGGTACGACAGTGATTATAAAATAATAAAAAAAGTAGTAGAACAACAATTGTTAGGAGAAATTGTGGAGGCCGAATTTCATTTTGACCGGTACAAGCAGGAGCTGAGTCCCAAAGTTCATAAAGAAATTCCCGGCCCCGGTACAGGTTTGTTGTACGATCTGGGATCGCATTTAATTGACCAGGCTTTATGTTTATTTGGTATGCCCGAGGCTGTTTTTGCCGACATTGCGGTGATGAGAAAAATTTCTTTGGTGGATGATTACATGGAACTGATTTTGTTTTACCCAAACCTAAGGGTGCGGATAAAAGCAAGTTATGTTGTGAGAGAAGCCCTGCCTTCTTATATCCTTCATGGCACTTTGGGGTCTTTTATAAAACCACGTACAGATGTGCAGGAACAGGCATTGCAAAATGGTTTAACACCCGATGGTAATGATTGGGGTAAAGAACCAGAGCATGAAATGGGATTGTTGCATACCGAAAAAGATGGCAAAGTGATTCGGGAATTTTTGCCTTCAGTAAATGGAAATTATATGGATTTTTATAACGGCATATACCAGGCCATCACTGCAGGTACTGTTTTGCCGGTAACAGCCGACGAAGGTAAAAATGTAATTGTAATAATTGAAAAAGCTTACGAGAGTAATAACACAAAAAAAATAGTAACAATATGAAAAAGGCGATTACAGTTTTAATAAATGTTTGTATGATTTGTATGTGTACCGCTGTGGTGGCACAAAATAAACAACAAGTACAGGTAGCAGAAAAAGTAGAGCAACTCCGTAAAGCCATGGTTGATGGCGATTCAGCCATGCTTGATAAACTGGCTTCTGCAAATTTAATGTATGGTCATTCCGGCGGGCATATTGATGACAAAAAAGAATTTGTTTCAAAAATTGCCAGTGGCAAAAGTGATTTTGTAACGATAGATTTATCGGAGCAAACTTATACGGTGGTTAACAAAAAAATTGTGGTAGTACGCCATACTTTTAAATCAAAAACAAACGACGGAGGTAAGCCAGCAGACATATTAATGTACGTAATGCTGGTTTGGGAAAAGCAACGTGGCGATTGGAAACTGGTTGCAAGGCAGGCCTCAAAAAAAGTCTAAATTTCTATCGGCACACCGTGTTTTTTATAAGCGCTTTTTAAGGCATCGTTATCGGGAACGTTTGCGTAAATAAAGGCCTTTCAATAGTGTTATCACTTAAAATTTAATGGTAAAATTGATGTAGAAAGAAGATGTTATTAAAAGAAAAGCCTATTGAAAACTATCTTTTAAAAGATTGAAGTAAAAGTATAAAACACATCCTTAAAAGCTGCAGTTCCCTTTTAGGGCTTAGGGGTATAAACGATTGATCAAATGAATATTTTAGAACAGTTTAAGCTTAATGGAAAAACAGCATTGGTTACCGGATGCAATAAAGGCATTGGTAAAGCAATGGCCATTGGTTTAGCCGAAGCAGGAGCGGATATTATTGGTGTATCTGCAAACCTTGCATTCAAAGGCAGCGAAGTAGAAAAAGAAGTAAATGCTTTGGGTAAAAATTTTAAAGCCTATCAATGCAATTTTGAAGACAGAATTTCTCTCAAAAATTTTACTGAAAAAGTTGTTGCAGAAAATACACAAATAGATATTTTAGTAAACAATGCCGGCACCATAATGCGTAACCCTGCGGCAGAACACAGCGATGAGTTTTGGGATAAAGTGATTGCCATAAACCTTGATGCACAATTTATAATTACAAGAGAAATAGGAAAAAAAATGATTGCAAAGGGGAGTGGTAAAATTATTTTTACTGCATCGTTGTTAAGTTTTCAGGGTGGTGTAAATGTGCCGGGCTATGCGGCAAGCAAAGGAGCTATTGCCAGTTTAATAAAAGCATTTGCAAACGAGTGGGCGGGCAAAGGTATAAATGTAAACGGTATTGCGCCGGGTTACATTGCAACAGATAATACCGAAGCATTACGCAACGATCCTGTACGCAGTAAATCTATTTTGGAAAGAATACCGGCTAACCGTTGGGGTGAGCCCGAAGATTTTAAAGGTGTAACCGTTTTTTTAGCCAGCAAAGCAAGCGATTATATGAATGGAACAATAGTTACGGTTGATGGTGGATGGATGGGAAGGTAAAAGCCCCTCCGCCCCTAAAGGGGAACTGGGAACAGTAATATAAATACTAACAACATAAAATTTTGAAGTCTAAAACAAATTAAAAGCTCTAACAAAGGAAAGCCCCTTCAGGGGTTTGGGGCTGCGTCTCCGCACCTAAAGGGGAACTGCAAAATAGAAATGCGAAAGATTTTTGTTGGCTATTGATTAGATAATGTTGAAAAAAGAACAAATAAAAATATGTCAGTACAAAAGATAAGTAAAGATAAAATGCCTGGCCTCCCTCTCTCCCGGAGAGAGAACGAGGGAGAGGCTTTGCAAATACGATTTCACAACAGCCCTGCCGAAGTAAGCCGGATGAATGCGGAAGAATTACGCAGTAATTTTTTAGTGCAAAACATTATGAAGCATGATGAAATAAATTTTGTGTACACCCATTACGACAGGGTGATGATCGGTGGCGTAGTGCCCGTAAATAAAACTATTACATTGGTTACTTACGATGCATTAAAAGCAAATTATTTTTTAGAAAGAAGGGAGCTTGGTATAATAAATGTTGGCGGCGATGGAGAAATAAATGTAGCCGGTAAAGTTTATGAGGTAAACAAATTGGATTGTTTATACATTGGTAAAGGCAATCAATCAGTAACATTCAAAAGCAAATCAAAAAAATCGCCTGCTAAATTCTATTTGTTGTCGGCGCCGGCACATGCAGCTTACAAAGTGCAGTTAATGAAAAAAGAAAAAGCATCACCCACAGAAATGGGCGCACTGTTTACTGCTAATCAAAGAACGATCTATAAATACATTCATGCCGATGGTATTAAAAGTTGCCAGTTGGTAATGGGCCTTACCATTTTAAAAGAAGGCAGTGTTTGGAACACCATGCCAACGCATGTGCACGACAGAAGAATGGAAGCGTATTTTTATTTTGATGTTCCGGAAAATCAAAAAATAATTCATTTAATGGGCCAACCAACCGAAACAAAACATTTGGTAGTAAGTAATGATGAAGCCATTATTTCGCCGCCATGGAGCATACACAGCGGATGCGGTACCAGCAATTATGGTTTTATCTGGGGCATGGCCGGAGAAAATTTTATTTATACCGATATGGATCAGGTAAACATAAATGATTTGAGATAGAAAAACCCTCCGTCCGCCGCGGCGGAGAACTTAGGGTGAGTCACTCCTTAAGAGTGGCTCACCCGGCGCAGAAAAAAAAATGCACCGAATTAAAGGGGTACAAAATATGAGGGTGAGTCACTCCTTAAGAGTGGCTCACCCGGCGCAGAGAAAAAAGACGCATCAAATTAAAGAGATTAAAAAAATAAAACAGCGTATTTAAAATTGCAACAATTTTGAATGCCTCCATCACACATCAGTTATATGAAAAATTTCCTTTTAATAATAGTAATTAGTTTTAGTGGCTTTGCTTTTTTATTGCCCGATAAAAAGCCCACCATCTTTTTAATTGGCGACAGCACATGCGCCAACAAACCAACCGATGATAATCCGGAAAGAGGCTGGGGACAACTTTTTCCCAACTACTTCACCAATGAAATTGAAATACAAAATCATGCGGTAAACGGCCGCAGTACAAAAAGTTTTATAACAGAGCATCGTTGGGATACTGTAATGAGTCGCTTAAAGACCGGGGATTACGTAATGATACAGTTTGGCCACAACGATCAAAAACTGGAAGACAGTAACCGCTCGGCACCGGCTCATACTTTGTACAAACAAAATTTAATTCGTTTTGTAAATGACATACGCAGTAAAGGCGCCAACCCTGTTTTACTTACACCGGTAATGCGCCGCAAGTTTGATGCAGCAGGAAAATTTGTTGATCAGCATGGCGATTACCCCGGCGTTGTAAAAGAAGTAGCTGCACAAATGAAAGTACCATTAATTGATCTGCACAAAAGCAGTGAAGCTTTAATTGTAACCGAAGGTGTAGAAAACAGCAAACGTTTATTTTTAAATATTCCAAAAGATCATTTTAAAAATTATAAGGGCAAAGAAGAAGACAATACACACTTTAGCGAATTCGGTGCTGCATCAATGGCATCATTGGTTTGTCAAAGCATTAAAGACCAAAATTTGCCCTTGATAAAATATTTAGCACCGTCGGACTTTAAAGAAAAGTTTGCATTTGAATTACCTAAAATTTATGCACCGCATTTTAAAAAAGACACAGTTAATATTTTAAATTATGGTGCAGTTGCAGATGGATTAACATTAAATTCTGTTGCGATTAATAAAGCCATTGAGGAATGTGCAAAAACAGGTGGCGGTGTAGTAATGGTGCCAAGAGGAAGTTTTGTAAGCGGCCCCATTGTAATGAAGAGCAATATCAATTTGTATTTGGCAAAAGGCGCATTAATTATTTATACAAAAGATTTTGATCAGTATCCGTTGGTGCTGTCTTCTTTTGAAGGGGTGGATGCAGCAAGGTGTATGTCGCCGTTAGTTGCCGAAAATTTAGAAAATATTGCTATTACCGGCGAAGGTATAATGAATGGCAATGGTTTTTACTGGAGACCATTAAGAAAGGATAAACTTACCGAAAGCCAGTGGAAAGCACATTTAAAAAGTTATGGCGGTGTAGTATCTGCCGAAGGTAAAAGCTGGTACAGTTCTCCCAAAGCATTAAAAGCAGCGCTCACTAATAACATAGGAAAACTTACAACAGGCAAAACTTTAAAAGATTTTGAAGATGTAAAAGATTATATGCGTCCGAATATGATACGCATTTCTCAATGTAAAAATATTTTAATAGAAGGTGTAACTTTTGAAAATTCACCGGCATGGACAACGCATATTACCATGAGCGAACACATTACTGTAAGAAATTTAAAAGTAAAAAATATCTGGTACGGTGCTAACACCGATGCCATAGATTTAGAAAGCTGTAAAAATGCTTTACTGGAAGATTGCAATTTTGATACCGGCGATGATGGCATTACTATTAAAAGCGGCCGTGATGCGGATGGCCGCAAAAGAGGCATGCCAACCAAAGATGTGATTGTAAAAAATTGTATCGTTTATCATGCTCACGGCGGCTTTGTGGTAGGCAGCGAAATGAGCGGTGGCGTAAATAATATGTTTGTAAGCAACTGTACTTTTATTGGCAGCGACATTGGCTTGCGTTTTAAAACTACCCGTGGCCGTGGCGGCATGGTAGAAAATATTTATGTGAACAATATCAATATGAAAGATATTCCTGCCGAGGCTATTTTGTTTGATATGTATTATATGGCAAAAGACCCCGTGGTTTTAGCCGGAGAAAAAAGAGAGCCGCCTGTTGTAGAAACAAAAGCGGTTGATGAAACCACGCCACAGTTTCAAAATTTTTATTTTAGAAATATTACCTGCAACGGCGCAGCAAAAGGAATATTGGTAAGAGGTATTCCTGAAATGCACATTAAAAATATCCTTATCGAAAATGCGGTAATACAAGCCGATGAAGGAATAGATATACAGGAGGCCAGTAATATTACATTGAACAATGTTACCATGCTGAGCAAAAATACCAATCCTGTTTTGTATGTGTTAAACAGCGATAATATTACGCTCAACAATTTTAAATACACCGATAGTGCAGCGGTGCTTGCAATGGTACAGGGCGAAAGATCAAAGGCAGTGAGCATTTTAAACACCGATGTTACAAAAGCAAAACAAAAATTGAGAACTGGTTTTGGCGTTACAGATGCAGAGGTAAGATGGGTAATACCGCAGCCTGCAGAGATCAAAAGGAAGAAGAAAAAGAAAACCCCCTCCGCCCCCTAAAGGGGGAACCAAGCAGTAGATTAGAGCGAAGATTGAAGGCGGCGGTAATTAATAAATTATTTAACTCCGTAGGAGTTTAAGGTGGGTAGAAAATTGAATCGAAGTTTTTCATCGTCCCGTAGGGACGACAGGTGCTTTTGCAAAACATAAAAGTAGGGTGAGTCATCCGCCAGCTGGCGGATGGCTCACCCGGCAAAGAAAGAAAAAGATGCTTCGAATTGAAAGTAAAGAAAAAATAAAAAATCTGTAATGCTCAATAAAGCGATACAGTACAAGAGTGCGACGCCAATGAAGCTAAATAGAATTACAAAAGCTTGGTAAAAAAAGAAATTTAATAATTACAGTTTACGAATAAAAATATTAACGTTGAATAACTCCCCTTTAGGGGATGGGGGTAAATTTATTAACATGAAAAAATTAATGCTGATTTTATTGATAACTATTTCTGCAAATGCTTTTTCACAAACGCCTGCAGAAAAACTTGCCGCTACAGTTTTAAACATCTGGAAAGATACCATACCCATTGGCGGCACTACCAAATGGAGTTACGATATGGGAGTAATTCTTAAAGGCTTTGAAGGCCTGTGGATGAATACAGGTAATGTAAATTATTTTACTTCCATTCAAAAAAAAATGGACTTTTTTGTAAAAGACGATGGCAGCATTAAAGGCTACGAAAAAGAAGAATACAATATTGATCATGTAAATAATGGTAAGCTGGTTTTATTGTTATACCGTGTTACGAGAAAAGAAAAATATAAAAAGGCTGCAGATCTTTTACGCAGCCAGCTAAGCACACACCCACGTACAAACGAAGGTGGCTTTTGGCATAAAAAAATTTACACCAATCAAATGTGGCTGGATGGCCTGTACATGGGAGCGCCATTTTATGCAGAGTATGCCATGCTGTTTCATGAAGACAGTGCGTTTAATGATATTGCTAATCAATTTATTTGGATGGAACAACATGCAAGAGATACAAAAACTGGATTGCTGTATCATGCATGGGACGAAAGCAAACAGCAGCAATGGGCCAATAAAACTACAGGTGCTTCGCCATTATTTTGGGCGAGGGCAATGGGCTGGTACAGCGATGCGTTAGTAGATGTGCTGGATTATTTTCCTGCAACGCATCCTAAAAGAAAAGCGTTGATTGATATTTTAAGCCGTTTGGTAAATGCCATAGAAAAACAACAGGATACAAAAACAGGTTTATGGTATGATGTAATTAATTATGAAGGCCCCGGCAAAGAAAAAAATTATTTTGAAGCCAGTGCAAGCTGCCAGTTTACGTACGCCATTGCAAAAGGAGTACGCAAAGGATATTTGCCTGCTGCAAAAATTGCCATAGCAAAAAAAGCTTACGATGGTATTTTAAAACAGTTTATAAAAGAGGAGAATGGCCAAACCAATTTACACGGCACTGTAAAAGTAAGCGGACTTGGGGGTAAGCCTTACCGTGATGGCAGCTTTACTTACTACATGAGTGAGCCGGTAATTGTAAACGATCCCAAAGGTATGGGTGCCTTTTTACTGGCTGCCAACGAAATGGAAATATTAAAAACACTGGCCGTTGCAAAAAATAAAACTGTTTTACTGGATCGTTATTTTAACAGCGAAAAAAGAAAAGATGTTACAGGGGCAAATGTGTATTGGCATTATACCTGGGAAGAAAGAAGCCATCCTGGTTTTTATACTTTAGGAAATATTTTTGAAAGGCATGGTGCCAAACTTTCGTCTTTAGATGGGGCGCCAACGGCTGCAAATTTAAAAGCGGCATCGGTGTATATTATTGTAGATGCCGATCATAAAAAAGATAATCCCAATCCCAACTATGTTGCGCCAAACGATGTTACGGCCATTAGTGCATGGGTAAAAGCCGGTGGTACATTATTAATACTGGCTAACGACAGTAACAATTGCGATCTGCAGCATTTGAATTTATTGTCTGCAGCTTTTGGTGTAAAATTTACCGATAAAAGTTTGAACATGGTGAAGAATGATACTTACGAACAGGGAGTGGTTTTACCAGGTGCTGGTAACCCGGTTTTTATAACACCTGCAAAAATGTTTTTAAAAGAAGTAAGTGCATTAGAAATAAAATCTCCTGCTATTGCAAATGCAGTTAAAGAAGGTGATGTAATTATTGCTACTGCAAATTATGGTAAAGGAAAAGTATTGATAGCGGGAGATCCCTGGTTGTATAACGAATATGTGGATGGAAGAAAATTACCTGCGGAATATGAAAATTATAAAGCAGCAGAAGATTTAGTAAAATGGTTATTAAAAACCCCAACCGCTAAGAGGTAATGTCATTTAGTTAAGATTCTTTAAATTATAAAACTCCCAACTCCAGTTCCCTCTCCTTTGGCCCTGATAGCTATTGGGGTGGAAAGAGGGGTTGGGGCGAGGTCTTACAAAATGCTTAAATTAACCACATTGCCAAGAGCAAAATGAACAATGAAAAAAATCTTATTCATACTATCATTATTTTTGTTGCCAAATTTTTTGTTTGCCCAGCATAATATTGTTGTGGATGCAAATGGCAATGGCAATTATAAAACAATACAGGAAGCGATAAACAGTTTGCCCAATGATGATAGTAAAGGGCAAAGAATTATCCTTATAAAAAAAGGCACTTACAAAGAGAAAATTTTTATTGATAAAAATTTTATTACACTGCGTGGAGAAGATCCTAAAAATACAAGTGTAACTATTTCGCTGGCAAGAGATGAATGGCGCTGCAATAATAAAGATGATTACGGAACGGCTGCTATAAATTTACAGGGTAACGATATAAACCTGGAAAATTTATCTTTCATCAACAGTTATGGAAAAGAGGCGAAGGCAGATAAAGAAATTGTTTGCCCTAAGGAAGCTGGTAATATGAAAACCATAAAACCCGGTGGCCATCAAATGGCTTTGCGTTCTTTTAAAACTACAAGGCTTGTTGTAAAAAATTGCATCTTTCGTGCTTATGGTGGCGACACGGTTAGCCCCTGGAATACCTGGGAAGGCATGTATTATTTTAAAGATTGTGTAATGGAAGGCGGGGTAGATTTTTATTGTCCACGTGGGTGGGCACTGGCCGAAAATTGTACTTTCATTTGTCATAATAACAATGCTGCTATTTGGCACGATGGAAGTGATGTACAATCTTCTAAAACTGTATTGATAAACTGTAAGTTTACCGGTGATGATGGATTTAAATTGGGCCGCTACCACCGTGACGCCCAATTTTATTTACTCAATTGCAGCTTTGCAAAAAATATGGCTGATGCAGAAATTTACTGGGTACCCTCAAAAGAAAAAAGAGATTCATTAAAATGGGGTAACCGAATTTATTATTACAATTGCAAAACAAAAGGCGGCGATTACAGTTGGCATAAAAATAATTTGCCTGCAAATTTTGGCATCAACGATTATAATATTCCATGGGTATTTGATTATAAATGGAATCCGACAGGTGAAAAAATTGGCGCTGAACAAGCCTCCGGAGTAACTGATACAAAAATTGGCAGAGATACCGTTGCAGAAAACATGTTGTTATTTCAGCGCAGCAATGGCGGATGGCCAAAACATTTTAAGGCTGTTGCCATTAATTATAAACGTGATTTTACCAAGGAAGAGTTAAAAGAAATACAGGCGGGTTATGCTGATGGCATTGATGCTACTATTGATAATAACGCCACCACCAAAGAAATAAAATATTTGGTAAAGGCATTTGAAAAATCAAACGATAAAAGATTTTTAGCAGCAGCCACAAAAGGCATTGATTATTTATTAAAAGCACAATATGCCAATGGTGGCTGGCCGCAGTTTTATCCCGATTTTAGCAGTTACCGCAGCCAGATTACCTACAACGATAATGCCATGATTAATGTGCTGCATGTTTTAACTGATGTGCTGGAAGGGGTGAATGATATGGAAGTAATTGATAAAACATACATCAATAAATGTGCAGCTGCTGTGCAGCGTGGCATAAGTTGCATTTTAAAAACGCAGGTAAAACAAAAAGATATTTTAACAGGATGGTGTGCACAGTACGATGCAAAAACATTATTGCCTGCAAAAGCCAGGGCTTATGAATTGCCCTCTTTAAGCGGAATGGAATCGGTAGGCATACTTCGTTATTTAATGCGCTTTGATAACCCGGGTGCTGAAATTAAAACCGCAGTTAAAGCAGGAGTGGAGTGGTTGGATAAAGTAAAAATTGTGGGGTATAAAATTGCAGAGATTGATGCACCGGGTACACCAAAAGGAAAAGACAGGGTATTGGTAACCGATAATAAAAATATTATGTGGGCAAGATTTATGGACCTTGAAACCAACGAACCTTTCTTTAGCAGCCGGGATGGGATAAGGAAAAAAACTATTGCAGAAATTGATTACGAAAGAAGAAATGGATATGCATGGTATGGTAATACTCCGGCAAAATTAATTAATGATGATTATCCCAAGTGGGCAGCAAAGTGGGGAGTGAAAGAGTGAATTAAGTAAAAAGAGTAAATAAAGTACAGAGTAAATAAAGTTTATAAAATTAAATTATGACGCTATCAAAATTTACATTAAAAAACTTACAGACCGGTAAGGTTGAAAATGTACCTGATGGAATTTTTGATCTTCCCGAAAAAGTATTGCAGTTTGGTACCGGTGTGTTACTGCGTGGCCTGCCCGATTATTTTATTGATAAGGCTAACCGCCAGGGTATTTTTAATGGAAGAATTGTTGTGGTAAAATCTACTGCAGGTGGCGATGCCGCTGCTTTTGAAAAACAGGATGGTTTATATACTTTATGCATTCGTGGTTTAGAAAATGGACAGCCGGTTTCGGAAAATATTATATGTTCTGCCATCAGCCGTGTGCTGGCTGCAAGGGAAGAATGGGGGGCAATTTTAAAATGTGCCCACAATCCTGAAATGCAAATTATTATTTCAAACACTACCGAAGTAGGCATAGAATTAGTTAAGGATGATATTCATCATCATCCGCCGGTTTCGTATCCCGGCAAATTATTGTCTTTTTTATACGAACGTTATAAAGCGTTTGATGGAAGCGATCAATGCGGAATGGTAATTGTGCCCACAGAATTAATAAGCGATAACGGAAAAAAATTAGAAGCTATTGTTTTAGAACTGGCACATTTAAATGGTTTGGAAGAAAACTTTATCGAGTGGTTAGAAAAGTACAATCATTTTTGTAATTCTTTAGTAGACAGAATTGTGCCGGGTAAACCTGCCGCTGCTGCTCAAAAAATATTACAGGATGAGTTAGGGTATTGTGATGAATTGATAACAATGAGTGAAGTATATAGTTTATGGGCTATTGAAGGCGATGAAAAAATTGCTGCAGTATTATCTTTTGCTGCAGCAGATAAAGGAGTAGTGATTACAAAAGATATCAACTTGTTTAAAGAATTAAAATTGCGTTTGTTAAACGGTACACATTCTTTATCCTGCGCCGTGGCATTTTTATCAGGTATCGTATCTGTAAAAGAAGCGATGGACAACCCGGTAATTTCAAATTTTGTAAACGATTTAATGTGCAATGAAATAGCAAAAGCCATTCCTTATGATTTACCTGAGGCTGATGCCATAACTTTTGCCGGTAAAGTTTTAGACAGGTTTCGCAACCCAAGTATTGAGCACCACTGGATAAATATCAGTCTTAACTTTACTTCTAAATTACAAATGCGTATTGTGCCAGTTCTGTTGTGCTATGCCGAATTGTATAAAACATTTCCTGAAAATGCAGCACTAGGTTTTGCTGCCTATGTAGTTTTTATGAAAGCGGTAAAAGAGGAGGATGATATTTTTTATGGTAACTTTAATAACAGCAGTTATCCAATAAAAGATCCGCAGGCAAAATATTTTTATGAGCAATGGAAGAATTATGCAACACAGCAGGTTGTAAAAAATGTATTAACCAATACAGCTTTATGGAATGCTGATTTAACTACTATTCCCGGCTTTGCCGAAAAAGTAATGGATAATGTGGAAGATATTTTACAATACGGTATGGCAGAAGTAATGCACAACGAAAAAATAAAAATCTAATAACAGGTAATGAAGCAACAAGTTTTAAAAGTTCACCCAAAAGATAATGTGCTGGTAGCATTAACCGATTTAAAAAAAGGGGAGACGATTACATACGGCGGCGAAAATTTTATTTTACAGGATGAAGTAAAAGCAAAACATAAATTTTTTACCACCGATTTACAACCCGGCGATAAAGTAATTATGTACGGTGTATTAGTGGGTACTGCACAAAAATTTATTGCTAAAGCAAGCTGGATGAGTACCGAAAATATTAAGCATGCGGCAGAACCTTATTTTTTCAGGCATAGCAGTTATAAATGGACTGCCCCTGATGTTTCAAAATACGCCAACAAAACTTTTAATGGTTATCACCGCAGCAATGGTGATGTTGGCACTGCAAATTACTGGTTGTTCATCCCAACTGTTTTTTGTGAAAACAGGAATTTAGATGTAATTAAAGAAGCACTGCATAATGAATTGGGATATGCAGTCACAGAAAAATATAAACGCTATACAAAAAATTTAATTGAAGCTTATAAGGAAAGAAAAGAACTTCCTTCATTAGGGTCTTTTGCTCCCTCTCCTTTGGAAAGGGCTGGGGTGAGGTTATTCACAAATGTTGACGGCATAAAATTCCTAAATCACCAGGGAGGCTGTGGTGGCACCAGGCAGGATGCTGGTATTTTAGGAAAGTTATTAGCCTCCTATGCAAATCATCCAAACGTTGCTGGTGTAACAGTGTTAAGTTTAGGTTGCCAGAATTTACAAGTGGAAGATTTTAAAAATGATCTGCAAAACCTTAATCCCAATTTTGACAGGCCCTTATATATTTTTGAGCAGCAGCAATCGCAAAGCGAAGAGCAATTAATTGCAGAAGCCATTAAAAAAACATTTGAAGGTTTAGTGGAGATAAATGAAATTGAAAGAAAACCTGCGCCGCTTACAAAATTATGCATCGGCGTAAAATGCGGTGGCAGCGATGGTTTCAGCGGCATCAGTGCAAACCCCGCTGTGGGTTATTGCAGCGATTTAGTGGTGGCGCTTGGTGGCAAAATATTACTGGCAGAATTTCCGGAACTCTGTGGCGCCGAACAAAATTTAATTGATCGTACCATTGACGAAGCTGCCGCAAAAAAATTTATACACCTGATGACCACTTACAACAACCAGGCATTAAGTGTAGGCAGTGGTTTTCACATGAACCCATCTCCGGGAAATATAAAAGACGGGTTAATTACTGATGCCATAAAAAGTAATGGCGCTGCATTAAAAGGTGGTACATCGCCAGTGGTGGATGTGCTGGATTATACAGAGCCTGCAACAAAACCAGGGCTAAGTTTAGTATGCACGCCGGGTAACGATGTAGAAGCTACCACCGGCAAAGCAGCAAGCGGCGCCACATTAATTTTGTTTACAACGGGGCTGGGTACCCCAACAGGAAATCCGGTTTGCCCGGTAATAAAAGTGAGCACCAACAGCAACCTCACCAAAAGAATGAACGACATTATTGATATAGATTGCGGCCCTGTAGTTGATGGCGAAAAAACAATTGAACAAATGGGAGAGGAGATTTTGGAGTATTGCATTAAAGCAGCAAGTGGCGAAATTATTCCAAAAGCAGTATTATTAAACCAGGATGATTTTATTCCATGGAAGAGGGGAGTCTCTCTTTAAGAATGAAAAATGTACAAAAGCTGAAATGGAAGAACAACATGTTTGGCTTTGTGCAAAAGCACCGTCCCTCTCCTTCGGAGAGGGAAAGAGGGTGAGGCTTCAGGATGATTTTATTCCATGGAAGAGGGGAGTGAGTTTGTAGCCCCTGTCCCCTGAAGGGGAACCAGGGTGGTTACATCGTTTGGCTTAATTGTTAATGTGTAAATTTTGATGGCTTCTTTTTTTGGAACCAAGCTTTATATAATAATTTAGCTTCATTGGCGTCGCACTCTTGTACATTTAGTTCTTTATTCAGCCCTTTCGAGTCAAAGCATATTCTTAAATTTGAATAAAAAAATCTAAACTTAAATAAAGATTTTTTTGTTGAAAAGTAAAATACTTAAGCTTAATTAAAAAACAAAAGCCCGGCCTCCCTCAAAACTGATTCATTCCTTTGTCCTTCTCCTTTAGGAGAAGGTGCCCGGAGGGTGGATGAGGTGGAGAGGGAACGAGGGTGAGGTCATATGAAAAAATTCTTAGACGAAAATTTCCTGCTGCAAAGCAAAACGGCACAAACTTTATATCATGAGTTTGCTAAAGCAATGCCCATTATTGATTATCACAATCATTTGCCACCAGAGCAAATTGCAAACGATATCAACTTTGCAAACCTAACACAGGCATGGTTATATGGCGATCATTATAAATGGCGGGCCATGCGTACCAATGGCATAAACGAAAAATATTGTACCGGCAACGCCAGTGATTTTGAAAAATTTCAGCAATGGGCAGTTACTGTTCCTTATACACTTCGCAACCCATTATACCATTGGACGCATTTGGAACTGCAGCGTTATTTCAACATTGATAAAATTTTGAATGCAGGCACCGCCAGAGAAATTTATGATGAAGCAACAGCTTTATTACAGACAAAAGAATACAGCGTACAAAGTTTGCTTACCAAAATGAATGTAAAAACTTTGTGTACTACCGATGATCCAACGGATACCTTAGAGCATCATAAAAAAATTGAAACAGATAAATGCCCAATAAAAGTTTTACCAGCCTACCGTCCTGATAAAGCCATGAATGTAGATGATGCCGCAACATTTAATGCCTATGTGCTTAAAGTAGAAGCTGCAAGTAATATTGCCGTAAGCAGCTATGGCGATTATTTAATGGCCTTAAAAAACCGTCACGATTTTTTTGCAACAATGGGAGCAAATGTTTCTGATCATGGCTTAGAACAAATTTATGCTGAAGATTTTACCGATGCCGAAATTGATACCATTTTTGATAAAGTAAGAAAGGGTTCTACATTAAGCCTTACCGAAAATCATAAAATAAAATCGGCTATGCTTATTGAGTTTGCAAAATGGGATCATGAAAAAGGCTGGGTACAGCAATTTCATTTAGGCGCATTGCGCAATAATAATGCAAGAATGTTGTCGGCACTTGGTCCGGATACTGGTTGGGATAGTATTGGCGATTTTTCTCAATCAAAAGCCTTAGCTAAATTTTTAAATATTTTAGACAGTACCAATCAATTGGCTAAAACTATTTTGTATAATTTAAATCCGGCCGATAACGAATTGATGGCAACAATGGCCGGCAATTACAACGATGGCAGTGTGGCAGGTAAAGTACAATACGGCAGTGGCTGGTGGTTTTTAGATCAGAAAGATGGTATGATTAAACAAATGAATGCACTTAGCAATATGGGTTTGCTCAGCAAGTTTGTAGGTATGTTAACCGATAGCCGAAGTTTTTTATCTTTCCCCCGCCACGAATATTTCCGCCGCTTATTATGCAACATGTTTGGCGAAGAAATTGAAAATGGAGAGTTACCAAATGATATACCTTGGACAGGAAAAGTGATTGAAGATATTTGCTACAATAATGCTAAGCAATATTTTGGGTTTTAATTTAGTCATTGCTAAATTAAAAAAGGATTACGCTAATTGGTAATCCTTTTTTTGGCTCACATTAATTACATAGGGGACTACGCAAAAAGTTTATAGAGCCTGAACAGGAAAAACTTTACATCCACTACCCCTCGTTGATTAGCCCTGAACA